>JAQSCZ010000121.1 GCA_029945665.1 bacterium | reverse complement strand
GTCCACGCATGCGTAAAAATTTTAATTGGTCAGGGATGAAGGGTGAGCCTGCGCGTGAAGACCAATTGAAATTTTCTATGCGTGGTGGTTTTTATTCGCAAGCTCATGAGAACGCCTTCGGCTAAGTTTTGCTACTTTTTTGTCCAAACAAAAAAGTAGGAGAAAATTTATTATAGAACAGAATTTGCTGGGTGGGGGGCCAGTCATGCGTAAAAATTTTAATTGGCCAGTGATGAAGGGCGGGCCTGCGCGTGAAGACCAATTGAAATTTTCTATACGTGGTGGGCTTTTATTCGCAAGCTCATGAGAACACCTTTGGCTAAGTTTTGCCAATTTTTTATCCTCAAAAACCACGAAGTCGCAGCGCAGCTAAAAGAGAAGAAAATGGATATGATTAAAATATTTGAGACATCCTATTTAATTGATAGACTTAACCTAAACTCACATTATTTTATTTAAATACCATTCTATTATTTTTTTAAATATCACTTATAAAATTAACCTACTTAACACTAATTTTGCATCCCATCATGCAAGACATTCGAATTTACAACACCTATAGCAGAAGTATCGAAAAACTAGAGCCTATTAAACCCCCATTTATTGGTCTGTATTTATGCGGACCAACGGTTTACGGGCTGCCCCATCTTGGCCATGTGAGAGGTCCAGTTTTTTTCGACATTTTACACCGTTACCTAAAATACAATGGCTATAAAGTGAGACTCGTAAGAAACATTACCGATGTTGGTCACCTTGTAAATGATGCAGACGAGGGTGAAGATAAAATTGGAAAATTAGCGCGAATAGAACAACTTGAACCCATGGAAGTGGCTCAATTTTATACCAACAAATACCACAGCATGTTGAATACACTGAATTTAATTCCAGCTTCAATAGAACCGCGGGCCAGTGGACATATTATCGAACAAATCGAAATGATAGAAACAATCATACAAAACGGATTTGCCTATGTTGCCAATGGCTCCGTTTATTTTGATGTTTTAAAATACAGTGAAACCCATGATTACGGCAAACTTTCAGGCAGAATTTTAGAAGACCTAATAGCGGGTGCTGGCAATGAAGCAAGGGAACTAGAAGGCCAGGAAGAAAAAAGAAATTCCAATGATTTTGCGCTTTGGAAAAAAGCCGGACCCGAACACATTATGCAATGGAATAGTCCATGGAGCAAAGGATTCCCGGGTTGGCACATTGAATGTAGCGCCATGAGTAAGAAATATTTGGGCGATTTTTTTGACATCCACGGCGGTGGTATGGATCTGTTATTTCCACACCATGAATCGGAAATAGCACAATCTACCGCTTGTACCTCGCACAATCCAGCCAAGTATTGGATGCATCATAACATGATTACAATCAATGGGCAGAAAATGGCAAAATCGCTTAACAATGGCATAAGTGTTGAAGCCTTTTTTTCGGGAGAACACCCATTGTTAGAGAAAGCTTATTCTCCGATGACCCTCAAGTTTTTTATTTTAATGGCCCATTACAGAGGCACACTTGATTTTAGCAATACCGCCTTGCAAGCCTCTGAAAAGGGTTTAGCACGCTTATTAGCAGCTTCCGAAACGCTCAAAAAAATAAACCCAACGGAGGCAGAAAACGGTGCAATTGAAGGCTTAATAAATGAAGGTTATGTTGCCTTGAATGAAGATTTGAATACCCCCATTCTTATTTCTAAGTTATTTGAAATGGCTACCATTATAAATTCAGTAAATGGCGGAACCGCAATGATATCAAAAGTTGAACTGGATTTATTAAAAGAACATTTTGACCCCTTGATTTTCGATATCCTTGGACTGAAATCGGAGGTCAACAATTCTAATGATAAGCTAGATTCTGTTATGCAAATGCTCCTAAATATGCGCAATGAGGCCAAGTTGAATAAAAACTATGCATTGTCTGATGAAATCCGCAATAAATTAAGTACTTTAGGTTTCGAAATAAAAGATGGTAAGGAAGGCACAACCTATTCAATTTTGTAATTTTTTTACGGTATAAAAAACTCGGTATAAAAAGTGTATATCCTTTTAAGGTAACGTTTGAATTAACCTATTATTTTAGTTTTATTTGCGATGCTATGAATTACTGGCTTGTAAAATCGGAACCCTTTAAATATTCATGGGATAAATTCGAAAAAGATGGACTCACAACTTGGGATGGTGTAAGAAATTATCAAGCCCGCAATAACCTAAGAGAAATGCAACTTGGCGACCAAGTATTATTTTACCATAGCAACGAAGGCAAAGAGATTGTTGGCATTGCCGAGGTTAACAGAGAATCATACCAAGACCCAACAACAGAGGACACCAATTGGTTGGTTGTTGATTTAAAACCAGTAAAGAAACTAAAAAAAACAGTTACGCTTGAGCAAATAAAATCCAATGATATGCTCTCCAACATTGGATTAATAAGACAAGGCCGACTGAGTGTTATGAAATTAGACAAAATGGAATTCGATACCATTATTACACTTTCAAAATAAAACCTATTGGAAGAAAAATTACTATACGACCATCAAAAACTCAATGCAACCTTGCATCGTTTAGCCTATCAATTGGTTGAAAACCATGGCAATTTTACAAATACTGCTATTATTGGATTGCAGCCACGCGGTATTACCCCTGCTAGAATTATTCGCCAAATGGTAGAAGAAATTATAGGTTCGAAGATTAAATATGGCGAATTAGATATTACTTTCTATCGCGATGATTTTAGAACCGCTGAAAAACAATTGGTAGCCAATCCTATTCACATTCCATTTAGTACAGAAGGTCTTAAAATTATTTTGATTGATGATGTGTTATTTACCGGCAGAAGCATAAGAAGTGCAATGGACGCTTTGCTAGATTTTGGTCGACCGGCAAAAGTAGAATTATGTGTTCTAATTGATCGCAAATTTAACCGAGAGAATCCAATTGCGCCCGATTACGTTGGCAAAAGCGTTGACACCAGAGGTCACGCTCAGAAAGTTAAAGTAGATTGGGAGGAAAATAATTATAAAGTTTGGTTAATAAACGCATGACACAATTATCCGTTAAACACTTATTGGGGATTAAAGATCTCACAGAGCAAGACATTCAATTAATATTTGAGACCGCCGATAATTTTAAAACGATTATCAACCGTCCAATCAAAAAAGTGCCTTCTCTTAGAGATATAACCGTTGCTAATCTTTTCTTTGAAAATTCTACAAGGACAAGGGTATCATTTGAGTTGGCACAAAAAAGACTCAGTGCAGATATCGTTAATTTCTCGTCCTCTTCATCTTCTGTTTCTAAGGGTGAGACCTTAATTGATACGGTAAAAAACATACTCAGTATGAAGGTAGACATGGTGGTTATGCGACACCCAAGCCCTGGCGCCTGTATATTTTTAGCCAAACACATTGATGCCACTATTATCAACGCGGGTGATGGCACCCATGAACATCCAACCCAGGCCTTGCTAGATGCTTATTCTATCAAAGAATCTTTGGGAGAAGTGGCTGGTAAAAAAGTAGTCATCGTTGGTGATATTTTGCACAGCCGTGTCGCCCTTTCAAATATCTACTGCTTGCAGAAATTGGGTGCCGAAATAATGGTTTGTGGTCCAAGTACCTTAATTCCTAAATACATTGAACAATTAGGTGTTAAGGTCGAACATAATTTACGAAAGGCCCTTGAATGGTGCGATGTTGCCAATATGTTGCGCATTCAAATGGAAAGACAAGATATTAAATACTTTCCTTCATTGCGCGAATACAGTATGCAATATGGTTTAACCTTGCCCTTGCTCGAAAGCATCGGTAAAGACATTACCATTATGCATCCAGGTCCAATTAACAGAGGCGTAGAAATAACAAGTGAAGTAGCCGATAGCGACTACAGTATTATTTTAAATCAGGTAGAAAATGGTGTGGCTATTCGCATGGCAAGCATGTTTTTATTAGCCTCCAACCAAAATTCATAAAATTAATGGCAAATCCGATAATAGTTGAAGTATACAGAGGTGATGTATTAGAGAGTTTTCACCGCGGTGTTATTTGTATTGTAAATGAAAATGATCAAGTCATTTTTAGCATGGGTAATGTTGAACAATTGTGTTTTCCGCGCTCAGCGATGAAATTCTTTCAACAAATACCATTGCTTACCAGCGGCGCTGTTGAACATTTTGGTTTTACTCAAAAAGAAATTGCAATCTTTTGTGGCAGCCACAATGGCGAACCAAAGCATGTTGAAACGGTGCAAAGCATCTTAGATAAAATTGGTTTAACCGCCGATGATTTGTTATGTGGCCCCCAAATGCCTACACTCAAAGAAGACGCCAATTACCTTATCAAAAACGACCTACAACCCAAGCGTATACAAAATAATTGCAGTGGCAAACACGCCGGATTTTTAGCCTACTGTGTCTATAAAAATCTGCCAATTAAAGATTATATCAATATAAATCACCCATTGCATCAAACCATTCTAAAGATTGTGGCCGATTTTCATCGATATCCCATTGAAAAAATACAGAGTGGTATAGATGGTTGTTCCGCACCAATTTTTGCTTTTCCTGTAATCAATCAGGCCATCGCTTACAAAAACTTGGTTTACCCTTCACAATTCGACGAGGCCACTCAAAAGGCTTGTAAAACCATGGTGGATGCAATCACTGCCTACCCCGAAATGATAGCAGGCCAGAAGCGTTATTGCACGGATTTGATGAAAGAAGCTGAGGGCAAACTTATTGGCAAAACAGGTGCCGATGGCATTTATTCTATTGGATTAGTTAACGAACATTTTGGAATATGTATTAAAGTTGACGATGGTAAAATGGGTCCGCAATACAATGTAGCTCAAGCTATCATTGAGCAACTTCATATTTTAAGTCCCGAAAAAAATGAGCGACTTAGACATTATGTAGCGCATGAAAACAAAAACTTTGGTGGCCTCACAACAGGTGAAACCAAAGCATGTGCAACAGTCAAGGTAGAACTAACAAGTACAAAATAGAAACAATGATGCTGTTAGCGAATTGTTCAAATTAAATTAATTAGGCTTAATTTGGCTTTTACAGCTAAAAGGGCCCTTAACTAACAGCATCAATCACATCATATTTTGTGATAATATGTGTGTTACCTCCCCTATCTACCATGAGTGCTGCTTGGTTATTTTTATTAATTAATTTCGATACCGTTTCTATTAAATCATCTGGCTTAACCCACGGAAAAGCTTGAGACATCACTTTTGAAATGCTGCTTTCTTTTATTTCGGGTTGGTCAATTAATTTTTCAAATAAATCTACATCATTCAAGGAACCTGTATATTCATTTTGATTATTCACCACAGGAATTTGAGAAATATCGTATTTCTTCATCAGCTCATAGGCTTCTTTCACCAAGGCATTTTCGTTGATAGTCACCAATTTTTGATTTTTGTGTTTCTCTATCAAATCAATGGCCAATGCAGGTTTTTTGCTTTCCAAAAATCCTCTGTCACGCATCCAATCTTCGTTAAACATTTTACCCAAATAACGGGTCCCATGGTCATGGAAAATCACCACTACAACATCGTCTTTTTTAAACATATCTTTCATCTGAAGCAACCCTGCGATAGCCGATCCAGCACTATTCCCAACAAAAATACCTTCCATTCTTGGAATTAAACGGGTGTAAATGGCTGCATCTCTATCTGTCACTTTTTCGAAATGATCGATGACATTGAAATCAACATTTGCAGGTAAGAAATCCTCGCCAATACCTTCGGTAATATAGGTGTATATTTCATTCTTATCGAAAATACCTGTCTCTTTGTATTTTTTGAAAACCGAGCCATAGGTATCTATTCCTAAAACTTTAATGTTAGGATTTTTTTCCTTTAAATACTTTCCGGTTCCACTAATCGTACCGCCAGTGCCCACACCAACTACCAAGTGGGTAATTTTACCTTCAGTTTGTTCCCATATCTCGGGACCAGTACTTTCATAATGTGCAGTTGCGTTACTTGGATTATCATATTGGTTGGGTTTCCAACTATTTGGAATCTCGCTAACCAATCGACTTGATACAGAGTAATAAGAACGGGGATCTTCTGGTTCAACATCGGTAGGACAGACAATAACCTCGGCTCCAAAAGCTTTCATTGCATCTACCTTTTCTTTGCTTTGCTTATCTGTGGTTGTAAAAATACATTTGTACCCTTTTACAACGGCGGCCATAGCCAATCCCATGCCAGTATTACCACTGGTGCCTTCTATAATGGTACCTCCTGGTTTTAGAGCGCCGCTTTTTTCAGCATCTTCAATCATTTTAACCGCCATTCTATCCTTTATACTATTGCCCGGATTAACGGTTTCAATTTTTGCCAAAACAGTACAAGGCAAATCTGCTACAATTTTATTGAGTTTTACCAAAGGCGTATGACCAATGGTTTCTAATATATTTCCAAAATAAGACATTTGGCAAAGGTAGTAATTTTAACATTATCAATAGTCCAATCAAATTGACTATTCGGGCTTGAATTCTATAAAAACGCAAAAATTTAAACTTTCGAATTATAAATATATCAATTAGTTTTGTCCCCTCATGATTAAAGGTAAAAAATTAGCCATCGTACTGCCTGCCTACAATGCCTCTGCCACTTTGGAAAAAACATACAATGAAATTCCATTTGACTTGGTTGACGAAGTGATACTAGTAGACGACAACAGCAAGGATTCCACCCTCGAAAAAGCAAGAGAATTGGGCATTAAACACATTGTTAAACATGAAGTGAACCGCGGTTATGGCGGCAACCAAAAATCATGTTACAACAAAGCACTAAGCATTGGTGCTGATATAATCATTATGCTGCATCCAGATTATCAGTATACCCCTAAATTAATCGAAAGTATGGCCTATATCATTGCCAATGATTTGTATCCAGTGGTATTTGGTAGCCGGATTTTAGGTAAAGGTGCACTAAAAGGAGGCATGCCTATTTATAAATACATTGCCAATCGAATCTTAACCCTTGGCCAGAACATCATGATGGGACAAAAACTTTCGGAATACCACACGGGTTATAGAGCTTTTGATAAAAAAATATTTGAAAAAATAGACATTGAAAAGAATTCTGATGATTTTATATTCGATAATCAAATGATTGCCCAAATTTTTTATGCAGGATTTGAAATTGCAGAGGTCACCTGTCCAACCAAATATTTTGATGAAGCTAGCAGTATAAATCTAAAGCGAAGCAGCATTTATGGCTTAGGTGTTATTTGGGTATCGATACAATACCGTTTACAGAAATGGGGCCTTGGGAATTTTAAAATTTTCTCGAGTAAATAAAATTATTTACAATAATTGTTCTGATAAGTGGCAGCCTCTTTATAACCTAAAGCATACGCCTTCTGCCAATCGTTGCAAGCTTCTGTTTTCATTTGAAGATTGTTGTAGGCAACCCCTCTAAGTGTTAGCAATTGACCGAGGTTCTCATAGTCATTGTCTATTGCTTTGGCAAAATTAGCAATCGCATCATTGGGTTGATTGAGTTGCAAATAACAAAAGGCACTATTAAAATAAAAATCAGGATTGTATTTTTCATAGCGCAGCAATTGCTGATAATCTAATATGGCGTTTTCGAATTGACTTGAAGCAGCGTAAGCATCAGCCCTATTTATGAGTGGTTCGCGGCTCCCCCGGCTATTTAAAACTGCAATGCTGTATGATTCGATTGCTTCTTTAAAACGCATGGCATCATAAAAAACATTGCCTTTTAAGAGCCATATTGTAGAATCTAAATTATTAATTACATAGCATTTGTTATAATCCTCAATGGCCTTATTCACTGAATCAATTTGGGCATAAGCAAGTGCTCGGTATTTTAAGACTTCGACCGATTGTGGACTAATTTTTAAATAATTGGTGTAATCCTGGATGGCCGATTCTAAGTCATTCATTGCTTCATGCAAAAAAGCCAAGTTAAGGTAAGCTTTTAAATCATTGGGATTTGCTTTTAGGTAAGTATTAAAATCACCTTCTGCAAATGTAAAGTTCTTCAGCGCTTGATGCGCAAGTCCTCTATTAAAATACGTTTCAATTAGCAAATCATTCAACAAAATGGCTTGATTAAAATCTACCAATGCCACATTGGGTTTGTTTAACATTAAATAACAATACCCTCTGTGAAAATAAGCCAAAGCATATTTATTGTCTTTATCTAAACATTGGTTAAGTGTAACAATGGCGCTATTATAGTCTTTGGTATCAATTTGAACCAATGCATTGTTCAAAATCTGTTCTTTTAATTGCGAAAACAACGGCAAATGAAACAACAAAAGCGAAATAACAAGGAGGGTCTTTATTCTCATTCTAAAATTAAAATACAAAAATGAGACCTTTAATTTGATTTTTGTAAAATAGATTTCTACTATTGTGGAATGATTGATATTGAAGTTGTGTTAAGTCCTGCATTATTGCATTTGGCAGAGGTAAAAAATAAAAATGTGGTGGTTATCGATATTCTAAGAGCTACTTCAACTATTTGCACTGCGATACATGAAGGGGCTAGTTCGGTGAGAGCAGTAGATTCCATTGATGAAGCTTTGATTTTACGAAACCAAGGATATGTTATAGCTGGCGAACGGAATGGTCATAAAATCGAAGGGTTCGACATGGGCAATTCTCCTTTTGAATGTATGAATGGCTTACTTACGGACAAAAAACTTGCTTTAACGACTACGAATGGCACAAAGTGCATAACTGCTGCTATGATAGCAGGCGCAAGTCATGTGATTGCAGGCAGCTTTTTAAATATTGATGCAACCGCAAATTGGCTAAAGACCGATAATAAAGCTGTGATACTGCTTTGTGCAGGTTGGAAAGACAAGGTGAATTTGGAAGATTCCTTGTATGCGGGTGCTTTGTCTAAAAAATTATTAAATTTCAACCAACTTAAACTTGAATGTGATTCAACATTCATGGTGCTAGATCTTTATGAAAAAGCAGCAAACAATATTTCCGAATATTTAACAAAATCCTCACATTATCAAAGACTTTCGCATTTGCACCACCAAGAGGACATGGAGTATTGTTTAACTGAAAATAAATTCACTACGGTGGTTGGACAAAAAAATGTGGAAATGTTTAAAATTAATTAAATATTTCTTTCATATTAAGCAATTTTTGCCTAAAATTGCTTAAATTTTATTAAAAAATGAAAAAAATAATACTTCCAGTGTTAGCATTGCTGATGTCATCGTCAGCATTTGCTCAAAATTACTACCATGTTAAAAAAGAGGGCGCCAATCCAACAGGATATGCCAGCGGCCAAGTTTTTGCTACATCAGGTAACACCGTTATTCTGAACAAAACTTCAAACGACGTGCTTTCAGGCGCTCAAACCATTCCATTTACATTCAACTTTTATGGTACAGCTGTTTCTTCATATAAGGCAAGCGACAATGGTTACATCACTTTTAACACCTCTGCTACTTCAACTGTAGCACCTGGTTCTAGTTTAACCAGTGCCGACCCTAACAATGCAATTTATGCATTTTGGAAAGATTTTGAATTGAAAGCTGCTCCAAATGCAAATTTCCCAATTCAAGTATTCAGTTACAATACAGGTGCTGCGCCGAACAGAAGACATGTTATCCAATTCTTTGGATTGTCTGCTAAAGGTTCTGCAATTGCTGCAAACACCGATGTACATTCATTCGCTATTGTACTTTACGAAGGTACTTCTGGCCGTTTTGATATCATCTACAATGCTTATGGGACTACAGGTTCAACAGGCCTTATTGGTTGTGAAAACTCTGACGGTAGCGTGGGTTACACAATGGGTGGTTCAACATCAAACTTTAAAGTAGCTTCTGATTATTCTGATGCAAAAAATCTCGTTTATCAATTTAATTATGGTATCCAAGCTGATTTAGATCCTGCTTTGTTAAGTACTAACTTAACCCGTTTTTATAAAGTGGGCGATGCAGTAAGCATAGGTGGTGTAGTTACCAATTATGGTAAAACACCAATTACTGCTTTAAAAGTAAATTATTCAATCGATGGTGGTGCTGCTCAAACATACACAATGGGCTCATTGAGCTTAATGGGAAGTGGTGACAATACAATCGCTTTTACACACAATATTCCTTGGAGCAGCGGTATCGTAGGTACCTTAAGTGCAGTTAGAGTTTGGGTTTCAGATCCTAACGCTGATGTTGATGCTGATTTAGCTAACAGTGAATTAACTGCAAGCGTACTAAGAAACCAAGGCACTTCAACAGTAGAAAGAAATGTATTGTTCGAAGAAGCAACTGGCGGATGGTGCGGATATTGCCCAGACGGTCACTTAATTATGAAAGATGTAGTTGATCAAAATCCTGACAGAGTCATTCCCGCAATGCACCACAACTCAAGTGGCACCGATTTAATGGCGACTGCACAAGGTGATATAATTAACGCGGCTTATGCAAAAGGTTACCCTGATGGATTTATTGACAGAACCATATTCCCTGCAAACAGAGGTACTTGGGCGCAAGAAATCACCAACAGATTATCTGTTGATGCACCTGTAAAAGTTACCATTGTTGCTAAAAGTTATAACCCTACCACCAGAACCATTGTTTTCAGAGTAAATGCTCGTTTCTCTGATTATTGGGCTGGTGATTTAAGAATTGGTGCTATTGTTACTGAAGATGAAGTTAGAGGAAATCCTGCTAACAACTATTGGAGTCAACACAATTACTATAGCAAATTCCATTCTTCTGGTGGCGTTGGTGGTGCTTCTCACCCATTATACAACGAATTAGAATATATGGATGGCTACAGACACCAACACGTTACGAGAGGATTCCCTGGTAACTCTGCTTGGGGATTAGCTGCTATCATTCCTGATGTTGCTGAGCCAGATGTAGACTATACTTATGATTTCACTTATGTGGTAGGTGCTGAAACTAAAGTTTCTTATTCCAAAGACAACAACACTGAATATTGCAACACCAAAGACGATGCTGGTAGCAACTACGGTTGGAATAAAGTGCCATTCATTAACTTAATCGGTTTCGTGGCTGAGTATGATGGTGCGAATGTTAATAACAGACCAATCTTAAATGCTGGTTCTACAAGATTATGGAACCTTGCTGCAAACATCCAAGAAGCTGCTGCTAAAGCAACTATCAACTCTGTTTATCCTAATCCTGCTAAAGATTTTGCTAATATCAAAATTAACCTAACTGAAAACACCAATGTGAAAATTGAAGTTTACAATACCGTTGGTCAATTGGTATCAGTTGAGCAAAATGGTATGATGGAAGCTGGTGAAAACAATTTCTTAATCAACACTGCTAATTTATCTACTGGTATCTATACTATCAATGTTACAACATTGAATGGTACTTCCACTACTAAATTAAATGTAGTTAGATAATTTTCAATAAAATTTAAAAAAAAGCAATGCACAAGGTGCATTGCTTTTTTTTTGTGCGATCGTTTTTACCAATTGTTTGATAGCTAGTATGGTATTGGAACCTTGCTCCGAGGCATTTAACAATAACAACTCTAGCAAGGCTTTCTTGGTTAGTGCTTCTTGCCAAATCTAATCAAAGAATAAAATTTGGAGTCTCACTAATAAAAGATGTAAATTTGTTAAAAGATGATGCGACTTTATAATTTACTAATTTTACTATTCGCTTTCAATTGTAACTTGAATGGTCAAAATTTTTATTATTTCCAAAGCAATGGGGAAGTGCCTAAAGACTATGATTTAAGTAAAATTTCCGATTCTAGTCGTCATAAGTTGATTCTTACTTCTGAAACCAACGACAAATTATCTACAAGCCAATCACTGCCTTTTTCTTTTAAATTCAGCGGTTTTTCTTATAACAATTACAAAGTGAGTGACAATGGATATATCTCATTTAATACCTCTACCAATAACACCTCGTATAAACCAGATTCTAATTACAGCAACACCCTTAATTTACGCAACTGTTTATTCCCATTTTGGCATGATTTCAGATTGAAGAACCTCCCCTTCCCTAATGAAGCATTTCCTAATAAAATTTTTAGTTATACGGTTGGAGTAGCCCCAGAAAGAAAACACATCATTCAATTTTTCGGCCTGACACTTGCCAGTGATAGCTTAACAGGCAGTGTTACCAATGCTGATGTTTTTGCCTTTGCAATTATTTTTCACGAGGGCAATGCCGGTAGGTTTGATTATATCTATAATTTCTTTGGCAAATCAAAAGTACAGGGCTTAATTGGATTCTCTGATAATGCAGGAAACGGTCTTGTTATTAAAAATAAACCGATTAATTACCCTGTTGCTAGCACTTCTGAGCGAAGCAATATCATCGTATACCAATTCCATGAAGGCATGCAACCTAAAAAGGCCTTATATGTCAAACAAAACCTGTTAGAATCAAAATACCTTGTCAATGAACCAGCCACTATTAAAAGTAAAATTATCAATATAGGCACTGATACTATTTATAATTTCGACTTTCAATATGGCATTAACGGCACAGATAGTTTTTTAGATCAAATAGATTTAAATACCCCTTTAAAACCCTTATACCCCAACGGTGAAAACACAATGGTGTTTAGTCATACCCAGCCTTGGACCAGCGGACTTGCTGGAACTATCAATAAAATAACGGTTAAAGCCATATTGCCTTCAGATTCTAATAATCAATTGCGAGCTTACGCAACGAACAGTACTGATGTTTTGCGAATATTGGGCAAGCGCCCCATTCCTAGAAATGTGCTATTCGAAATATCCACCGGCGGCTGGTGCGGCTATTGTCCTAGTGCGCATGTTGTAGCCGAAGAAGTTTCTAAAACTTTAAAAACGCGTTTTATTCCTGTTATGCATCATTTTGGCGACCCCATGGAAACCGAAGAAAGCAACAAAATTAATACGGCCTATCAAAAAGGATATCCTTACGGCGTAATTGATAGAAAATTCTTTTCTGGACAAGCCAATGGTTGGCAAAATATAATCAATCAACAAAAATTTGATTCAAGCGTTGCAGAAATACAAATTATCAATCGCAACTTTGATGCACAAACACGTTTAGTAAGCTTTAGTTTAAAAGTAAAATTCCATGATTATCTTTTAGGTAAT
The DNA here is from genome assembly GCA_029945665.1 of bacterium. Taxonomy (GTDB): domain Bacteria; phylum Bacteroidota; class Bacteroidia; order NS11-12g; family UBA955; genus JABMMZ01. The sequence goes on along the minus strand of JAQSCZ010000121.1, from coordinate 59,275 downwards.
TATAGAATTGGAGCAATGATTACCGAAAACAATGTGCGAGGGTATATTTCGCCAAGTCAATGGAGCCAGAACAATTACTACAGCAAATTCTATAACAACGGTGCAGCAGGCGGCCCCGACCACCCCTATTACAACGAGTTGCATTACATGGATGGCTATTTACATCAAAATGTGGTGTTAGATATGCCTTATGGCGCTTGGGGCAAAGACAGCAGTTTACCGCAATTTATAAAACCAGAAGATGAATTTATCTTCAATTTTTCTTACAAACTACCTGAAACAACCACTGTGGATTACAATGTAGACAATAACACCCAACATTGCAGCACCATGGATGATCCAGGCAAAAATGAAGGCATGTACAAACCCAACGATATTGGTATCATAGGGTTTGTTGCAGAATATAATGAAAACGAATATGAAAGAAGTATTCTCAATGCAAATGCCAATGGCCTACTTTATGAATATTCAGGGATAGCCAAATTAAAAAACTTACCGGTACATATTTACCCCAATCCAGCCAGTAGTAAAATTAATATTTTGGTTCCGAATTATTTTAATACAAGTGGACTTATTCAAATCGTTGATTTATTGGGAAATGTCATCAGCACATTTAATTTCGAAGGATCAACCAAGTTAATTTCAATAGACATAGCAACAATTCCATCAGGAATGTATGTCTTAAAAATGATAAACGGTAGTAATCTGAGTTCACAGGTTCTTACCATCATTAAATAATTCCTTGAAAATTAGAATTGCGAATTGTGTAAAATAAGTACAAAACCATAGCAATTTCTATTGTTACTTTGCGGCATCAATTTTATGTCAAGCAAAACCATTCAATCGGCCCTAATTTCAGTATTCTACAAAGACCATTTAGATCAAATTGTCAACTTACTTCACCAACAAGGTGTTACAATATATTCAACAGGCGGTACCCTTAAATTTATCCAAGACATGGGAATTGAAGCCATTGCAGTAGAAACTTTAACTGGTTTTCCTGAAATTTTAGATGGCCGTGTAAAGACATTGCATCCAACTGTTTTCGGCGGTATTTTAGCGCGCAGAGACAACGCGAAAGACCAAGCACAACTTGCCCAACACAACATTCCATTAATTGATTTGGTAATTGTTGATTTATATCCATTTGAAGAGACCGTTAAACAGACAAGCGATCAAGCAGAAATTATCGAGAAGATAGACATCGGTGGAATTTCACTCATACGCGCAGCAGCCAAAAATTTCAATGATACTTTAATTGTTTCTGATAGAAATCAATACCAAGCTTTAATCGAATTATTAGAAACTAAAAAGGGCATAACAAGTATCGAAGATAGGAAACTATTTGCCACCAAAGCCTTTATGACTTCTTCGCATTATGACACCCAGATATTTAATTATTTCAATCAACAAGCACATTTGCCCGTTTACAAGGCGAGTATTTTGCAGGCTAAGACTTTGCGTTATGGCGAAAATCCTCATCAATCAGGTACATTTTATGGCGACTTAAATGAAGTATTTGATATCCTTAATGGCAAAGAACTTTCTTATAATAATTTAGTTGATTTAGAAGCTGCGTTGCAATTGGTTGCCGAATTTAAAGACCCAACTTTTGCCATCATAAAACATACCAATGCTTGCGGACTTGCTACCAGAGACACCATTTCTGAAGCCTACACAGCTGCATTTGCAAGTGATACAATTTCAGCTTTTGGAGGGGTATTGGCAAGCAATAGAAACATAGACCTAGCAACGGCCAACCAAATGAACAGTTTGTTTTTCGAATTGGTTGCAGCTCCCGACTTTGATGCTGATGCCTTGGCTGTTTTGAAACAGAAAAAAAACAGAATTATTGTAAAAGTAAAACAAACCATTCAAAACCCTGTACTTTATAAAACATTGCTAAATGGTGTTTTAGCGCAACAGTCCGATTGGAGTACCGAAACCAAAAAAGACTTTAAAGTGGTCACCAATTTAAGTCCAACTGAACAAGAATTAACTGATTTAGAATTTGCAATTATAGCTGTTAAACATTTAAAATCAAACGGCATTGCCATTGTAAAAAACCAACAAATATTGGGCATGGGTTGCGGTCAAACTTCGCGCGTGGACGCCTTAGAATTTGCCATAAAAAAAGCAAAAGCATTTGGATTTGATACAACAGGAGCGGTTATAGCTTCGGAGGCATTCTTTCCTTTTCCCGACTGTGTTGCCATAGCAAATACTGCAGGCATCAAAGCCATTGCACAACCCGGTGGAAGTATTAAAGATCAGGACAGTATTGATGCGGCCAATGTCAATGGACAAGCCATGGTATTAACAGGCATTCGGCATTTTAAACATTAATGAAAAAAACGCATTTAATCTTTTTACACGGCGCTTTAGGCAGTCAGTTACAATGGCAACCAATTAGCAGTCAATTTGAAAAAGAGTATGTGGTGCATGTCCCTAATTTCCCCGGTCATGGTCAGTCAAATACAGCATTGAAAGAAAGCAGTTATTTAACATTGGCTGAGTGGTTAGATAACTATATACAAGCGAATGCAATTACAAATTATGGTATTATTGGATACAGCATGGGTGGCTATATTGGTCTCCAGCATTTATTAAAGAATACTAAAATAAATTGTGAGTTCTTGATAACGATTGCAACAAAACTAGCCTGGAATCAAGAAATAGCAGAGAAAGAAGTTGAGCAATTGACGTTGGAAAAATTAGAACCTATTGCTAATAAATTAAGAGAAGAGCACTTAGTAACCATTGAAACATTGCTTAAAAACACACAAGAAATATTGCTGTCTATTGGAAAAAAACCTTTGTTAAATTCTGACTTTGCAAATAATAAAATTCCCGTTTTTATGTTATTAGGAGGTAAAGATAAAATGGTAACGGCACAAGAAATTCTTAGTTTTCAAGAGAATCAACCCAATATGTATTTTGAACATCTAGAAAATCAACCACATCTTTTAGAAAGAATGGATCCTCTTTTACTAACTGAAAAAATAGCACTAATTTTAAAAACACTTATAAATTGAGTGATTAATTGGTTTATCCCTATAAAATCATCATTTTTGTGGCTCATTTAACAATCCATGTCTGAAGGCTTATCAATAAAATCAATCTTTAAAACTCTAGCGTTAGCGGGTTTGGCTTTTGTAGCCTTTTTATTTTTAGCGATGTTATTTACAGGTTGGTTTACAAGACATGGCGAAAGTGTAAAGGTGCCAAATGTAGTTGGAATGTCTGCTGAAAAAGGGTTTACAGTTTTGGACGATGAAGGTTTAGAGCAAATTATTATTGATTCCGTTTATAAAGAAGACATAAAGCCAATGACCATTGTAGAGCAAGATCCAGTGCCAGACATGAATGTAAAGCCGGGTCGTTATATTTATGTAATTATTAATACAGGTGTTAAGCCAAAAGTAAAAATGCCTCTGTTAACCAATGGCTCAGCTAATTTAGCCTTGGTACTTATTAAAAATTTAGGTTTAAAACTTGGCCGTATTGATTCCGTAAATAGCAGTTTTGGCAGTGGATTGGTTATCCGCCAGAAATACAAGGGCAATGACATCCCTGCGAATACATTAATTGAAAAAGGTTCCATCATCGATATCTCTGTTTCCAAACGCATTTCGAGAGTAGATTCTTCTGCTAATCAAAATTTGGATGACAATTCCGATGGTTCTGACCTAGATGGACTATAGTTATGTCATAACTTATAGTTCTAATACAATATTTTCTTATTATTTTTGTTAAAGTTTTTATGAAAAAGTCGCTTGTAGTTTTATTTACATTTTTATCTGTATTGGATTGTTTTACCCAAGGCCCTATATTAACCCCGCTTCAATATAATGTTGCATTAAGAAATGGGTATACTAAAAAAACTGGTGGAATTAAGCGCGCTTTAAATGACACATTGAAACTTCCTTTTTTCGAAGAATTTACAAATGGCGGTATTTATCCTGATTCAAAAAATTGGAGAGATAGCAATGTCTATGTAAATACCCATTTTGCGATTTCACCGCCAAGCTATGGTGTGGCAACTTTTGACAACCTCGATAGAAAAGGTGCGCCATATTATCCATTAAGCGGCAATACTGGTGGTGTTTGCGATCTTTTAACTAGTAAACCCATCAATTTAAAAAATTATTTAAGTGTAAATACCCTTATTCCTTATTCAGCTAAAGATTCTGTTTATTTTAGTTTCTTTTATCAACCCCAAGGATTGGGTGATATATTAGATGGTTCCGATTCATTGGTATTGCGATTTGTTGATAGTTTTGGATTTTCAAGAACTGTTTGGAAAGGCATTGGAAGTAAAACCAAACCTTTTAAACAGGTTATGCTGCCTATTCTGAATGGCATCTATTTTCACAAAGGATTCAAATTCTTATTTATTAATTACGGTAAGAATACTGGCAACATGAACCAATGGCATATCGACTATATACGCATGGATAAATTGCGAAATTCACACGATACCAGCATGAAAGATTTTGCCATTAACTCAACTCCAGTTGGCCCCTTGCGTTGGTACGAAACCATGCCTTACGATCATTTTAAGGCAAGTGTGAGCAGTAATTTAACAACAGACAATAGTTTCAGACTTAAAAACAATAACAGCACAGTAGGAATCAATTACAGATATTCATTAGCAGTATTAAATACAAAGAATGATTCCTTGTTTACAGCAACCAATAACAACAGAAACATTAATCCTTCGGCAGAAAATACAGAATCTTTTCCGCAGGTAAAATTAGATACATTCAGTGCTAAATTTCCACGCGTTAATTTCTTATACAGTATTTTTTCATCTTCAAATGACGGTTTACCCGAAGCTTATGGCAGCACTAATATTAATAATTATTTCAAAAAACCACTACAATTTAGCAACGTTCTAGCTTATGATGATGGCAGTGCTGAGGGTGGCTTTGGACTTAACTATTCGAGCCTTCCGCCCGGTCCGGGTTATGCCGCCATAAAATATGAAACTTTCAAACCAGATACCTTGCGAGGCATTTCAATGTTTTTTAACCGCTCGGTGGTAGATGTCTCATCCAAACCATTTACACTTATGGTTTGGAAAACGATTAGCGAGCCACCTGCAGTGAACATGAACAACGATGTGATTTTAAAAATGTTTCCCGTTGGCTTTCCCACTTATTTAGACACCATCAATGGGTTTGTGAATTATGTATTTGATACGGCCGTAATATTGCCTAAAGGCATATTTTACATTGGCTGGCAGCAGACTACCAATTTTATTCTAAATGTTGGCTATGACTATAATTACCAATATGACAACCAAGCAAACTATAGAAATCCAAATGTCTTTTTTAATTTAAATAGTTTATGGGACAATGTGGCTGCAAGTATAACAGGCGTACCAATGATGCGACCAATTCTTGGCGGTGCTATTAAATCTAATGTGCCTAATATTGGTTCGGTTGATAAAATTAACAAAAGTAATCCAATTTATATTTACCCAAATCCTAGCCATGGCGCCAAGGAATTATTAATTGAATCGAAAACAATCATCCAACAAATTCAAATCATTGATTTAAGTGGAAGAACTGTTTTAAAATTAACAGACGACAATATTCAATCGATAGCAACAGCACAATTGAGCAGTGGCATGTACACTGTAATCCTTACTGATATTAACAATCAAATTAGCTTTAAAAAATATATTATTACAGAATAAATATGGCAGACATAACAGCAGCAGAATTAAAAGAACGCATCAACAACGGTGACAAATTAAATCTTATAGACGTGCGCGAACAATGGGAATACGATGAGTTTAACATGGGTGGACAGCTTATACCCTTGGGCGAACTTCAGGGTAAAATTGATGACCTTGATGAATTAAAAAATCAGGAGGTTATTGTGCATTGTAAGTCAGGTGGAAGAAGTGCCGCTGCCCAAGCATTTATGATTCAAAATGGATTTACCAATGTTAGAAATTTAATTGGTGGCGCTTTGGGTTATCAAGCCTTAGGATAAACGAACCATCAGCAAAGATGAAAAAAATTCTCATCATCTTTATTGGTTTTGTTTTATTAATCATCCTTTGTTTGTGTAATAACAAGCCCCAAAACAAGGATGCTATTGTTTCCCCCTATTTAAATCACAACGATTCAGTGCATTATGTTGGCACAGAACAATGTGCCCAATGTCATCAAGACAAGGCCCTTACTTTTCTTGAAACTGGCATGGGACAGAGTTTTGATTACAGCTCAATTGCAAAATCTTCGGGCCGATTCGATCACATAAAACCCGTCTATGATACATTTTTAAAATTGTATTATCTCCCCTATTGGAGCGGTGAGCAATTAATGTTAATGGAATACCGTTTGAAAGGCAAAGACACCATTCACAAACGAATCGAAAAGATTTCATATATCATTGGATCAGGACACCATACAAATTCACATTTTACTGAGGAGAATGGTTATTTATTTCAGGCGCCAATTACTTTTTACACCCAAAAAGGACAATGGGATTTGCCACCTGGTTTCGAAGGTGGTCACAACACACGTTTCAGTCGAAAAATAGGTATGGAATGCATAAGCTGTCATAACAGTTTGCCCGAAGTAGAAATTAAAAGTGACAACCGCTATCGCAATTTACCACACGGTATAAGTTGCGAAAGGTGCCATGGTCCTGGCGAAATTCATGTCAGGGAAAAAGGCTTAGGAAAATTGGTAGACACTTCGAAATATATTGATTATACCATTATAAATCCAAAGAAATTATCGTGGCAAAGACAAATCGATATTTGTCAATGCTGCCATTTACAAGGCAATGCTGTATTAAAGCCGGGTAAAACATTTGCGGATTTTCGACCGGGCATGAAATTATCAGAAACCTTTGACCAATTTTCGCCAGAATACGAAGCAGGAGATAAATTTATTATGGCCGCTCATGCCGAAAGATTCCAGAAAAGTAAATGCTTTCTTAGTTCAGTTAAAGGCGATTTATCGAGCGCAAATAGCACCGTAGGATTTACTTGTATCTCGTGTCACAATCCGCATATATCAGTTCGAAAAACAAATACAGAAAAATTTAATTCAACATGTAAAAGTTGCCATACCACTGAAACACAAACACATTGTACTGAAACCCAAAAATCGTTGGATTTGGCGTTAAACAATTGCGTAAAATGTCACATGCCTGGTTCGGAAACAGCCGATATTCCACATGTATCGGTTCACGATCATTACATACGAAAGCCAAGTAAGCAGCCTTCAGAAAAAGACTTAAAACTAAAGGGTTTGCGCTGCATAACCAATCCTAACCCCGACAAAAATACAGTTGCAGAAGCGTATATCTCCTATTTCGAAAAATTCGACAATAACGCTTTGTATCTCAAAAAAGCGAAAGAACAAACGGCAAAACTCGATAAAACCAACTCGGATGAACTGAGAACAATTATTCATTTTAATTACATAAGTAAAAACTATGCAGAGATTATTAATTTGGTTTCGAATAAAACAATGGACTTAAAAGATGCTTGGACGAATTACCGCGTAGCCAAATCTTTTGAAAACATGAATCAATATGCGCAGGCTAAGCAATGGATGGAAGCTTGTTTGGCCATTCAGCCAGAAAATTTAGATTTTATATTACAAAATGGCATTTTATTATTGAAGAACAAAGAAGATGCACAGGCCAAAGAGAATTTCGAAAGGCTCAATGCTTTGTATTCTAAAAACGCCGAGGGTTGGGCATACTTAGGGATAATCCATTTGAAAAAAAGTGAGTTTAATGCGGCCCAAATTAATTTCAATAAGGCTTTGCTTTTGAACCCCGACTTACAATTGGCCCTCGAAAATTTAAAGTTACTTTATCAAACAACTGGCAATAGTATTGAGGCTAAAAAAATTGAAGTAAGGCTTTCGGAATTAAAAAGTAAAAATATTTAATACCGATATCCATCAGTTTAAATGATATATATCGGTAATTATTTAAGTTGTTTAGGCTATGCTTGACCAGTCATGCCTCCAAAATTAATTGGAAAACCTTGATTGCCACCACCATTTTCAATATCTACTTCGCCAAAATTGGCTTCAAATTTTTGCATGTTATCACCTAATGCAAACAACAAACGTTTTACATGTTGAGGGGTCATAATTATACGGCTTTTTACTTTCCCCTTCGGTACTCCCGGCAGTATGCGCACAAAATCCAAAATAAATTCGGCTTGACTATGGGTAATGATTGCTAAATTGCTGTAGATACCTTCAGCAATGTCTTCCGATAATTCTATGTCTATCGGTTGTTCTATTATTTCTTCTTTATTGTTAGCCATATAATACCTTCAAAAATACTAAATCACTAACGATTATTTAAAAATAATTTGAATACTTTTGTAACAAATCAAATATACCCACATGAAATTAAAATTATTCGCAATTGCTTTCCTATTTATATTGGCAGCATGCAAAGACAATACGCCTGCAAGCGGCGCTTTTGGTGCAAAATTCGACAATAACAATGCCATCGCTTTTTCGGATGCTTTGGCAAACTACAATGCGGGCAAAGATACGACTTACAACATCTCTGGAACCATTGAAAACAGTTGTCAACACAAAGGTTGTTGGTTAACTTTCAAAGCGGCAGATGGCAGTGAATTTTACATCAACAATGATGAGAAATTTGTAATGCCTTCGAATGCAAAAGGTCATAAAGCAACAGCAAATGGTCACTTTGTGAAAGACGACAAAGGTGAAGTAAGTTTCCTTACGACTGGGGTAGTTATTGAATAAACTTAATTCGGTTTATTTTCAGAAGGAGGCCCAGCAGGGCCTTTTTTGTTGTTAGATGGTCCGCGATTGTTATTGTTGTTATTCCTGTTAGTATTGGGACGGGCACCTTGGGGCGGTCGATCGCCATTATTTACAGGTTTTGCAGTAGTATTCGCTGGTCTATCTGATGGTTTACCTTGAGAACGGTTATTGTTATTTCTATTCTCTGGTCTGCCGTTACTGTTCGATTTAAAATTGTTATTTGGTCGGTTGTTTTTGCCGCGATTTTTATTGTCCATTCGCGTGATATCATCACCTGCCAAATCAATGGTTGCTGTAGTGCTTGTATTAACCATCGCATTTGTTTTTTCTTCAACAACAATTGGAATTAATTCTGGTGCTTTTTCACCTCTTTCATTCATTTTTAGATATTGATTAACAGTCTCTAATGGCAAACTAATCCAATTTGGTCTATCGTCATAAGCAAACCAAGTCAGTCGTTTTAGGATATCTGTCTTAAGCATAATGGCTACGCCAGAAACTGTATCTAATCTTACCGTTTTTGCTTTTGGAAATTCTTCTAAAGCATCCATGTAAGTATCCAATTCAAAGTTAAGACAACATTTAAGCTTACCACATTGACCGGATAATTTAAGCATGTTGATTGATAGGTTTTGATACCTAGCAGCCGAAGTATTTACCATTTTAAAATCAGTTAACCAAGTACTGCAGCACAACTCTCTACCACAACTACCAATGCCACCTAATCGCGCAGCTTCTTGCCTATAACCAATCTGACGCATTTCAATTCTCAACTTAAATTCATCCGCATATTTGCGAATCAATTCTCTAAAGTCGACCCTGTTTTCGGCTGTGTAAAAGAATATTACTTTGCGATTATCTCCTTGAATTTCAATATCACTCAGCTTCATTTCTAATCGCAATTCTAAGGCAAGTGTTCTCGCTCTTTCTAAAATTTTAGCTTCTCGAAATTTAGCCTCTAAATATTTCTCGACGTCTTTTTCAGATGCCTTTCTTTGAATATTCTTTATTTGATCTGAATTTTCTGTAATGCCTCTTTTCTTTAATTGAAGGCGCACCAATTCGCCGCTTACGGATATGTGACCAAGGTCGTAACCACTGTCAGAATCCACAATTACAGGATCACCAGAATACAATTCAAGATTGGAAGTATTTCTGAAAAACTCTTTCCTACTTCCTTTAAATCTTATTTCTATAATATTGAATGGCTTATAGTCATCTGGCAATGCCACATCACTCAACCAATCGTATACATTTAATTTATTACAACCACTGGTGCCACAAGTACCGTTGCTTTTGCAACCGCCTGGCTTACCTGTTGTTGTACCACAACTTCCACATCCCATTATTTATTATTGTTTTTATCGTTAATTTATTTGAGTAGCCATGCTTTTAACCAAAGGTCGCATGCTACTTTTAAGTTTCAAAGATAGGTTAATATAAATTAATTTAACATTCCCATATCTTTCAGTTTCGAATATACTATCATTAAATGCTTTGTATATTTCTTGTACATTCTCAATGTGAATAAACTTCGATAATTTATTCACGAATTCGTTCTCATTGGGCGTCAACCAGTTTGTTTCTGCTTGATGAGCAGATACCATTGTCGCGCGAATAATATGCAAGCCGTATATCAAAAATATTTTAAAAAAGTCCTTGCCCCCTTCGGTTAGTTTATCTGTAAATTCAAAAATATTTTCCATATTTCCCGAATGACAATTGAGCAACCAATTTCTAAACATTTCAAAAATTGGACTTTCAACACCGCCTGTTAATTTCACCGCTCTATTGAGATTCCCTTCGGCCATTAAGGCTATGTTTCGTGCAATATTTACATCAGTAACCAATTCGTTTTGAAGCAAATATTGTTCAATTTCTGCATGTGAATAATTGGCTATTTTAAGGACTTGTGTTCTTGAAATAATGGTCGGTAGTATTTCACTTTGTTGTTCGGTAACAAATAAAAAAATCGTATTATCTGGCGGCTCTTCTACTAATTTAAGTAAAATATTTCCTTCTTTTTTCAAAAACTCTGGAAGCCAAATGATTAATATTTTATATTCACTCTCGTAAGCCCTTAAAGCTAATTTCCTGAAAATACTGCGAATTTCTAATATGTTAATATTTAGATTTTTACCTTCACCATGAATAGCATCTACCCAATCACCAAAACTGAGCATCGGATTTTTAATCACATTCTCTCTAAATTCCGCTATAAAATCATTACAACTTGTTTTAGCATCCCCAAAAAAAGGAAAGGTAAAATGTAAATCCGGATGCGCTAAAATTGCATATTTTCTGCAACTGCCGCAAATTCCACAACTATCCTCCAATTGCTTATCGGTACAAGATAAAAATTGAGCAAATGCGATGGCCATTGGCAAACTTAAAGCACCTTCTTTGGATGTAAAAAGTTGAGCGTGAGCGACTCTACCAGATGTTGCAGAATTTATTAACTTTGCTTTTATATCAGCGTGACCGTATATATCTGAAAATTTCAATTAAGCGCAAAAATATGCTAAAAAAATGCGTTTTAGAAGCAGATGTGAACAAAATTTCAAAAGTCATTAGTTGCTAATTATCAATAAATTAAATCTTTTTAAAGATTTATAAATGCTTTTTTTTAATTAATTTGTTTTTGTGAAATTAAAAATCCAATATTGTTTCAATTTAATATATTTATAAAAAATGGAACAAGTATCTACAGAACAACAAACAGCTATGGCCCAGTCAATGGGTGTTGGCTTCTTCATCTTTTTTGCTGCCTTAATGGTATTCTTCATCATTGTGCAGTGGCGCATTTTTACGAAGGCAAATCAACCAGGATGGTCTTGTTTAATTCCAATCTATAGTGCTATCATTTACTTTAAAATTATTGGCCGTTCAGCCGCTAGATTATTAGTTTATCTAGGCTTTGGCATACTATATGGCATGGGAGCTTATTTCCTTATAAAGCAAAACGCTATGGGAGGCTTGTTAGCTTTCATAGGAATTGCTGGATTAATCACATTCTCAATCATAGATACCAACAGATTAAGTAAAAGCTTTGGCCAAGGTGCTGGATTCACCGTTGGATTAATTCTATTGGGTATTGTATTTTATCCTCTGTTAGCCTTTGGAAATTATCAATACATCGGCCCAAATGGCGATGGTCCAAATCCAAATACAGATCCTGAAATTTTACACGCTTAACAAATAAATACGCCTGTTAAATAAAAAAACCTGCCAAGCAATTGACAGGTTTTTTTGTTTCATTTAAAATTATTTAATAGCGGTTACACTTATTTCAACATGTACCCCTTTTGGCAATGCACTTACTTGAATTGTTTCTCGGGCAGGAAAATCCGACGAAAAATAACTCGCATAAACACCATTGACTTTAGAAAAATCGCCCATATCGGTTAAAAAAATAGACGTTTTTACAATATGTGAATAATCCATCTGGGCTGCTTTCAGTAGTTCACCTATGTTGTGCATCACTTGTTTGGTTTCGGCTTCTATGCTGTCTGTCACTAGTGTGCCATCGATTGTGAGGGCTATTTGACCACTACAATACAAGGTATTCCCTATTAATACCGCTTGTGAATAAGGACCGATTGGCGCTGGTGCTGTTGTTGTTAAAATGATTTTTTTTTCCATTAAATGAGTGTTATTTTTGCTACTTGATGAACATTGCTGCATTAGGCTCGCCAAAACAATTAGAAGAATTAAATTTAATATTTTCATCGGCAAGCTGTTCTTTTACAGTGCTCGAAAATACAAAAAATATTTCAACCACTTCTTTCGATCTAATTTTTGATTTAAATTTTGACAATAATCCTGATTCAATTAACGAATATATTGGTATCCATTCAAAATGTATTTTATGCTTAAGTGCTGTGAAAATACAATTGCATCAAGCAATACCTAAAACATTGCAAGCCCAAGTTGTTGGAATTAACGCACTCCCTACTTTTTTAAGTCGCCCACTTTTGGAAGTGTGTACACTGAGTAATAATATAGATTTTGAAATATTTAAAACCTTGGGATGGAAAAGTATTAGCATTGTTGAAAGTAGAATTGGCATGGTTAGTGCTAGAATCATTTGCATGATTATCAATGAGGCTTATTTTACGCTGCAAGAAGGTACAGCCAACAGGGCCGATATTGATAAAGGTATGAAATTAGGAACAGCCTACCCACATGGTCCTTTTGAATGGTGCGAAAAAATAGGTATTGCGAATGTATTTGATCTATTGAATGGCATGGCCAACGATACGCATGATGAGCGATATAAAATTTGTAGTTTATTGAAAACTGAATATTTGATAGCCACAAACAATTAAATGAAATTTAATTTTCTTAAATCTCGATCCTGTTTTCTTAAATCAGCACTGCTCATGTTAGTGTTTGGATTAACCACTGCGTATGCAGGAAAGACCTTAACAATATGCAAAAATGACGGCGTTCGATTTATTACCATCCCCGACCCTACCACTGGTGCTTACCCTGACATTGTTTTATGGACCATACAAGGTGGTGATATTTCCTCGAGTAATTTATTAACCACAAATCCTGTATATTACAATACAGCTGGTCAATATAAAACTTACAATGAATCGACATTTACAAGCACTGGGCAAACACAATATGATACATTTATTGTTATTGTGCGCGATTGGCCCATCCCTTCATTCTATTTTCCAAAAGATACTGGCTACTGCAATGGAAGTACTTTTTCTTTAACGCTCAATACAACAACATTCCCAGGTGTTAAATACGAATGGAACACTGGTGAAACAACTTCTTCAATTATAGCCAATACAATCGGCAAATATTGGGTAAAGGTTACCATACCTAGCGATTTCAAAACGCGCACTTGTGATAGCGTTTATAAGGAAGTTAATATTGTTGAGTATACTAGCCCTGTAGTAAATTTAGGCAATGATAAAACCATGTGCCAAAATCAGATTATTCAACTTGATGCAAAAGGAGGTGCAGGCTACAAATACCTATGGAACCCAACGGGAGAAGTAACTCAGCAAATTACCGCAACGTTTCCGGGTATCTATTCTGTTGAAGTTACTAGCCCAGACAATTGTAAGGCAACAGATGAAATTGAGTTGATTGATAGCTGTCCTCACATTATCTATATACCCGATGCAGTGAGTCCAAATGCCGATTTATTAAATGATGTATTCGTTAAAATTTGGAATTTTACACCAAAAGATTATAATTTTACGGTCTACAACCGTTGGGGTGAGCTGTTATTTGAAACGACTGATTTGAATGCCGGCTGGGATTGCAAAGTAAATTCCGAATTGGTGCAACAAGACATCTATGTCTATAAAATATCTTACATAGACACGGATAAAAAATATTACGAATTACGCGGTACTTTCTTTGTCGTTCGGTAATTTAGTTTTGCCAAACGGAAGTACCTTCACTACAATTTTTGCAAATTTCTATATACTGTCGTCCTTTTAATATTTGCTTTCTGAAATTTTGATAAGGCTCACTTTGCCATATCTCGCCAAATGATTGATCACTTAAATTACCCAATTGATAAGTCCCATCTTTATCAAAACAACACGGTACAACTTTACCATCCCACGTAATAACACAGCTGTGCCAAAGTCGCCAACAATGGTTTAATAGTTTATTTTTAAATGCGTAGCTATTCTCGTCCTTTTTATATCGACTGAAAGCTTCATTTTCTGGCATTAAATCATTGCCATTTTCGTAATCATAAATTTGTGCAGACTTTATTGCTAATTCATCAACACCATAGGTTTTTGCCAATTCCTTAATGGCATTTAATTCATGCTCATTGTGTTTAAAGACGATGAATTGCCATATAATATGTGGCGTTGAAGATTTCATTTCTTTTTTGGCTTGAACTAGATTCTTCGTGCCTTCTAAAACCTTTTCTAACTGCCCGCCAATTCTATATTTTCCATAGGTATCCTGACTTACACCATCAATAGAAATAATGAGCCGATCGAGCCCACTTTCGATGGTTTTTTTTGAATTTTCGGCTGTTAGATAATGTGCATTGGTGCTTGTAGCGGTATAAATATTAAAGCGATTAGCAAATGCTACCATATCCAAAAATTTGGTGTTTAAATAGGGTTCCCCTTGGAAATACAAAGTCACATAGCCGGTAGTTGGAGATAGCTCTTCTATGATCCGCTCGAATACGGGCTGCAACAACATGCCTGTTGGTCGCGAGAAACTTCTTAAACCACTTGGGCATTGTGGACAGCGCAGATTGCAAGAGGTTGTTGGTTCAACCGAAAAAGCAATGGGCCGGCCCCACTGAACAGGTTTCTTCAACAGTTTGGATACATAATAACTACTTATAACTTTACTCGCATTAAGTACCCGTTTATAAGTAAAATTTTTACTTAATAAATTGCGTATATCTTGATAGTTCTTATTCAACGCTATTAATCGTAAAATTCAACTTTTATATCTTGTCTTGTATAACCTAAATTCTTAATATTATCTCTTGTTTCTTTTAACATTTCGGTCCAACCACATAAGTAAAATAAAGCATCTTTAGTGGTCTCCAACATTTTTAAATAATGGGGATGCACATACCCCGTATTTCCATCCCATTGTTCCCTACTCAATACCGGATGGTAAGAAAAATTGGGATATTCCATGGCAAGTTCTTCAAATTCTGATCGGTATAAAAGATCTTCCATTTTTCTGCATCCAAAAAAAAGATGGATAGGCAAGGCATGTTTTCGATTTAATAATAATTCCTTTATCATGCATCTAAATGGGGCTACACCTGTTCCTGTGCATATAAAAAATAAGTTTTTCTGTATTGGCTCTTCTTGCAAAACAAAGCGCCCCTCAGGCAAAGAAGACAATAAAGTATCGCCAATTTTATGCTCAAATAACAAGGGTGTTGCCGCGCCATCTTCTTTAAAAACTACGCAAATTTCTAAACAATTTGAATTTATCTGACCTGCAATAGAATAACTCCTGGTATCAAATTGATGTTGTAAACCTTCAAATTTTAAAATTACAAACTGGCCTGGCTTAAAGGCAACTTCCTGTTCAAATTTTAAAATAAACCGTTTGACAGAAGGTGCTTCTTCTATCACTTCTGTAATTAAAACTTTATAAAATTGTATGTTATTCAAGCGCGATAATGGTATTACAAAACTAAGTAAATCTTATTAGCTATAGCACGCTAATCTGATAGGTTATAAATATTATAGAAGACTTATGCAATATGGGCCGCACGCATTAAACGATCATTAATTGCTAAACCCAAACCTTTGGGCGGAACCAAATCAGTTATTATCATTTCGCTATCACTTTGATCCAGTAAATGCATCATGCTAAATAAATTTTTGGCAGCTTCTTCCAAACTGCCAGTTTCACTTAAATTGTAATTAATAATATGAGATGGCAAGTCAATTTTCCCAAAACTTAATACACTTATTTTAGCATTTTCATATTCCTTAATATGCGCCTCAGTATTGTCTACTATTTTAAATGGTTTATTAGGTGCATAGTGTTTATTAAGCTGTCCTGGCGCACTGGGGTCGCTATTCTGACTCACATTAAGAACAACTTTTTTACCAATAACAGCTTCGATATGCGCAATATCCAAACCGCCTAAACGCATAATCACAACATCCTCTCCTGTACAATCTACAATGGTACTTTCGATACCAACTGCACACTCATCGCCATCTAAAATATAGGGAATTAATTGGCCCAATTGTGCTTCAACATGTTCGGCAGTGGTTGGACTAATAAATCCGAATGGATTAGCACTAGGCGCAACCAAAGGAAATTCCAACTGACTTAATAAAGATAAAGTCATGGGATGATTGGGAATTCTTACTGCAACATAATCGCTACCAGCTGTGGCTATATATGGAATAATGGCTTTCTTCTTTAAGAGCAATGTCAATGGACCAGGCCAAAAAGCATTGGCAAGTTTTAGTGCTGTTTCGTTTATTGATTCGACATAATTATAGACCTCAAAAATGTTTACTACATGTAAAATTAAGGGATCGAAAAAAGGCCGATTCTTCGCTTTGAATACAGAAACTATGGCATCTTCATTAAGCGCATTAGCCGCTAAGCCATACACCGTTTCGGTAGGAATAGCAACTGGCAAATTTTGCTCTAACAGTTCAACAGCATGGTCTATATCAACGCCTATCATTAGCTTCTTTTTAATTTATATTTTTCAATCTTATTATAAAGGTGACTTCTTTGGATATCGACTTCGACAGCCGTTTTGGCTACATTCCAATTATTTCTTTTTAACTTAGATTCTAAGAAAATGGTTTCAGCATAATCTTTAAAGTCTTGAAATTTATCGAACTTATCCAATAGTACATTTTGAGTTTTAGAAACTGGAGATGAAGGATTGCTGTAGGCGATAACATCTTCAACTGTAATTTTAGCATCTGAAAGAATCACCAAACGCTCAACAACATTTCTAAGTTCACGAATGTTACCTGTCCAATTTACATTCTTTAACTCATCGAGTGCACCAGGTGCGAAATTTTTTCTAACACCTGCATCTTCGCATATTTCTTTCAAGAATTTTTCTGCAATAACAGGAATATCATCTACTCTTTCGTTCAAAGTTGGAACGTGTATCATGATAACACTTAGACGGTGGTATAAGTCTAAACGAAAAGTACCTTTTTCAACTTCCTCTAATAAATTCTTATTGGTAGCAGCTAGCACGCGAACATCAACATTTACTGATTTATCGCCACCTACGCGCTGCAGAACACCCTCTTGTATAACACGCAACACTTTGGCTTGTGCAGCCAAACTCATATCGCCAATTTCATCTAAAAACAAAGTGCCCCCATGTGCTTGTTCAAATTTACCAATGCGTTGTTTGATAGCCGTAGTAAAAGCACCTTTCTCGTGTCCGAACAATTCACTTTCTATCAATTCTGTGGGTATTGCAGCACAATTTACTTCAATCAGAGGCGAGTTGGCTCGGTTACTTTTTTCGTGAATCCATCGCGCCACAAGCTCTTTACCAGTTCCATTTTCACCAGTAATTAGGACCCTTGCATCTGTAGGTGCCACTTTTTCTATGGTATCTTTAATTTTATTAACTGCTGGTGTATCTCCAATTATATCGCGTGTTTTTGTAACCTTTCTTCTCAAAACTTTGGTTTCAACCACCAAGTTATTTTTTTCAACAGCATTGCGAATGGTTATTAATAAACGGTTCAAATCTGGTGGCTTCGCTATAAAATCATAAGCGCCTTTTCTAACAGCCTCAACAGCAATATCAATTGTACCATGACCGGAAATTAAAATGAATGGAACCTCTGGCGCAATATCAATCGCTTTTGCCATTACCTCTAAACCATCCATGTTAGGCATTTTGATATCACAAAGCACCACATCGTACCCATTTTCATTTAACAACTCGAGACCTTTTTTTCCGTTCTCGGCTAAATCAACCTGATATTGTTCTGCAGTCAATATATTCTGCAATGCATCTCTAATTGGCTTTTCGTCGTCTATTACTAATATTTTAGGCATATTTTAAGTGTATTCAAAAGTATACAATTAAGTACCGCTTAAAATGCACAAGTTTTGTACATATTTTTTAAAACCAAAAAATGAAAATAAATTTTAAAATAACAAGGAATTTTAACTTGCAATTAATTTTATAAATCAAACTTTACAAGGCTTCCTATTTTAATCGCTCAATAACTTTTTACATCAACATTTTCTGTATAGATTTGTTACCTCAAACGGGTTGGAAAACAAATTATTAAATACAGGTATTGTCTATCTAAAAGGTGTCGGACCGCAGAAAGCTGAATTGATTTCGGCCGAGACTGGTATATTTAGTTATTGGGACCTTATCAATTACTTTCCTACAAGACACGTAGACAAATCGTCGCTTACAGAGATAAAAACAATTCACTATGAAAGCGACACCGTTCAGTTAAGAGGCAAGTTAAGCAAAATTGCCTTGCTAACTGCACCAAGCGGAAAACGCTTAACAGCAACTCTTACCGACAGCACAGGCAGCATTGAATTAATCTGGTTTAAGAATTACCAATATGTTATAAAAGCGCTTAAGGAAGATGCCTTGTATACTGTGTATGGTAAAGCCAATGACTTTAAAGGGCGATTTTCAATTTCGCACCCCGAAATAAAATTATTTCAAACAGAGGACACTGTTAAAGGATTGCCATTAGAACCGGTGTATCCATTAACTGAAAAATTAAAAGCGCGATTTATGGATTCGCGTTTTTTCATGGGTCTTATTCAACAAATATTGCACCATCCCGACTTCGATTTAACAGAATATATTCCAGAATCGGTAACCAAGCCGCTGAAATTAATTAACAGAAAATCGGCCTATCAGCAAATTCATTTACCACAAAACAAACAAGTGCACGCGGCTTCAACCCGAAGAATAAAATTTGATGAGATGTTTACATTGGCTATGAGAGCTGAGAAAAATAAAGCAAATCGACTGATTGAACAACGCGGAATTCGGATGCCAAAAGTGGGTGATTTATTCAATGATTTTTTTAATAAATATTTGCAATTTGAATTAACCAATGCGCAGAAAAATGTTATCAAAGAAATAAAAGAAGACATTGGAAGCGGCAAACAAATGAACCGATTAATGCAAGGTGATGTCGGCAGTGGCAAAACCATTGTAGCGCTTTTATGTATGCTTATTGCAATCGATAATGGTTTTCAAACTTGTATGATGGCACCCACTGAAATTTTGGCCACTCAACATTATTTAACAATTAAGGATTTATTGGCTGAGATGCCAATTCGAATTGAACTATTAACAGGCTCGACCACAAAAAAAAACAAAGAGAAAATAAAGCAAGCTTTAATAGCTGGTGAAATCGATTTATTAATTGGCACGCATGCCTTAATTGAAGCCGATGTAAACTATCATAAACTCGGTTTTGTAGTTATCGATGAACAACACAGATTTGGTGTTGCTCAACGCGCTAAATTATGGAACAAAACCCAATTAATTCCGCATGTGTTGGTGATGACAGCAACACCAATTCCTCGCACCCTTGCCATGACAGTTCATGGCGAATTAGATGTTTCTACCATTAACGAATTGCCAAAAGACAGAAAGCCTATAAAGACCATTTATAGAACAGAAAACTACCGCGCCGAAGTCATGGAATTCATCCGAAATCAAATCGAAAAAGGACGACAAGCCTACATTGTTTATCCCTTGATAGAAGAATCGAAAAAATTAGATTTAAATGATTTGATGAATGGATATGAAATGGTCACGAATTTCTTTCCAGTTCCTAAATATCAAATAAGTTTGATGCATGGCAGAATGAAACCCGAAATTAAGGATTTTGAAATGAAACGCTTCAAAGAAGGTCTTACTCAAATAATGATTTCTACCACCGTTATCGAGGTGGGTGTTAATGTACCCAATGCAAGTGTAATGGTTATTGAAAACGCCAATCGCTTTGGATTATCTCAATTGCACCAATTGCGCGGACGAGTTGGAAGAGGCAGCGATCAAAGTTATTGTATACTAATGACCAAGGATGACATGAATTTTACTTCTAAAAAAAGGATTAATACCATGTGTAAAACCAACAATGGTTTTGAAATTTCACAGGTTGATTTAGAATTGCGCGGTCCAGGTGATTTAATGGGCACCAGGCAAAGTGGTTTACCTGATTTCAAGTTATTGGATTTGGTGCATGACGACGAAATTATAGATATTGCGAAACGAGCGGCAGCCTTTGTTTTAAAAAACGACCCTACATTGGTGCTTCAAGAGAACGCGCCATTATTAGAATATTTAAAGCAACACCAACAAGATAATTTTTGGGGAAGGGTGAGTTAAACCTTAAACTATCATTGATTACTCAATTATATCTTTAAATTCGCAGCAGAATTTAACGCAATGAATTATATAAAAATCATTTATTTCAGCTTTCTGATTTGCTTTATTAGTCCACTGAAAGGACAAGTTACAGAGGCCAATTACAGAATTTATTCAGTAAAACTCGGCAAAGAGGTTTCACTTAATGAAATTGTTGATGACATGAAAAATTACGATGTCATGTTTTTTGGCGAGGAACACAACGATTCGGTTACTCATTTTTTAGAACAGAAAATGCAGGAATTATTATATCAAAAATTTACAACTAAATTGGCTTTGTCAATGGAAATGTTCGACAGAGATGTTCAAACGGTTATGAATGAATATTTAACTTCCGATATTCGCGAAAAGACATTCAGGAAAGATGCACGCGTGTGGAGTAATTACAGAGACTATCGACCGATGGTGGAATTTGCTAAGAAAAACAAAATGGATGTTATATGCGCCAATGCAGCCGGGAGGTATACCAACCTGGTTGGCAGAAAAGGCCAAAGTGCATTAATGGCACTTACACAAGAGTCAAAACGATTTTTCGCGCCATTGCCTTATGATACGGCTTCGGGCGCCTATTACGATAAGCTAATGGGATTAACCAACCATTCTGCTGCACCTGCTGTGAAAGACACTGCAAAAAAAATGTCACCTCCACCAATGATGGGCATGGGTAATTTTAACTTAATTATGGCTCAGTCACTTTGGGATGCAACCATGGCATACTCTATTGCAGATTATATTAAAACCCACAAAGGTCAAAAAGTGATGCAGATAAATGGTCGATTTCACAGTGACGAAGGTTTTGCAGCAGTAACGCAGTTGAAGAAATACAACAAAAAATTAAAGCCCTTAATCATCTCAACAGGTTCAGATGATAGCTTTCCGAATATTGATTGGAGTAAATATAAGTCGCAGGGTGACTATATTATTATAACAGATCCGAAAGTGCCTAAAACTTATGAAGGTTAATCAGAATTGATTTCAACTTAGTTCCCCGATAACCATTTTTTAAATTCACCAGATCGCTCAACACTCGTAACTGTTTCGAAAGGTGCTTCAGGTTTCAAAGTAATTTTTACACGAGATTTACTGTAATTAACCATTTTACTAATAGAAGTCAAACTGATCACAATTTGTCGGTTGATACGGAAAAATTTCGACGGATTGACCATGCGTTCAATTTCATCTAAGGTCATATCAAGCAAGAACTTCTCCCCTATCAATGTTGTTAAATAGACCCCTTTATTTAATATATAGAAATAGGCGATTTCTTCAATTTGCACAACGCGAATTTGTTGTCCTAAGTTTACTCTCAAACGCTCAACATATTTTGCTGGACCATTGATATTGATGGCATTCATCAAATTATAAAGTTGGCTTTCAGAATACACCTGCTTTTGTTTCTTGAATTTTTCCAGTGCCTGATGCAATTCTTCTTCTTTAATGGGTTTCAACAAATAGTCGATAGCATTTAATTTCAAGGCTTGTAGGGCATGGGCATCATAGGCTGTTATAAAAATAACGG
Organism: bacterium; assembly: GCA_029945665.1. Taxonomy (GTDB): domain Bacteria; phylum Bacteroidota; class Bacteroidia; order NS11-12g; family UBA955; genus JABMMZ01. Next base: position 37,068 of record JAQSCZ010000121.1, on the reverse strand, counting down.
GTAGATAGAAGGAGATATTTCTGAGAATTTCGAAAGATAAACCATCGGCAATTTGAATATCAAATAAACCTAAATCAGGTTCATTTGTTTTGAGCCAATTCGAGGTCTCCTCAACACTTTCAGAGACTTTAACAACTTCAAATTCATCGCTATAATTATTAACCAATTGCTCCAATCGCTTTGCAGACAATGCTTCGTCTTCAACTAATAATATTTTAAACTTGGGATTGGACATGTTATAAAGTGTAATGTTAAAGGCAAATATATACAAATATTTGTATAATTTTCGCTATCCATTTGACTAAGCGACAGATAGGCATTGAGGTGTAATAAATTGGAAGCAAAATAATACTAAAATTTTGAGCAAAATATCCCATTTTTTGACTATAATTTTGTAGCCATGCGCGATGAAATTAGAGTTGGAAATATTGTTGGCTATGACTTGCCAATGTTCAAAGGATTACCATTTGTAATTCATTCATTGTATGATACAGGTGTTGTTTTGAGAAAAATAAAGCATGAGAAAAACGAGCGAATGATTAATTGTCACAATTTAGCCATGTTGCCAATTTCTATTTCTATTTTAAGACTCAGAAAATTCCATTTTATGCAAATTGGGTCACAGTTTGTTATGAATGGTTGTTGGATTACACCCAATGAGGACAACCGTTTTCATGTTAAAATTGGACTTTACGAACAAACCATTACAGCGGTTCATAAGTTGCAAAATATTTTCTTTAAAGAAACAGGTTTGGAATTGGCTCTCCCTGAATTTTGAGAAACTTTAAAAAATGGAAATACTAATCTACAAATAAATACAATTTTTGAAAGGCCAAAAGACCTGATGCATGATTATAACCAAAACAAAGCCGATTCATAACCAACATTAAAGGGCAACAGACTCAGTGCGACTGCGCGCCGAGCCTGTTGTGTTTGCCCATTTAAAAATCGACTGCCTTTTTAAACACAAATACCATTGATTTTTAGTGTTATGGTTCTTATCTCAGCAAACTCAAGGTACCCCTTAACCCAAAATTATCTCCGTTTTCATAAAGCCCATTCACAGTCCATACATATACATCTTGCTCGCAATTATTGCCTTTAAATGTACCATCCCATAATTCATCACGGTCAAATGTTTCGAAAAGTTTTTCTCCCCAACGGTTATAAATTCTGAAAATATAGTGGTCTTCCTTTACATTAAATACGGAAGGTTTGAAACCATCATTCTTGCCATTGCCATTAGGTGAAAAAGCATTGGGTACAAAAACATAACCTGGCTTTAAGGTGTTTAAATAATTTGGTTTAATCAAAGTGTCTGTACAACCATACGAATTGGTTCCAATTAGTTTTACAGAGAATGAACCCGTTTCAGTAATATTGAATGAGGGGTTACGCAAAGTCGACCCGCCAATTTGTGCGCCAGTGCTATCGTATACATACCAATCATTTTTCACGGTATTGTCACTGGTATTTTGAAAACTAAATACAGCATTCGGTAAATTCATAAAGCGCGTACTGCTGTAAAAATCAACCAGCGGTTTAGGGAAAGTGCGTATTAAATATTTCATCGTTTTACTCACTGTACCCCCGCTACCAGTTGCAATTAAGGTAACATCCCAAGTGCCGGCCCTTTCAAAAATATGAATTGGTTCTGCATCTGTTGCATCGGGTGAACCATCGCTAAATACCCAACGGTAACTCATTACATTCTGAGTTTTATTCTTAAATTTAACAGAGAGTGGCACACATCCTTCGCTTGTATCGGGTGTAAAATCAACAATTGGCTTAGGATATTCAACATATAAAGGCTTAATCACAAAATCTGAACACTGTTGATTCCATACAGTTAACTTAATATTCGATGTGCCAGAATTGGTATAAATATGGAAAGGATTTTGGTCGTTTTTGTTTTTTGTAGGAAACGACTGATCACCAAAGTCCCACTCATATATTAGATTATTTATACTGCTGGTTAACATGATCGGACGGGCTGTAAAATCGACTCTGGCATTTGGTAATTTCGGCTGCAAAGGCAGGTAAGTAAAATCGGCCTTCGGTTGTTCTAAAATCTTAATGAAATTAGACCCCAAACTACTGTCAACACATCCATCTATATCATAGCCATAGAGGGTTACTTTATAATTTCCATAACTATTATAAATATATGTTGGATTGGCTTCTGTTGAGATTCCACCATCACCAAAAGTCCACAAATAGCGCACTGTATTTACAGACATATTCGTAAAATCCACCAAACCTTTTTGACAACTAGAAACTGGCAAATTACTGAATCTAACTTGCAATCTTGGTTTTACTTTAATAACTTTTAAGATACTATCTTTACAATTATAATTATTGGTGATGTACAATTTAACGGTATAAAAAGTGTCTTTTACTTTTGAAGGTGTCAAAACAGTTAATAAATCTGATGCTGAAGAAGTGACCCCATTATCAAAAACCCATTCATTGGTTTTGTTATTTTTAGATTGGTTTACAAATTGAAAAATACCTTTGTCACAAGGGTCATTTCTCAATGAGTTAAAATTCGCCGAAGGTTTAGGATAAACAAACGCATATCCAACGCTAGTATCAGTACAATTGAATCGTTGACGGTACAATATTATTTTTGGTTGAAGTGTCAAATTATTTAATGCATTCACATAAGTATGCTTAACTGTATCGCCAGCTTGAAAAGCAGAATTATCTCCAAAATCCCAATACTTGGTTTTATAGCTTGTTGAACTTTGAGAAAGTGAAACTGTTAAATCTGTGCAACCAATGCCATTTCCAATGGTCATTTTTTCTATTGGTTTGTTTACAATATAAACTGACTTGGTAGCCGTATCCCTGCAACTCGTAGAAGAGGTTACCTCTAATGTAACTTTAAAAGTAGAATCCTTGCCATTACTCGGATTGATTGGGAATTTATGTTTAGGATTTATAAAATTTGAAGTCGTATTATCACTAAATTTCCACAAATATTTAAAACCACCTAAAGACGTATTATTAATGCTGATGCTATTACTATAACAAATTGAATCTTTGCCATATTCAAAGTCAGCTTGAGGGCGCCCAAGCACTAATACACCATCGTAAACTGTATCGCTCAAACAACCATACACTGATGCCACCTGGTGTGCAATGGTGTATGATGTATCAAATAATTTCAAGCCATTTAAATGTATTTTTTCTGATATGTTTCCAGAATCCGAAGGCTGATTTAATCCCCAATAATAAAGTGCTGCGTTTATTGAAGCATCTGTAACAGTTAGCACCATTGGTGCGCACGCTTTTTTAGTCGAAAGATTGAACTTCGCAATGGGTTTGGGATGAACTGTAACAAGTAACTCGGCTGTATCCTTACAAGCATAATAACTTTGCGCCTCATACCAAATTTTAAAACTTATATCAGCATTGGTTGCATTCGTATAAATCGTATTATCATTTAGCGAGGTAGAGGTATAAGTATTTCCAAAATTCCAAATATGCGACAGTGGCTTGCCATCATTTGAAACCGATAAATTATCAGTAGATATCTGTAATGGTGTGCAACCATTTAAGCGATTCAAAGTGAATTTTGCAATTGGATTTGGGTGAACGGTAATTATATCAATTGCACTATCTGCGCAACCGTGTTCACTCCAACCTATTAATTTTACTTGATAGTTGGTATCGCTATATAAAGAGCTGCCATAAGAGGCTTTAAAGTTTTCCAAATTACTTGATAAACCATTACCAGATTGCCATAAAAAACTCATTATTTTTATGGAGCCTGTATCTTGTGGCTTAGATGTATTTAAAAAATTCACAGGCAACAATGCACAACCCTCTCGCCTATCTGGGGTAAATGCTATACTAGGCAATGGGAATACTTGAACGGTCATTTGTGATGTATCTGTGCACCCGTTCAAGGAAGTAATTACAAGTTTGATATTGTAAAATGAATCTTTAAAAGTGCTTGCTTTAAACGCCGCGTTAGCATTCGCCAAGTTTGATGAATTGCCATTGCCAAAAATCCATTGGTGATTTAAGGTATTAAAAGAATCCTGATTATTGGTCTTGGATTGATTTGTAAAATTAACAGACAATGGACCACAGCCATTGGATTTATCCATCACAAATAAGGCTGTTGGCGAAGGATAAACTTTTATTGTTGTTTTCACAGAATCCATGCAGCCAGCCCAGTTCGTAACAAGCAACTGAGGGTAGTAAAAAGTATCTCGAACTTTGGCGCCTTTATAAGTTGTATTGGGCGCAGTTAAATTGGATGTCAAACCATTGCCTAAGTTCCAATAGCTTTTTGTGGCATAGGTTGACCCTTGTGTAAAATTAACTTGTAACAATGTACAACCTGAATCTCGGTTATTAATAATTGCTTTTGGATTTTTGGGGGTAAAATAGATTTTTTCAATTGAGTCTGTTTGGCATGAAGAATTACTAGTTACAACTAATTTCAAACGCACAATACTGCTATCTGCTAACAATATTGAATCGGGTAAATTAAATTGATTTGAGAGAAATTTTCCATTGGCGTACCAATTAAAATCTTTCCCAAAAACGGATTCATTTTTAAAGTTAAATGTTGCAGGTGCGCATGCAAATGGCAGATTAATAGTAAATGCCGCCTTGGCTCCTGGCTTAATTCTTAAGGTATGGTATGCAGTATCTTTACAACCTGTGCCTGCTGCAGCAATTAATCTAACTTTATAATTGCCAGGCAGGGTGTAAACATGTTTAGCTACTCCTATTGATGTTGTATTCAAACTGTTCCCATCTCCCCACATCCAATTGAAATTATTAGCGTTGGTAGATTGGTTACTAAATACTAATGAATCAAAGGTGCATCCAACAGTATCGCCGCTTAATATTGCTTTTGGCAATCCAAAAACGGTAAATGTTTGTTGAAATGTATCCATTCCACAACTATCAGAAACAAACAAACGTACTGTATAGGTTCCGGTCTTCGTGTAAATTTTACTAGGCGGACTTTTTAAATTGCTAGTGCTACTGTCTCCAAAGTCCCACTGGTAGTTTGGATTTTTAAAATAAGACGTCGAAGTGTTGTTGAAATTTACTGTTGTTGGTGAACAGTTGTCTGGAATATTACTGAACTTAGCCGTTGGTTTATCATTCACCGTGAATGTTTTTTTAACAGTAGAAGTGCCGCAAGGATTAGTCACTGTAAGTTCTACGGTGTGAACGCCCGCTTGTGTAAAAGTATAATTGAATATTGAATCTGTAAACGTTTTGGTGGTACTATTTTCTTTGACAGTCCACAATCGGGTATGACCTCTCCCAGTTGAGGTATCTGTAAATGAAACGGCTAAAGGTTTGCAACCTCGATTGGTATTAAAATTAAAGCCTGCTATTGGATTGTAATAAACCCTTACAATGTCTTTAAATGTGTCATAACCACAACCATTTTTTACAATAATGGTTATGATATAATCTTTTTCAGTTTTAAAAATATGGTTTTGACTTGCTTTGCTAGTAGTCCAACCTACCGTTGTGCTATCGCCAAAATCCCAAAAATATTCTTTTAAATCTGGCAATAAACAGTAGCGATCGACACAAGCATTTATGAACACATGCGGCTTAACTGGATTACATGTTGTGGCAACCGTCCAACGCGCAATATCTTTATCGCTAATATCAATTGGATTCCAAGTAGCAACAGAATTACCACAAACATTGCTTGCTGTTATCTTAATAGAAGCACCACAAATTCCTGTTCTATAAGTATTGTAAAGTGTATCATTGGCACTTGTATAAGGCAATTTCATTACTGGACCAACACCCCAATCGATTTCAAAGTTGGTATTATTGGAAATATTGTAGGAATTATTGACGATTCTAAGGGTATGCGGCACACAACCTCTGTTACTCCCAGCAGTTGGCCCTATTATTCCAGCAGTTGGCTGTCTCTGACTGTATACCGTGCCATAAACAGTATCAGTACAAGCGCCATTTTGTGTAATAATTTTGACTGTAAAGATACCCAACGTATTGTAGAGATGCGATTTCACAGTATTTGGAGCAAGGTTGCTACCAGCAGTATCTGTTGTACCATCGCCCCAAAGTATTTTTAATTTTTTCAAGGTATCAGCAGATTCAAAACGAATGCTAAATGTATCTGGACTCGTTATGTACTGAATGCAATTAACCCAAGTGGGATTTAAGGTATAAAGACCGTTTTGATCCAGAATAGTCTTGGCATTGGAAGTTACAGTAATACTTTGGGCGGCAGATGAGTCGATACAGCCTGCAGAATCTTTGACTATTAATTTTATTTTATTAACCCCAATTTGTTTAAGTAAAATTATGATGGAATCAATACCGGTTGTAGAATCCGTAATAATATTGTTCACTTTCCAATAATATTTGGCCTTGCTATTATAATTACCTTTAGAAGTGTTATAAGCACTAACAATAGTAGGTAAACCGCAGGTGTGTGAACTCGAAATGCTAAACGAAGGGGTAACCGTGCATGCATTTGCATTAAAAAACGGCCATAGAACCGCCATGCCCATGAGGGTGATAGTAAGTTTTAGTTTCATAGTTAAGTAGTTTTAGTTAGAACGCAAAACAAGTTTAACTTAAAATCCTATAAAATTAGAATTATTAAAACCAAAATTGGATAAACAAAAGGTGAACGAGATAAATACCTACTTAAACAGGAAGTGGTTCTTGGAAAATAAGCGGAACTTTTACAATAAATTCTTTACTTGTTTGAATGATTTCTGGTTTGGCCTTAGTAACAAAATCAAAACGATCTAAAATAAATTTTATCCCCGACTTAGTAGACGTTTCTAAATGCTCTTTGGGACTAATAATATTTTTGATAATTAAAAAATCCTTTTCAACACTGATATTAATTAACAGAGGTTGGGTGCGAGAAACCTTATTGTGCTTTATTGCATTTTCAACCAAAATTTGTAAGGTCATGGGCGGTAAATAACATTTCATATAGAAAGTAGCTACCTCAACCTTGTAAATAATTGCATCCGAAAAACGAATATTTTGAAGTGCAATAAAGATTCTTGAAATTTTCAGATCCTCTTCCAGCGTGATTACATAATTATCTTTATAAGCAACAATTAACCTATAAAAATCCGCCAGATGGGCTGTATAAATTTTCGCATTTACTATATCAATATCGATAATAGAAATTAAGTTATTCAAACTATTAAACAAAAAATGTGGATTGATTTGGTTATTCAATATTTTGATTTCTTGTCTCAAACGTTGTCGTTCAATTTCATTACTTCGGTTCCTGTTTTTTAGAAAATTATTATTGATAGTATACAGTACAAAAAAGCCTCCAAAAATGCATAAAACAATAAAAATGATTGAGCGATACCAAGGTTTATTGATTACAAAAACTTTCTGAGTCCATTGTGTGTCAATTGTAGAACCTTCAATAACAGGTCGCACTTTCAATGTATAGGTTCCAGCAGGCAGATTGGGTAAATTGATATTATTATCGGAGGTTACAACTGTATCCTTACTTAAACCATTAAGCACATACATATATCGAATTTTATCGTTATCGACATACCAAGGTGAAAATAATTTTATATTCAGATGGTTCTCATCATATTTTAATGAAAACTTACTGATATTATGACTCTCAATAGCTTGTAAATTAACATTAATATTGTTAATGTAGGCCGGCAATTGCTTCATGAAATTAAACCTGTTAGGCTGATATACATATATCCCATCGCGACTCATTAAATAATAAGCACCCATGTAATTTACGACCATGTTACTGGTATAATTAATTGCACTAAAACCGAAATCACCAATCAGTGAGTATTGTTGCTTAGATTCTGGATTTAGAATTGAAATAAAATCATCGTGAAAAGTCACAATATTATCTTTATTATCGATAAGAAAAGTATTAATTCCTGAATAAGTTGTATTTTTTAAATAATTAATTGGTTCTGTTATATTATTATCCAAAAGATAGAGTCCGTAATACATTGAAGTATACCATATTTTGCCATTGCTATTACTTGCTATTCCATGTATTATCTTTTTATCTTTGGCTAATTTTTCTAAGAAATATTGCGACCCCGTTTCTTTGTAATGTATAATTCCATTACCATCGGTGGCTAGCCAAAGTGTGTTATCGCCTGTACTGCAAATATCGAATACAGACATTAAAGCGGTTTGACTCATGTGCAATTCGAAATCATTAATATCTATATAACCTAGGCCATTTTTACACCCGTAATAAAGGAATTCATCAACCAGCTTTAATCGGTAGATACAATCGTCCAATAACCCAGTCAGCTGATCATAATGCTTAATCATTTTATAATTTTGATTAAAACAAAAAAGCCCCTCAGTCAAACTACCTATCCATATATTATCGTTTTTATCAGTTACAATTGAACTCACATTTTTAAAATCAATTTTAGACAAAAGATTAACCACTTTCCACTCTGAATTGTATTCTATAGATTTTTTAAAAATACCATTACCATATACGGCTAATATGTTGCCATTAGAGACTGAAATTGCCTTGGGTTGTAAATTATTGATTTCCTCTGGTACTGTTATTTTCTGAATCCATTCTCCTTGGGTAACAAATACTTTATTATCTCCCAGAATAATCTGAAAATAGAATGGCGTATTTAGAATTTTTTGAACTTTTATTATCCCATAATTTTCTAAAATCTGTAAATTTCTAACGCTTGGATTTGAACTAAATTCACAATCAATAATGCCTTGGTTTTCGGTGCCCAGCCACAATTCATTTTCGAATACTTGAATAGTATTTATAGAGACATCGTCAATATTGCAATCTTTGAAAATTTTCGTTTTCTCATTATATAGATTTGCTCCATTTTCGTAATAACCAATAACTAGTTCTTCTTTTCCGTAATAGGTAAGCGCCTTTACTATGTTATTCTTTAATCCAGAAAGCTTATCAAGTCTTTTTAGAATTTGAACAGTATTGCCTTTTATTGCAAAATAAATTATGCCTGAATTACAACCTGTAACCATTTCACCTTTGCTGTTTTTGATCAAACAATTAATAGTGTTATCTGATAAATTATTTGTAGGTTTAAAGTTGAATAATTTGTTTTGATTGTATAAAAAAAATCCTTCGCCTTTGGTCCCGAAACAAATTGTCCCGTCATCCATTTCGGCAATGCAAGTTATTTCTGATTTTGGAGCGTTGTTTGGAGAGACAAAAGCAACATCTTTATAATTAATAAATTGCAATATATTTCCACCTTTCGAACCCGCCCAAACAGTTCCCTTTGAATCTTGAAACAAGGAAATAATTGCCTTTGACATTCTATTGGCATTATATATCTGTGTTAGTTCACCGCCATCGTATGTGAATACACCTTGTGGGCCACCTAACCATATAATGCCTTCGTTGTCTAATATTAAACAAGTTATTTGTAAGCCTTTGCCGTTATAAATAATTTTGAGTTCCTTGAACAAGGGTGTTTGTGCAGCCATTTGTAGTCCAAGGCATAAAAAACAAACAATGAATAAGAGTTTCCTCATATTAGAATCACCATAAAATTCAAAGTATAAAAATTCAAAGTCATATCAATTGATTGCAAGATAAAAGAATAACTGCGAATTTAATCGAATTATTTTCAAACATCCATAACGCAAATGAGCTAAAATATATCGATGTGGGCGTTTACCCATTCGGAATCTAATACAGTGTCCCATTGTTTATAAAATTCAATAGCAGGGGTGTTCCAATCAAGCACTTGCCAAGTCAATCTTACAAATGCATTTTGTTTGGCATAAGAAAGTGTATGATCGAACAACAATTTACCAATTCCTTGGCGTCTAAAATTTTCATTTACTATCAAATCTTCTAAATACAGGACTTTTCCAATCCAAGTGGAATAGCGCGTATAGCAAAAAGAAATACCTATGACATTATTATCAAGCTCGGCAACAAAACATTGATAAAGTGGTTGAGAGCCGAACCCATCTCTTAAAAGATTCTCTGGGGTATTAATCATCTTCTCAGGGGCTTTTTCGTAGACTGCCAATTCCATGATTAATGCATGAATTGATTTGCAATCTTCGGGCGCTGCAGCACGAATTTTAACCATGAATATTTAGTGAATTAAGATGCGTGTATCAGCAGTTTCAATTACATCGCCTTTTACAACCTTGTAACGCTTTCTAAGCTCGATTAGGCCATTACACAATACTTCTTGGTTAAGTACCATGAAAGAGGCATCTGCACCTGAATCGGCTATGCCTGTATATTTAAGTAATTGAATAAGCGGAATAAACTCGGTTTGTAGCTCGAAAGTAATCTCTTTCATTAACGCACCACCAGTTTTTGAACTGAACTGTGGTCACCATTTACCATTTTAGTTAGGTAAATGCCTTTGTCTAACTTGATTTCTTCAGTGTCGATGGTAAAAATTCCTTTTTTTACTTCATCTTCTGTCAAAATATGTGTATAAGTCGTTTGACCAATGATATTGGTAATGGTAAAAATATACACTTGACCAATCTTATAATCAAAGTCAAACTTGATTTGCAACTCAGCACCTGATAAAGGATTTGGGTACATTTTATAAGTTACTGGCAGCGGCGCAGTGGTGGCATTCGCAGCTGATAAGGATATAAATAATGAAAATAGTAGTGTGTATAGTTTATTCATTGGTACAAAATTATAACAAAAAAACGACAAAAAAAAAGCAGTTATCGAAAATAACTGCTTTTAATAGTTTTTAAACTGTGGATTACTTAGCTGGAGCAGCTTCAGGAGTTGTAGCTGGAGCAGCCATTGTGTCAACAGCAACTGGAGCAGCTTCTGGAGCAACTGGAGCAACTTCAGAAGTTGCAGCAGAGTCAGTAGCAGTAGTTTCTTCAGGTTTAGCAGAATTGTTGCAAGCTGTGAAAGCAAATGCAGCGATAGCGATTACAAATAATTTTTTCATTTCTTATTGATTTTTAATTAAAATTGGGTGCAAAAATATGGATTTATTTATTAATTGCAAATATTTTCTTGAATATATATCCACTTTGTGTGCATTATTTACGACATTATGGATTTAGAGTTGCGATCTCTTTCGTTCTGTTTAAGATATATTTTTCTCAAACGCAATGACTTAGGTGTAATTTCTACATATTCGTCTTTTTGAATATATTCTAATGCTTCTTCCAAAGAAAATTGTCTTTTCGGAATCATTCTTGAATTATCATCTTTACCCGCTGCTCTAAAATTCGTTAATTGTTTAGCTCTTACCAAGTTCAATACCATATCATCTTGTCTTGAATTTTCGCCAACAACCTGACCTTCGTATATTTCCTCTCCTGGATCGACAAAGAATGAACCTCTATCTTGCATTTTTTCAATTGAATAAGCTGTACTGGCTCCAGTCTCCATGCTCACTAAGGAACCATTTGAGCGACCACCAATTTCGCCTTTCCATGGCTCATATTCAACAAAACGATGCGCCATAATAGCCTCACCTTGTGTTGCAGTTAACATATTACTTCTTAATCCCATCAAACCTCTTGAAGGAATTTTGAATTCTAAATGCTGCATATCGCCCTTAGGTTGCATAATTTGTAATTCACCCTTTCTTTGGGTAGCCAATTCAATGACTTTACCCGAAAACTCTTCTGGTACATCTACTACCAACATTTCAATTGGCTCGTGTTTTACACCATCAATTTCTTTTACAATAACACGTGGCATCCCTACTTGTAATTCGTAACCTTCTCTTCTCATTGTTTCTATAAGGATAGATAAGTGCAATACACCTCTACCATATACCAATAAACTATCTGGACTCTCAGTCTCCTCAACCTTTAAAGCTAAATTCTTTTCTGTCTCTTTAAATAAACGGTCTCTTAAGTGCCTAGATGTAACGAATTTACCTTCTTTACCAAAAAACGGTGAGTTGTTAATGGTGAAGAACATACTCATGGTAGGCTCGTCGATTTTAATCGATTCTAATCCCTCTGGATTGTCAAAGTCGGCTACCACATCGCCAATTGAGAAGTTTTCTATTCCAACAATGGCGCAAATATCACCATTGATTAAATTTGTAACTTTCTTTTTACCCAAACCTTCGAACGTATATAATTCCTTAATACGCATCTTTTCCATCGTTCCATCGTTTTTAACCAATGTAACTGGTTGGTTGTCCTTCATCGTTCCTCTGTGTATTTTTCCTACGGCAATTCTACCTAGGTAATTGCTAAAGTCTAATGAAGTAATTTGCATTTGTAAAGTACCTTCATGAACTGGAGGCGCAGGCACATAATCCAAAATACAATCCAACAAAGGACTGATATTATCAGTTTTTACTTTATAATCTGTACTCATCCAACCTTGCTTACTACTTCCGTAAATGGTTGGGAAATTTAATTGCTCTTCTGTTGCATCCAAGTTAAAAAACAAATCAAAAACTGATTCGTGTACCTCTTCTGGACGGCAATTGTCTTTGTCTACCTTATTTACCAATAGAATTGGTTTTAATCCAAGTGCCAAAGCTTTTTGTAAAACGAAACGCGTTTGTGGCATCGGACCTTCAAAAGCGTCTACTAATAGAACAACACCATCGGCCATTTTCAAAACACGTTCTACCTCACCTCCAAAGTCAGCGTGACCGGGGGTATCGATGATGTTGATTTTAATGCCTTTGTACTGTACAGATACGTTTTTTGAAAAAATAGTGATTCCTCTTTCTCTTTCCAAATCGTTGCTATCCAGGATTAAATCTCCTGATTCCTCATTGTCTCTGAATAAATTACAATGGTGTAAAATTTTGTCAACTAGTGTAGTTTTACCGTGGTCAACGTGGGCGATAATCGCGATGTTTCTGATGGGTTGTTGCATATAAATAAGAGGTCACTCCTCGTAAAAAAGAGTGCAAAGGTAGGCATTTATTTTCAAATCTGTGTTAAATACCTGTTAAACCAACGAATCTAACTGCCTAAAAATTAATAATCGGACAGGCTGTAGGCAATATCTGATCTTCTTCCATAATATCCTTCATAATACCCGCCATTCCGCTCGCGCACATATCGCATGTTGGTGTCAAATAGAATCTCGTTGATTATTTTCTCAATACTGCGGCTTTCTGTAATTTCATCGGTTGTTGAATAAAATGGCATGTAATCATTTGAGTCGAATATTTTTGAAGTATCAGTGGGCATTGGATTTGAAGTGTATATGTTCCAATCTTCTTCTTCCTCAAAACGGTATTTGTAAATGTACATTAAGTATGCTTTTTTACCCAAGTTGATGGTTTTTATTTCTATTAAAACTGTTGAATCGATTTCTCCATATTGAACCGTTTGTTTTAAGTTCGACAATACAAATAACTTTTGTGATTTATAGCCTTTCGGAAACTTTTTTAATTGTTTGCTTTCTAATAAGATATTATAAAATTTAAGGCGCGTGGTTTCTGTTTTAGCCAATCGTTCATATACACTATCCTTATAGTCAACGCCATTTTTCAACAATACAGGTAGTAATTCTAAACGCATTTTATTATCGGTTATGTCAAGTATCTTATCTGTTAAACTTTGCATAATGGGATTGGTTTTTCGCAAAGGCAATGCCAAGTTTAATATTGAATTGAAGACGGATTCTGACTTCGTATCAGAATATTGGTCATAATCAGAATAACCCCCATCATAATAATCATAATTTTCAGAACCTTCATTATCCTCTTTGGTTAACGAAGCCATGTTGCGTTTGTATTCAATTCGGGCTTCAGTTATCAAACGATTGTGAATCGAGGTATAATCGTTAAGGGTAATTATACCGCTGTCTTTCATCTGAGAAATTAAATTATAAGCCGGGTGTCTGTATTCTGCAATGGTTGTCAAATCAAGTAATTCCGGTAAAATTGATTTGGTTAATTTCAAAGTGTCGTTAAATGCGTATAACAAATTCTCCATTTCAAATTTATTATCAGATATCGGAATATCGGTAGATAAAATTGGTTTTATTGCTTTGTAACCAATATCAGATCTTTGGTGAGCAATGGCCTGCAATATCTCCATTTGCATATAGGCTGTATCGCCTGTTTTGGCATACAACTTTTGTAAATATGGCACAATTTCTGAATCTGCACTATCTATAAATCCTAATTTAAAAATCAGCGCGACTTTAAGTCTGGCGGCGGCACTTTTAGAAGAAATCGTATCAATCATGTGTTGAATGTCTTTGATATCTGATTTGAAAAACTCAACACTTTTGAAATACTTGATTGCACTCAATCTGGTTAAACTATCTGAACTGGTAAAATCACTAAAAAACAAAGGACCCTTCTTAGCGTGAATGTTTCCGGCAATAGCAGTGTCTGAGACATCAAAGGTCTTAAAAAATGCATCGACAAATGCGCTTTTCCCAGCAATTGTATCTACAAATGCCGTCAAGTAATAACGGGTCAAACCATTTTCAGCTGTCATCATTTTCACGCGCTTATTGGTATTGGTATCGGTATAGTTGTAAGTGTAGTAATCAATTTTATTCTTTGTAATTTTCGACTTCCCTGTAATTTTTACTGATGTTGTTTTCTCCCATTCCTTGTAATATTCTTCACTTTTTTTAGCTTGTCTTTCGTAATAGCCAAATCTATAAGCTCCTAACACAATAAAATCGCTTGCATTATCAGTTTTAAAGTACATTTCTTGATATTTCCCATCGTATTTAGTTGGTTTTATTTCTTCTTCTTGATACGAATCATAATATAAATCCATGGTGTTGTTTTTCATTATGAATGGCTTAACGGGCGTAGAAACCGTATAATAAATATTGGTATCTTTATAATTAAAGAATTTAAAATCCGGTTTGCCATTAAACTTAATCGAAGTAAAATATTTATCTTCGAAAGAACCATTATTCGCCCCTGGCTTTAAAAGAAACATGATATAACGGGTGCCAACAATTACAAAACGGGCATACATTTTTTCTTTACTTTTCCCTTCAAAGGTTACATCTAAGGCGTGGTAGCCCTGCCAATTAAACTGTTTCCGGGATTTAAAATTATAGTCATCTGTTAATGAAAAACTTTTTGCCATCACACCCAATTCAAATGAATCTTCTTCCATGTAAGCATCATTTAGAAAATCAATTTGCTTAATTAAATAGGTGCTGCCCGTGGCCTTTTCAAATACGATATGCTCGAATGTTGGATCAATTTTATCATTTAATGGCAACTTATGCGTTTTATCACTTGTTGGTAGCAGCAAGCTAAAAACACTATCGCCCGAAGATATGGTTCGCCACTGGGTGGCATTCCCTTCATTTATTTTTAATGATTTAAAAAAAGCATCGGCTTCCGAACTGGTGGCAAATTTCTTTTTACCTGACATTCTTACAATGTAAACATTAAAAGGAGATGCTAAAATTTGAAATCGGTTCAAATCACCTGTTTTAAGTTCTGTCACAATTTCAATACCAGGAAAACCATTGGAGGTTATCATCTTTTTAGCTTTTACATCACCGGGAATATTTTCAAAAATCAGGGTATCAATTTCCATTAGAATATCCTGTTGACTCTTGCCAGAAAATGCGCTGTTGCTTGATATTTTTTCTATTTGGTAGTAATAACCGTTCGCCAAGTCAGGACTTAAATAGGAAGAATAGGAATTATTATCTCTTACTTTGGTAAGTTTTGTTGGTAAATTAGCCGCCAATAAGTCATCATCAGATTTAACCAATTTATATTTATGGGCATAGGTCATATTTTCATACTTCTCGGCTAATTTACTTTTCTCGTTGGCTAAACTTTGCACTGGTCGAACCTTGTAACCCAGGTCTGCAAGCATTTGCAACACCCCTTTCTTGCCTGGTAAATGCGCACAACCCACGCCAGTAAACAGCGTTTTACCCAGTTTAATAATAGAATCCATTCTGCGCACCATGTTCTCATTTCTTTTGTACAACATGTATTCTCTGTAGTATTCGCTTTCAGTCATGCGATCTATCGAATCTATCATAAAAATATTGCCTTTGCGATAAGCTTCAGAAACCTGATCGCGCATTTTATAACTATAGCTTTTTAACTTTTTCTTTGTTTCCTTTTTCGAACTCTCTGGTTCTTTATTTGATTTTTCTACCAAATCGCGACTTTCTTCGTAGCCTTCTACCCCTGTTATTTCTTTTCCAAGCCTTTTACCCAATTGATAGATATACAAATCAAGCCAAGCATCTTCTTCAAAATTATCTTCATTGCCGCGTTTTAACAAGTAATTCACTTCCCTTACTTCGGCACTCAGTTTGCGTTTTATAAGGCCTTTATCGTAATTACTCAATTTAAAATTATTCAAATTAAGGTATTCGTTGACATTGCGTTTACCAACTTTATCAGCATCTTCTGGTTTCTCATCTTCATCTTCGGAGATCCAGCGGTGAATGACACTGTCAAGATTTTGCTCAAGTGCTACCATGTCACATTTTAGTAGCGAAAGATAAAAGGAGTCGCCCAGGTGAAAGGCCAATTTGCTGCTAATATGCATGGTACCATACACGTAACTCGGTTTTTTAAGGCCGTTACCTGTAATTTCCCACAGCAGCCCTTTTTGTTTGAGATTTACTTGTGCATTGGTGTTAATAAAAAACAAGGCAAAAAGAATTGCCACAGTCGTGTTTGTGATTGATAAATTCATTGCGAAATGATTAAATAAAATGAGGTATGCAAATAAAACGAAAAAAGGGATGAAATAATTCATCCCTTCTTTAAATAAGTATAATTAATAGACCTAATTACTCACTTACCACTTCAATATCAATAGTTTTTGATATTTCTTTGTGTAAGGAAATGGTCGCGGTATATTCTCCTAGCATTTTAGGCTCTTCATTGAACACAATTTTTCTGCGATCAACTTCGTGTCCTAATTCTTTCAATGCATTAGCAACTTGCAATACAGTAACAGCTCCAAATATTTTGCCGCTTGTGCCTGTTTTTGCTTTGATAGTTACTTTTACACCTTCTAGTTTACCAGCTAAAGCTTCTGCATCTTTCTTCACTTTATCTTGTTTGAAAGCGCGTTGTTTAACATCTTCTGCTAACATTTTCAAGGCAGATTCGGTAGCCAATTTACCCATTCCTTTTGGAATTAAGAAATTACGACCATATCCTGCTTTTACTGCTACAACATCATCCTTATGTCCGAGGTTACGAACATCTTGGGTTAAAATTAATTTCATGTTTGACATACTTCTTTTCCTCCTTTATTTTATTTTAAACCATCGGCAACATAGGGAAGTATCGCCATTAAACGCGCACGTTTAATAGCAGTACCAACTTTACGTTGATATTTGTCTGATGTTCCAGTTATTCTTCCTGGCAATATTTTACCTTGCTCATTCATGAACTTCAACAAGAAATTTGAATCTTTGTAATCGATGTATTTAATGTTGTGTTTTTTGAAACGGCAATACTTCTTTTTAATAATCACTTGGTTTTGTTGACTATTGAAGTTGTAACTGTCTTGTGCTGATTTTCCGCTCATATTGATGATCCTCCTTCTTTACTTTCGTACTTTTTAGCAGGAGCAATTTCTCCTTTGCGTTTACGCTCGTTGTAAATAACTGCGTGTTTATCTAATTTAAGGTTCAGAAAACGAAGTACTCTTTCGTCTCTGCTGTAAGCGGTCTCTAAGATCGCTTGAAAATCTGAATTCGCTTGGAATTCAAAAAAATGATAGAAGCCGGTAGATTTCTTTTTAATCGGATACGCTAATTTGGTTAGACCCCAATTGGTCTCTCCTACCATAACGCCACCGTGCTCCGCAACCAACTGTCTGTAGCTTTTTACCGCTTCTTGCATTTGCGCCTCAGACAGTACGGGTGTTAAAATGATTGCAGATTCATAATTAACTAAACTCATACTTTATTTTTTATATTTAGGGGTGCAAAATTAGTGAATTGAATTTATAAATCAAAGCTTTAGTTGAGATATTAATAAATAAACACATTATCTGCAAATATTTCACCTTCGAAAAGTGGCAAAATTAATGCTTTACCTTATTTTCGCAATCGATTTGAAAGCCTTAACCACCATTTTAATCCTGTTCGCAGCAAACGCACTCTTTGCACAAAAAAATAGTCTTTGGGTGAGTTCTGGTTATTTCTATGGCGATGCCAAATCGAAACCACCCACCGATTTAACTTGGGGCAAATCCAAAAGTTACACATTGGGAAGCGGAACCAATACCCAACTTTCCTTTCAACACCAACCTGATAGTAGCAATTGGATGTTTGGAACTGGCCTTAATCTATTAATTGGCAATAGAAATATAGTGCGCAGTCAAATTGGCGAAAACGACACTCTAAAAACTGCCACCTACACGACCAATAGTGTGCGATTAATATTACAATTTGGGTATCTGTGGACCATCAAGCGATTAAATTTCCAACTCAATGCCGGTCTTATTATTCCTATTACCACACAAATTAAGAGTGAAATCAGTTACAAGGACAGTCTTAAAAATAGCACTGAAACAGCCCTCTTAAAAAATTACTTTTCCGTTGGGTTCAGAAGCAGCTTGGTTTGCACCTATCGCATTAGTAAAAAGGTTCATTTTTTCGTATCACTGAATCAAATCCTATTAAATAGCAAGGTCAGAAAGAAAACGATTACCGGTTATCAGAGTTCAAATCAACAAGATTTCAATGCGCTTTATCCGAATGTGTCCGATAAAGAAACTCTGTATATCAAGGACGTAATGCAAGTTCGAAACAATCCATTGTTGTTGCCCAATTCATTTCAGAAAAACCAACCGACCGAACAATTGTCATACTCCCAATCATACAGCAGCATTGGGTTTCAATTTGGTTTTCAATTTTTATTTTAAATGCTTTGCAATGAATACCAGAAAGGCCATTAGCTATTTATTTCCAACCAAAGTTAAGAGTGGAATTACTAGTAAAGGGCAGGTTTATGAAATAAATTTTGAAAATGGCTACAAGGTTTTAAACAGTCAAAACGCCAATTATAGCTACGGAAGTTTGCATCAGATTATGCAAAAAGGCATTTTCGAATCCCTGAAAAAAATCAAACCTCAAAATATCTTAATGTTGGGTTTGGGTGGCGGAAGTGCAGTTGAAATACTCTCTAAAAAGTGCGCATGGCCATTTAAAGTGACCGCCATTGAGTTTGACGAGGACTTGGTTCAATTTGCGCGCGAGGAATTCGATATCAACCAATACCAAATGCTCACCATTGTTGTAGCAGATGCTTTTGAATGGCTGCAGACACCCAATACAGAACAATATGATTTAATTATTGATGATCTATTTGTAGACGACCAAGTGCCTGAACTGTGTTTCGGTCGCACTTATTTAACGCAACTGACTCAGCGTTTAACAGACGGTGGCATTTACTTTAGAAACATGATGAATTTAACTACTGAGAAACAGAATCGGTATGAAAAAATTCTCAAAGATGTTTTTCCAAATACAAACTGCACCAAAGCCAAAGGGTATGATAATTTAATTTATTTGTGCAGCAAAAGTTAAGAATTAAGTATGGACTTATTCTTTTACAATACGGCTCACCATGAAGTGGTCATCAACCAAAGTTTTTAAAAGATAAATACCCGGCGCATAAGCGGAGATATCCAAGGTGTTTAAACCGGCATTGAATGTTTGATTCAACAACAACTTACCATCCATTGCGAATAATTGAATGTTAAGCGTGGTTTGGTTTTCAATATTAAGTTGTGTGGTGGCAGGATTGGGATAAATTTTTACAACATTAGACTCAAGGTGCTCTATTGTTAATCGATAGTTTGTTAATACGCCTACTGTATCACTGTAGTAACATCCATTGCTGTCGGTGGTTTTGCACCACAAACTATAAGCATCAGGTAACCCTAACTCATAAGCCCAAAAGGAATCATTCGCAGTGGTTTTGCCATTAAACCATTCATATTTCTTATAACTATTGTTGGTTTTTAACACAATAAATTCACTGTTGTTGTAAATTAACTTTCCTGAAATTGCAAGTGGCAATGTGGGATAAACAGCGACGTAACTAGAATCTTCATCAGAACATTTAAAATCATTGCCGACCTTTAATCTCACCCGACTAGTAGTTGCGAATTTTCGATATAAAAAGGTATCATTACTTACTAGATTATTGTTTACAAACCATTGATAATAAATATTCGATGACCGGTTATTTAAATTGGGATTAAACAAAATGGAATCATTGCTACAAGTCTGAAAAAACTTTGGTAGACTTATATCGAGCTTAGGGAATTTATTGATATCAATAGTATCTGAATAGCTGCAAAGATTTTTATCCTTTATGTTTAAATCAATGCGGGCATTATTTTTAATTTTCAAATTGAATACTGAATCATTATGCAGTGTATCATTGGCATTGATGCGCCAACTATAATCAAATGGTGATGTTCCAAATAAGGCAGATGCTTTTACAGAGGCTATAGAGTCATTACAATCAGAACTACTTACTACCAATTTAAATCCTAAAAGTGGATTCATTAAATTAATACTGCTGTCAATAAAAGCACAATTAATACTATCAATTATTAAAACGTAAACCCTTTTATCTTCGTTCACAACAGTTTTTAAAACGCTATCAGATGAGGCATATTTTCTATTAATTTGCCATCCAACAGAAACTGGAGGCTTCAATCCAATTAAATTCACTTTCAATATTAAGGAGTCGCCAAAACAATATTTATGACCATTGCCAAGTATTGCATCGTGCTGTCTAAGGGTGTAATTTAGGGTACGCTCTGCAAGACAGCCTTTGGTATCTTCAATCTGCAATTTAATATTCGAGCTGCTTTTAATATTAAGAATTATGGTGGTATCGGTTTCATTTATGAAACTACCATTCAAAAACCATTTGAACTTTTTGAAATCAACAACTTTACTTTGATAAAAATGAAAGACATCTCTATTATTTTGACAAATAACAGAATCTTTATTATCACTTATATCTGGAAGTGCTAAAGCCTCAAAAATTGTTATAGTATCTATCACAATTAACGGACAATTAAAGCCTTGTTTAGAATTGAAAGTATGTTCAATAATAACCTTGCCATTGTCGTGAAGATTAATAGAATCGATCAATTTGTTACTACTATATAAGACATTATTGGTTTGAAAGTTTTTAATCTTAGTCGCGCAGACGCCTATATTTTCAGGGTATGAACTATCAAATACTGTGGTATTCCATTTCAATAGACCACAAGAACTTGCTGAATGCTTATAAGTGTATTTTGGCAATGGTTTAACCCTCACAATAATTGTATTCGAAGTTAATTGTTCATTGCATTTTTGATCAAATGCCCCAATGGTAAAATAGTATTTTTCTAACCTTTGTTTTGATTGAGAAGGTTGCCAGCAAAAATCAGCTTCCTTTTCTCTGGCCGTTGTATCTCTAATTTTAAATGTCGCATCAAGAATTCCATGGTCCCAGAATATAGTCGTTGTATCTGCTTTTTTTTGATTTAGGGCCAAGGCATCAGTCGCCTTTTTTGCAAAACAAATTTTATTACCCTCGCATACGCTCTGAAGATTGCCTGTTTGCGTCAATGTGCTTAAATTATTATCCGGTAATTTAAGAATTTGTACAAACATCTCTCTCGTTACAAATCCAAGCCATTCATACTTTTGGGTTTGTCTATTAAAACGAAACTCATCTATTTGATATTTTATGGTGCCCTTCTCATTGCAATCGCTAGGCGTAGCACTAATAAAGCAGGAACGATTATCGAAATAAAATCCACGCGGAGGTTTGGCATTCGGCAATGCTTTACAATTTAGCACGCCTGGCGGCAAACAAAACGGGGATAAGGGAATTTGAGCAGTTAGAGATCCATTATAGGCCAAATTGGTTTTGTAATTAGATTGCACATCAACCAAAGAAAATGAAACTGAATCATTATCTGTCGTATCTAAAGGACCTGGAGAATAAAAAATTGGCAGATTGCAACCCGCATACAACTTTGGCTCCATACTAAATTGTGGCGAGTTGTTTTTAACTATGTTATTTAAACAAATATTGGTTGAGGCATCGAGGTAAAATTGCCCATAATCGTGGGTCGTAGGACTTGCATAACGCAAAGCTTGACGGATACCAAAATTTACTACACATACTTTCTTACTTACAAAAACATCGTAAGGTGCTATATTAAAATCGATGGTATCAACATAGGTATGCTGCTCGAAACCCGCGTTGGATATGGCATTTTGCTTATTACAAGGATTGCCGCAAGTATCGTTAATTTTACGGATGGCAATTCGCGTAAAATGCATAGGCCTAATCATTGTATCGCCATATACATTGGCCTTAATGTCATTCAATGGGTCGCCATCGCACATGCGGTACAAATGGGCCGTAACCTTGTATTTTTTTGCCGAAATTAATTCATAATAAATTTCACCCCCTGCCACTGTTTGGGCAAATGTTTCCGCTTGATAAAAAAAGGAAAGCGTAACTAAGATTAAAATTTGTATGTTTTTATTCATCGGCTAACTGATATTTTCAAAGGTAGACACAAAATACAAAAGCTATGTTGCCTACCCGCAATTTGACGGATAAGTGACCATTATTTGACAAAAAAATGTAGGTAGTAGCTTTAGTCTTTGGAGCGACCAAAAACACGCAATAACAACAGGAACAAATTAATGAAATCTAAGTAAAGGGATAAAGCACCCATTACGGCTTCTTTTCTATCCTCTTCTGTACCTTCGTTTCCAATAACATTCATTTCCTTAATTTTTTGTGTGTCATATGCAATTAAACCAGTGAAAATTAAAATTCCAGCATAGGTTGTTATCCAATATAACATTTCATTTTGAAAGAATAAATTCACCAAGCTAGCAATTATCATCCCCATTAAGGCCATCATCAAAAGACTTCCAATGGCTGTTAAATCTTTTTTGGTGACATAACCATATACACTCATAATGGCGAATGTAGCACCTGTTATGAAGAATGTTGAACCAATAGATTCTGCGGTATAGATCAAGAAAATAAAAGACATGGTAAGTCCATTCAATGCGGCATAACCAATGAATACCGCTGTAGCTACTGCAGCAGACATTTTGTGAACAGCTACTGCTAAATAACCTACCAATAGAACTTCACCGATGATTAAACCCCAAAATACCAATTTATTTCCAAAAATAGCGGATACTAAACTCGCATTAGAAGCCACATATACGGCTACTAAACCTGTCACTAAAAGGGCCAAACTCATCCAGCCGTAAACCTTGGTCATGAAACTCGCCTGTTCGCGTTTAATGTCTTCTTCAGAAAGAGAGAATTGATTATTCATATTATAAATATTAAACCGCAAAAATAGTAAATTTTAATTATACAATTTCAAAAATCCGATAGCTCTTACTTTAAATCCGGCCTGCGCATGTGGCAATTGTTTTTCGAGCTCAAAAATCACTTCATTTTTCAATTCTGGAAGGTCTTTCATCAAATGCTGTAAAACAGTAATTGAAAATGCTTTGATGGCCACCGCTTCTTTTGGCGACTTTAAAAAATTGAAACAAATATCAGCCACTTCCCAATGATACATCGTCGGAATTTTAATAAGTTGCCATACCTTAACAATACAGCGTTTGATTCCATCTGAATCGGTGTCTAAAATCCGTTTGATAAATTTTGCCATGTAAGGCATTGGAATCACTTTGTTTTTTTCAGCTACATGACTAATGGTCCAAGTGGCTAAAAAGGCCATCTCCTTATCCTTATTGTCCATCATTAGTTGAATTAACTCCTTAAAAGCTTCTTCATCTTTGGCCGCAATAGCAGCCACAGCTTTAATGTTTTTTGCCGTTCGGGGGCCCTGGAGTTTGGTTCTCATAGTAAAAAAAATCCCGGCTGAGAAGCACTCAGTCGGGATTTTAAATATAGTATTATTTTTAGTGGGTTAAAATCAATTTGATATTACCCCTCACTTTATTACCGGTTACGGTTACAAAATAACTACCTGAAGTTAGGTGTGCTGTTTCAATTTTCACGATGTTCTCACCTTTGTTGTAGGTGCCGGTGTATCTCATGATGGTACTTTTTCCAACTACATCTGTAATAGATAGTGTTAACTCATCGTTATCGGGCAAATCAAAAGAAAGGTTTACAAATTCATTGGCAGGATTTGGATAAACAGAACAAACCAAATTCATTTGATTGTCAGGTATTGACTTCTTCCCATCATTGGTATCGGTTGCAGAAAGCCCCAAATTGGACCTTAAAAAGTTTGAATTATTTAGGAGAGCAACACTTAAAAACAAGGACATAACAAGTGTTAAGGAGAGTTTTCTGGCGATTTTATTTTCCATAAATTTGATATTGCTTTTACAAATATAGCAAATTTATCGACAAAACAATTTTTATTTTACAAATTTTTCCAGGTGCTTTTCCGCATGATAGGAGGACCTAACCATGGGACCACTTTCCACAATTTTGAAACCCTTCTGCTCGCCTACTTCCTTATAAATTTTAAATTGTTCGGGCGTAATGTATGCTTTCACTTCCAGGTGCATTTTGGTTGGTTGTAAGTATTGCCCTAAGGTTAATACGTCGCAGCCATGTGCTACCAAATCATCCATTGCTTTATATACTTCTGCTTCTGTTTCGCCTAAGCCCAGCATAATGCCACTTTTGGTTCTGCGCCCGTAATCTTTGGTGCGTTTAATTTGTTCCAAACTTCTTTCGTATTTGGCCTGTGGACGGACAATGCGATAAAGTCGCTCGACAGTTTCCATGTTATGACTAACCACTTCTGGCTTTTCATCCAATACCATTTCTAATAAATCCCAATTGGCTTTAAAATCTGGAATAAGGGTCTCCATTGTAACCCCAGGATTTAAAGTCTTTATGGCTTTTATCGTTGCAGCCCAAACTCCTGCACCTTTGTCTTTCAGTTCATCTCTATTAACAGAGGTAATTACAGCGTGTTTTATGCGCATTAATTGAATGGCTTGCGCTACGCGTGTTGGCTCATCTAAGTCGTACTCATTGGGTCGACCAGTGGCCACAGCGCAGAATGAACAACTTCTTGTGCATATATTACCAAGTATCATAAAGGTAGCAGTGCCAGCTCCCCAACATTCTCCCATGTTCGGACATTTTCCATCTTCACAAATGGTGTGAAGCTTATGCTCTTTCACAATTTGTTTAACTTCGGCGTAATTGGTACCAGTGGGTAATTGTATTTTCAACCAATCGGGTTTGATGCGTTTGGTTTGTCTAATTTTTTCGGGTTCTTCAAGCAACATGATTATCTATTTTTACCGTATGCAAAGCTAAGATAAAACCCGGAATAGAATAGTTTGTTTTTTTGATTGTAAAGAATATTGGGCTGCGATGGCATGCAATCCAGAACAAATCCCAATTCAAGTGATTTATAATCTGAGCCATAAGAACCCCAATTAAATTCGATACCCGATTTAAAGGCTAAGCCTATACCTAATTTGGTTTTATCTATACCTGTAAAATACGACGAATTCCCTACAATCTGCGAAGGCTTTATATTTTCTGGCTCATATCTCCTACTCACATTGATATAGCTAGTTGGCAAATTGGGATCAATTATTTGAATGTCTAAATAAACTGGCTTTATAAAATTAATTGATGGACCAACAGCAGCAAACGCTGAAATTCCAATGCTATTTTTAGAATTCCGCTCTGCAAATATGTATTGGAGTCCGCCCAAAACCCTTAAATTATAAATCCTATTAATTTTATTGTAAATATAAGGTCTAGTGTTTGACAGTCGTGTATTTAATACATCCTTTTCCTTCGCGTTTTTGAGAGATGACAAATCAAAGTCTAATAATTTACTGCTGTTTTTTTTATAAGGCTGCGTGGTGCGATAAAACAAACCGAATCCATTGGTTGCCAACCTAACCCCTACTTTCATGGTTGCTTCATCAAAAGTAATATCATTTTCACTTTGAGTGAAGGCTGATGCCGGAAACAATAACACCATTAAAAATATAATTTTTATTAAATGTACAGTATGTTTGCAATAAATTTTTAACACTTTTATAAATGGCTACTTCAAATATAATATATTTAAATGAATTAAGAACCAATGCAATCCATTTGGCTTCTCAAAATCAAATTGTAACCGATGCACCGAAAGACAACCATGGCAAAGGCGAAGCATTCTCTCCGACCGATTTGGCCGCTACCTCATTGGGCGCTTGCTTATTAACTGTGATGGGTATTTACGCGCAAAACAACGGGATCGATATGACGGATACCAGTGCCGAGGTTACTAAAATAATGAATACAGAAGGATCAAGAAGAATTGTAGGAATTGATGTGAATGTAACGTTCATTACCAAAGAACCTTTAAGCGATAAACTTAAAACAATCTTTAAAAATATCGCAGACACCTGCCCTGTTGCAAAAAGTTTGCATCCAGACATCGTACAGAAAATCGTTTTTGAATTTAAGACGCTTTAAGCAGCGGCAATAGCTCAGAAATGCTTATTTCGGAGTGATTGGCATGGTAGGTACACTGCCCGTTTTCAATTAAAAGCAACTGCGGCGATTGGTGTTCAACACCTAATTTAAAGGCTATTGCATCCGAAACTGGACGATATGTTAACAAATCGAGATAGTATAAGTCAAAATCGGTAGGCAAAGCATCCCAATTTCGCTCAATACGCGACAAAGACATTGAACTAATACTGCAACGGGTGCTGTGTTTGAAAATGGCTATAGGCTTATCAAAAGATGCTTTAATAAGGGCGTCTAACTGATCAACAGATTCAAGATTTTTCCAATTCATTTGCTATTAAGCAATCACTGTATGGTTAACTGTATTAACTTTGCCTACTGAAGGACATCTGTCTTTTCTTCCACAAGATGACACAGCGGTTACTACAAATGCCAATACTAGAATAAATTTAAATTTTTTCATTAATAATTTGAATAATTACAGCAAAATTAAGGAATATTTAGCAAATAAAGAACTGCATGCCTATTTGAATATAGCTAACACTGTTGGCAACCAAGCATTTATATTGAAATACAAGTCGGAATTAGGTGATTTAACAAATTTTATTGCCGAACAAAATAAACTGTCCCCTAAGTTTAAAATCAAATTACCTGCGTTACAAAAAGCTGGAGGATTTATAACCACCCGGAGCTTGGAACAGTGTACCGCCGAAGCTGTTGCCAATTATAAATCAACATTGATTATTGGCGATAATATCCTAACATTGGCTTCGGGCCTTGGAATAGACGACATGGCCATTGCGGCTAATTGCCAAAACCTTGTATCTGTTGATAATGATGAGGCATTGAATGCACTAACCGAATATAATTTCAACTTACTCGGACTTAAAAACATTGTGAGATTAACCCAAAAAGCCGAGGAATTTATCGCTAATAATTCAATGGTATTTGATGCCATTTATATCGACCCTGATAGACGAGATGGTGAACAGCGACAGTTGAAATTAGCAGAACACCAGCCCAATGTCATAAACCTTCTGCCTAATCTCCTCAATATTTCATCGCAAATATGGATTAAATGCTCGCCACTCTATGATCTTGACATGGCACAGCAAGAATTTGCAGAATTGGAAGCAATATACATCATCAGTTTTAAAGGAGAAGTGAAAGAAATGCTTTTAAAAATTGGACATCAATCAGATTCACAAATTAAAATATTTTGTACCGATATTGGCACCAATACCATTAAAACAGTTGAAATTGATGACCTTAAAATCCCCATTTTGGCAGACACTTTAAGCGGTTATTTTTATGAAGCCGGGGCCAGTTTAGTAAAGGCCCGAAGGCACCATGCCTATGCCCATACGATGGATTTAAAACTGATTGATAAATCTGTTCCATTTTATATTGGCCCAGCAGCCACGCTCAATTTTATGGGGAAATGCATGGCCATTAAAGCAACCCTTCCCCTGAATCCCAAACAAATTAAATTGTATTTAAAATCGCAGCAATTGAGTCAAATTAACATCAAAGCCCGCGGTGTAAAATGCGACATCCCTTCCCTTTTCAAAACTTGTGGTGTTAAAGAAGGCGGTGAAGATTTCTTGTTTCTTACCCCTTTTAAAGGAAAACAAATGGCCATACACTGTGAATTATTACAATAAGGGTGTTCGATTGTAAAATATAAAATCGGATACCAGTGGTGCATGGCCTTCGGCAACCAATAATTGATTGATTTGCCCGCGGTGGTATGACGCATGGTTGAAAAGATGAATGAGTATTTCGTGTATACTATTTTCAAACTTCTGTCCTTTGGTATTTATGTAACTAATTTTTTCCTCGAGTGATTGATGCACCATGATTGAAAATGTTTGAGCCGTATTCTGATCGTTCAATTGAATAAGTGTTTCGAGTGTTTGGGGCTCGAAAGGACCCATGGTATTCGGCCTTCTAAGCATGCGTTCAATCCAAATTAATTGGGCATTGACCAGATGTGCCATTAAAACATGAATTCTATCATTTTTTATTTGAAGTGTCTGAAGATGCTTGATAAGCCTATCATTCACCATTTGATTGTAGGCATTCCATTTTTCTAAAGTACTGTTTCCGTTTTCCATATTGGGCTTTGTGTTATATTTGCACAAAAATATCCTTAATATGGAAAACAAACCCAATCAATCGCTTTACAAAATATTAACGGCTGTTACTATACTGCTGTTAATTGTAACATTTTCGTTACAGAATAACACAAGTACTGAAATTAAATTGTGGTTTTGGTCGGCCAATGCCCCTTTGATTATTATTATAATCATGTGTTTTATTGCAGGTTTATTTTTTGCTTTGCTAGCTTTTGCCCCCGTATTTAAACACTCCAAACACAAAACAAAATTGATAGAAGAATTGAAAGCAAGAGTTGACCTTTTAGAAAAAGAAACGATAAAATAGATATTGATGAAGTATGATGTAATTGTTGTAGGCGCTGGCATTGTTGGACTAGCAACGGCCTTACAATTAAAAAAAATGAAACCAGCATTTCAGATACTGGTTGTAGAAAAAGAGAGCAAAGTAGCTGCACACCAAACAGGCAATAACAGCGGTGTTATTCACAGTGGTATTTACTACAAGCCGGGCAGTTTAAAAGCTAAAAACTGCATTGATGGTTATCACATGTTGATTGAATTTTGTAAAGAAAATCAAATTCCTTACGATTTATGTGGTAAAATTATTGTTGCCACTAGTGAGACCGAAATTCCTGCCTTAGATACCATTTATCAAAGAGGCATTGAGAATAAATTAGAAGGTTTACGTTACATCGACGAAAAAGAAATAAAAGAAATAGAGCCGCATACTGCAGGCGTAAGAGGCATAGTAGTGCCTCAAACAGGTATTGTAGACTATAAAGTAGTAGCTGAAAAATATGCCGAAGTTTTTCAAAATTTAGGGGGTGAATTAAAACTGAATACAAAAGTTATTGGTGTTAAAAGTGAAAACAATACCATTGCAGTATCCACCACACAAGGCATTTTTGAATCCCATTTAATTATCAATTGTGCAGGTTTATATTGCGATAAAATAGCAGCCTATACCGTGGCAGATTTGCAAGTTAAAATAGTCCCGTTTAGAGGCGAATATTACGCCCTTAAAAAAGAGAAACGCGCCTTGGTTAACAACTTAATATATCCGGTGCCAGATCCTAATTTTCCATTTTTAGGTGTGCATTTTACGCGCAGAATAGATGGTGAAATAGAAGCTGGACCGAATGCTGTGCTTGCTTTTCAACGCGAGGGTTATAAAAAATCGCAAATCAATTTATCCGAATTATTTGAAATCTTTGGATGGAAAGGCTTTAGAAAAGTAGCTGCTAAATATTGGAAAACCGGCTTGGGCGAGTTTTACCGTTCATATAATAAAAATGCCTTTACACATGCCTTGCAAAAATTATTGCCTGAAATAAAAAAAGAAGATTTAGTACCTGGTGGCGCTGGTGTTAGAGCGCAGGCTTGCGACAAAGAAGGTGGCCTAATAGATGATTTTTACATCAAAGAATTGCCTGGCCAAATCCATGTATTAAATGCGCCTAGTCCTGCTGCTACAAGCTCGCTTTCGATAGGAAAAACAATTGCCGAATTGGCGATCAAACAATTTTAATAAATCTGGGCGCCATCTCCTCGCCTTCCGGGTTTCGTGCTTCGCACCAGTCTTGCAAAGCCAAGCCTGCCTTCAGTCTCAGGGCGCTTGCTTACGCCTGTCATTATGCAGCCATTTAAAGGTAAATAAATAGAAGTGTACACTTCGCAATACTCAGAACTAGGTATAAAAATTGTCCAGTCGCACGCTTTTTAATTTCATTAATTTTGCTTTGCTTTATAAAAACCAGATAATTATCAGACAATTCTACCCACTACAGGGTGTATTTGAATGAATAAATCAGGCATATAAATAAGTTATAATCAATTTGAATGAACGAAATTCAATTTATAAAACGAAACCTAGAAGCCAATAAAAACAAAAACGTTGAATCGAAATGTTTTTATGATGTTTTAGTTGATGGAAAGTCACTTTTTGACGAATTTATATCAACGGAAGAAAATATGGTTACTTGCTTTGGGTTTTATACTGACAAAAAGTTGAATGTTAATATTTCAAATGAATTTCTAAAAAATAAAACTTCTGATTTAGTTACTGGAAGAACTGCATTATTTGTTTGTCGCGAATGTGGTGATATTGGTTGCGGTGCTATCACTTTAGAAATCGAAAAAAATGCGAAATCATATGTTTGGAAAAACTTTGCACATGAAAATAACTCATTTGAATTAGAAGAGACGGATTATATTAATTTCCAATTATTAGAATTTGATAAAATCGAATATGAAAAAGCAATTAATAATCTTAAGATAAACTGTTTGTA
This sequence comes from bacterium, assembly GCA_029945665.1. GTDB lineage: Bacteria > Bacteroidota > Bacteroidia > NS11-12g > UBA955 > JABMMZ01. The sequence goes on along the minus strand of JAQSCZ010000121.1, from coordinate 6,219 downwards.
ACACACGCTTAGCAAGCGCAGTATTAATAACTCCCAAAAGAAATATTTTGTACATTTGCTCGGAAAGGTTTTCGAATATGCATTGTGTAAAAACCCTCGCCTGCACCGAAACCGTTAAAAACATACCACCCGGTATGTTTTTTTCAAGCCCTCCTTCATAAAGTAGTTTTCTAATATGTTAATAATTTTATTACAAGTGGTTTAGTTTTTTAAATGCGATTATAATGAAATGATGTATGTTTGTTAGAAATATAATGCATATAAAGTTGCACATATCCAACCATATTCGGGCAGATAAGGATGCAAAATACATCCATATAAATTAGTTATCGGCAAGGCTATGACGACACACAACCAAAATACTAAAACAACAAAATGGCAATACTAACAAGAGGACAATTTGCATCAATTGCTCAAACAAAAGCAGGGACAAGAGGACTGCGTGGCATCGTTAATGAAAGCAGAATGTTTTCCAAGACGACTTCGATTACAAGCATCTTTCTCTCACATTCACACACAGATAAGGATGTAATTGAACAAGCAAAAATATTTTTTGAAAACTTGGGCATTAGCGTTTATGTTGACTGGGCTGACAAAACAATGCCCGAAAGCACAAATGGTGTTACTGCACAAAAAATAAAAAATCAGATTATTACTGGCAACGACAAATTTGTTTTGCTTGCAACAAACAACGCTGTTGCATCAAAATGGTGTAACTGGGAAGTTGGAATTGCAGACCCATTTAAGTTGCCCAATAAAAAAATTGCCTTATTACCATTAGCAGACAATAGCGGAACTTGGAACGGAAATGAGTATTTACAAATCTATCCAAGAATTGAAAGGAGTTCCACAAATTTGAATGAATATTATGTGTGGTATCCTGACGGAACACTTGAAACTATTTCAACTTGGTTAAATAGAAAGTAAATGACAACAAAGTATCAAATAATAAAATTGGGAGCAGACAATCCTTTCTACAAAGAGACATTGGATACTTTGTATCATCATATTGAAGAACTTGGTTTAGCAAAAGAATCTATTCTTGAAATTGATGAAAACAATTTCAAGACTGAATACAAAGGCAATGCTCCAACATTTTGCCTTTACTTTGGTAGTAATACAGGCACTTTCAAAAACATTGATTTACTTAAAATTCTAATCAAAGATGCCAACTTAATACTTCCTGTTGCCTCTGACTTAGAAAAGTTTAGTTCTCAAATTCCAAAGGAATTAGAGAATGTAAACGGGTTTGAATTGGCGACAAGTAACGACATCGAAAAACTTGTTTCGTGTATCTTAGAAGGACTTAGTTTGTTGCGACTTTCTCGAAGGCTATTCATTAGTTACAAAAGAGACGAATCTTCAACGGTTGCTATACAGTTGTTTGAGCAATTAGAAAAAAACGGCTTTGATGTATTTCTCGACACACATAGTATTCGACCCGGAGAACCATTTCAAGAGGAACTTTGGCATAGAATGGCTGACACAGATGTAGTTGTTTTATTAAATACACCTGGATTTTTAAATAGCAATTGGACAACACAAGAGTTGGCTAAAGCCAACTCTATGTCAATTGGTATTTTGCAGGTTATTTGGCCTTCGCATAAACTTGAAAGAGATGCAGAATTAAGTATCCCACTTCAATTAAGTGATTCCGATTTCGGGAACAAAATCTTTAAAAAACCAACGAGTTACCTAAGCCCAAACACAATTTCATATATCATTAGCCAAGTTGAATCACTGCGAGCAAGAAGTTTAGCTTCAAGACAAGACAATATTATTACTGAATTCATTGCTTCATCCAATCGAGTTGGCAAAAAAGCTGACTTGCAATCAGAAAAATTTATCACAATTAAACGAAGTGATGGAAAGGAATTAGTAATTATTCCAACTGTTGGTGTTCCGCAAGCATTTACCTACAACCAATCCGAAGAATTGGTAGCCAGAATTAAATCTAAAAATGTTGCAGGAGCATTCTTGCTTTTTGACCATAGAAATATTAGAGAAAAATGGATTAAACATTTGGATTGGTTAGATAATTATCTTCCAGTAAAAACAATTAAAATCGTAAAAGTAGAAGAATGGCTAAAGACAATTTAAATAAAGTGTTTTTATCTGCAAGTATTCCTTATCCTGACCGAGATAAGAAATTCTATGATACTGCTGATATTGTTTCTATAAGAGACGCAGTTCGTGCATTGGCAACTGTTGTAATTCCAAAAGCACATCTTATTTGGGGCGGACATCCTTCAATTACACCGTTGATTCGGTTTGTTATGGACAGAATGAACATTGATTTAAAAAAGCACATAACACTTTACCAATCGCTATTTTTCAAGGAGTATTTTCCTCCTGATAACTTTGCTTTTGAAAACATAGTGCTGACAGAAAAGAAAAACAATCGTGATGAAAGTTTGGTGTTAATGAGAAGTAAACTCATCAATGAAAATGATTTTAAAGTGGGGATTTTTATTGGTGGTATGGAGGGAATAAATGACGAGTATTTAATGTTCAAAGAAAGACACCCAAATGCTTTGATTTTGCCCATAGCAACCACAGGAGCAGCAGCTAATATTCTTTATGAGAACCAACCACAAAACTTTGACATCAGACTAAAGAACGATTACGCTTATATGGCTTTATTCAGAGATTTACTAAATGATTACATCTAATATTTAATAGCAATGGGAAAAAAGATTTTTGTTTCATATAAATACTCAGACTCACAAGTTCAAGACTTAAATATTTACGAAAATGTGAAGGACTTTTGGGGCAATTGGGTTAGACAAAAAGTAACAACAACTGCTCGCCACTATGTAGATAAAATTGACGAACTACTTGAAGCGGGCGACCACATTTTTAAAGGAGAAGATGATGACGAGGATATGGGGACACTTGCAGATGCTACAATTGGCTCAAAACTTGGAGACAAAATATTTGATAGCACTGTATCTATTGTTTTAGTATCAAAGGGTATGAAGGAAATATACAGTGCCGAAAAAGACCAATGGATTCCTTGGGAAGTTTCATACTCACTCAAAGAGCAATCACGAGAAGGAGGGAGAAGCAAGACGAATGCTGTATTAGTAGTAGTGTTGCCCGACACACTTGGAAACTATGACTATTACATCGTAGATAACTCTTGCCCATACTGTAAGTGCAGGACTTTAAAAACAGATTTTCTATTTCAAATATTACGTGATAATATGTTTAATGTGAAAAAGCCAGTATTTACAGAATGTGAAAATCATACTGGCAGTAAACCGTATCAAGGTTATTCGTCCTTTATTCATTCAGTTAAGTGGGCAGACTTTGTTTCTAACCCCAATAAATATATCGACATTGCAGTTTCTATTCGACAAAATATAAATGACTATGAACTAACTAAAACAGTAAAATAAATGCCACGTTATTCATTTTTTAGTTTCTGCTATGAAGATGTAAAAAACTTCAAAGTAAATGTAGTTAGAAATAGTTGGTTGCTAAATCATAGTGCCGATTCATTCATTGACGGCTCAATTTGGGAGAAGGAAAAAAGCAAAGGTCCAACAGTAATTAAGAATTTAATTGAAACAGGTTTAAAGAAAACTTCTGTTACAACAGTTCTTATTGGAGATGAAACAGCCGACAGGCGTTGGGTGAAATATGAAATTGTAAAAAGTTTTGAAAAAGGAAATGGAATACTGGGAATACACATAAACAGAATAAGAGGTAAAGACCAAGCTATTTCATCTCGTGGACTAAATCCGCTTGACAGACTTGCCTTTCAAATATCAGAGGACGGCAAGAAAATTAGATTTTACGAACTTTTGAATAGAAAGTGGGTTGCATTTACAGACCTACCCGAAATAAACAACAAGAAGTCAAACACACTTTACTTCGAGCAAGGTTGGTTTTCTAATGAATTTGGTAAATCATTTAAGTTCTCCGACAAATTCGACACATATTGTTGGGTAAACGACAATGGACATAAAAACTTTTCAACTTGGGTAGACAATGCAGCAGAGCAAGCAGGACGATAAAACAGGGCTGACCGAAAGAAGCCCAGCCGATAACAGCACCTACCCAAAAGGCGGGGTTTCGTGCTCCGTAGACAGTTTTGTGGTAGCCGAAAGTTCAGTTCTCCGAATGAAGTTTAGTGGTAAAAATCCCGCCCTTCGGGTAGCTGCAAAACGTTATCTGTCAGCTTAAAAGACGACACAACCATTGAAACAGACAATAATCATATTGACAATTTTTTGTTGGACGACTTTATCGTTTGGACAGAAGTTTATGGTTAAGGACAATGACACTTTACCATATCAGGAGACAATGGAAATACGTGAAAATGGCGACACGGTTTATCTTGTTGCTTGTCGGACTTTTGAAAAAACAAACGTACAAATAGTTAATCAATCAGACGACCATTGTATGCGCCAAGGACTTTGGACAATCACCGACAGTTTAGGTAACTTTTGGACAGGCATTTACCACGACAATAACGAAGTTGGCATCTGGAAAAAATTTGATAAAAGCGGTAAACTCTTGAAAGAAACCGAAGACGTTTCATTCGGCAAGGATACTTACAAGGTTAAAGAAATTGATTACTCAAGCGGACAACCTGTAACTATTATTAATAAACCATTCCTTGCATTTTATATCAAGAACCTTTTTGCAATAATGGTTATTCTCTTCGTGACTTTTTTCGGCAGAGTTTTCATCAACAGTAGCATTTACAACTTAGAAAACGGGACAGACTTCTCGCCAATTTATTTTCATTTCGGACCGGTGGTTACTAAAAGCTTTGGACACAGTTTGCTTTGCACTTTTACATTTTGGTTTTCCGACTACAAACCCGAGAACAGACAACTTGTAATTATCAGCAACACAATGTCTGTAATAGCATTGACAATATTCTTTGGCATTATAATCGGACTTGCATTAACAGAAGAAATATGACACAATTGACCGACAGAAAAGAAAGCCGAACCGCTAACAGCACCTGCAATAAATTGGCAATTCAGTGGTTAAATGAAGTTTTGTGTCCGCATAAGGCGGATTCTGTGTTGGCAGATCCGCCACGTCGGATGCTTCGAAATCGCCAACTTATAGCTGAAAACGTTATGCGGCATTCTAAAACGACAATGCAAAAGAACAAATGAGTAGAAAAAATTGGACTGACGACAAAATAATATCTCGACTTATTGACAATAAGACGCAGAAAACTCGCTGGGACAATATTAGTGCTTTAAGAAAACGACCAAGTCAAGAACTGTTTTTAAAGTGTGTTGAATTAACTAAATCAAATAATCCAAAAATTAGAAAAATCGGTATTGACATTTTAGCTCAATTTGGTTTGCCACCAAGACCATTTTTGCAAGACACCTTAAAAATCTACTTTGAATTACTTAATACTGAAACCGACCCAGACGTTTTAATGTCGTTGCTTTATTCAATTGGGCATAACAATGAAAATCTAGACAACAGACAAATTGATGAAATTTGTTCATTTATATCCAATGACAACAGTTGGGTAAAACAAGGCTTGGTTTCTGCGTTACTTGGCATTGACAACTTAACTGCGATTGAAAGCTTAATAAAACTATCATCAGACAAATTAAGTCACATAAGAAACTGGGCGACTTTTGGACTTGGTAGTCAAATCGAAAGAAACAAAAAGGAGATAAGAGAAGCTTTGTGGGAAAGAGTTAACGACAAACATCAAGAAACGAAACTTGAAGCCATTGTAGGATTAGCAAAACGAAAAGACAACCGCATAAATGAAATTATTAGAAGAGAAATAATTGTTGGAGAACACGGGACTTTACTTTTCGAAGCCATTATCGAAACTAAAAACAAAGAATTTCTACCTTTACTGAAGCTGAATTTAACGACAATCAAGGGCGACAAAAACATAAATCCTGAATGGAAAAAAGACTTAAAGAATTGTATTGACGAACTAACTAAACTGACGAATGAAAAAACAACGACCGCATAACAGCACCTATAATAAATTGGCAGTGCAGTGGTTAAGTGATCCCGATAGCTATCGGGATTGTGCTTCGTATCAAGTTCAGTGCTTCGATATCCGCTTCTTCGCCAAGCGCCAAAACGTCAAAAACATAACACCCAGTATGTTTTTTTCAAGCCCTTCCCCATATAGTAGTTTTCTACTATGTTAATAATTTTATATGACTGTCAGAAAGCTTGCACAAGTATACGTAATATTGTAAATTGCAC
>JAQSCZ010000120.1 GCA_029945665.1 bacterium | reverse complement strand
CGCTAGTAAGCCGTGGTACCAGCCATATGTGCAACCTTCGTAACAGTCATAATAAATTATTAATAACAACAAGCAAATACATGAATTATAGTCTTCTTATCGAAAATTTAACAAACCCAGCATTGCTTTTTTTTGTGCTTGGTATCATTGCGGTTTATTTAAAAAGTGATTTGGAAATTCCGCCTAATTCTTCCAAATTTATTTCTCTGTATCTCTTATTTGCAATAGGATTTAAAGGGGGACAGGAATTATCTCACGAGGAATTCACAAGTGAAATACTGTGGTCTATGTGTTTTGGAATGTCTATTTCAATCATAATTCCGCTTTACACATTCTTTATATTAAAAGGCCGACTAAGCGTTTTCGATGCTGGTGCAATAGCCGCAGCTTATGGTTCGGTCAGCGCAGTCACCTTTGTTACGGCGGTTTCTTATCTTGAATCTCAACAATTGAATCTGCATGGACACATGGTTGCAATTATGGCCTTAATGGAGTCTCCGGCAATTATTATGGGTCTTGTATTGATTTCAATTTTCAACAAAGACGATAGTGAAAAAATAACCAAACGTACAGCTATTAGGCATTCATTTACCAATGGCAGTGTGCTGTTAATTCTTGGTAGTTTAATGATTGGTTACCTAGCAAATGCGAAGCAAGCAGAAGGTATTAAACCTTTTACCAACGACTTATTTAAAGGGTTTTTAGCCATCTTTTTATTGGATATGGGGATTACCAGCGGTCGAAAACTCAAAGCATTTTTTTCCTTTGGATGGTTTCCATTTATTTTTGCAATCTTAATTCCATTGTTTAACGGTGTTGTTATTGCCTATTTAAGTGGATTTGTAACTCAGGATATAACCAATCGATTTATATTTGCCATACTAGCAGCCAGTGCCTCGTATATTGCAGTTCCTGCAGCCATGAAAATATCTGTACCTAAAGCAAATCCAGGGTTATTCTTACCAATGGCTCTTGCCGTAACATTTCCCATCAATATTACAATTGGCATGCCTTTGTATTTTCTTGTGGTACAAAATACTTGATAGTTGCTTGATTTTCATTAAAAAAATCAATACAAATGAGCCTTCGAAGGAGCGGCGAACCTTGCTGTCTCCAGTAGTACCTAGGTGTAAAATATTTGCAAACCTAAAGGATTTAGAAATAAGCTAACGATGAATTTTTGCAAAAATTAGCTATTCCTTTCTTCGTCAGAAAAATCATCTGTATAAGCAAGCAAAAGAATGGGTTATATAAAGTTTTCTCAAATATGAAACATAGTAACAGGTATGCTTGTTTAGATTAGCATGAAAAATGTTTTGGTAATTGGTGCTTCTAAAGGCATAGGAAAGGCAACGGTTGAGCAGTTATTGGTCAAAGGAGATTATAAGGTATTTGGCACATTCGCTAAAACATCCGAGAATTTAAACCATGATATATCCTATCATTTTTTAGATGTTCTTTCTGAAACGATAGATTTAAATTATTTACCCGAAATTTTAGACGCCGTGGTATATTGTCCTGGAGCCATTCAGTTGAAACCATTTGCCAGAATTAAGCCGGAAGAATTTATATCGGACTACCAGTTGCAAGTTATTGGTGCTATTAAAATAATACAAAGCGTATTGCCAAAATTGAAAGCATCCGGTAATGCATCCATTGTTTTATTTTCTACTGTAGCAGTCCAAATGGGATTCAATTTTCACAGTTTGGTAAGTGCTTCAAAAGGCGCTATTGAAGGACTCACAAAATCACTTGCTGCGGAGCTTGCACCCAATATTAGGGTGAATTGTATTGCACCTTCGATAACCAATACACCATTAGCGGCTGTTTTATTAAATACACCTGAAAAAATAGAAGCAAATGCGCAAAGACATCCTTTGAAAAAAATTGGTGAGCCCTCTGATATAGCCAATATGGTAGAATTTTTGGTTTCTGACCAATCGGCTTGGATGACGGGGCAAGTATTGCATTTAGATGGTGGAATGTCGGCTATTAAGTAGGCTATATCAGTTCAGGAAATTGATAGATTAATAGAGATGGCTTTGGAAGACTGTACCCCATTTGATGCCATTAAAAATCAATTTGACATGACAGAACCAGTTGTAATTGTGCAAATGAGCACATCTGAAATGAAGTAGTTTTAATTTGTGGCAAGCTAGGGTAATTGGGCGAAAAACTAAGCACATTGCTATGATGGGCGAGTATGTGAATAGCTTTAAATGTAATTTGCAAAGGGCTATTTCGAATAATAAAATCAGCAAGTCGAGATAAGACGATTTTAGCAACCCTTTGAATGGAGTTGCTTATGTAAAAGTATTGTTATTATAAATTGGCTTAACCTTTACTTAATTTACTTTCTCTATATTTGTGTATGCGCAAAGTTAAAGGAGGTTTTATATTATTGTTATTTATTTTTAGTACACTGCTTTTTCAGTTTTGTAAAAAGGAGGATGATGGCACCTTTAAAACATATATTCATAAATTTCTGTTTGCAGAATTTAATACAAAAAGTGGGGCTTATTATAATTTTTATAAGTCAGTTGATACACTGAGACTTGATAGAAAAGATACGAACAGTTTTATTCTCGTCTCAGAAGATACCACAATACAAATAGGTTCAGTTGGTATTGGGGGTAATTTATACGCTACTTCACCAACACCGCTACCTTCTGTAGATCAAGATAGCTTAATCATTTTTACGCTCAATGATTTTGATTTATTACATCCAGCTGGTTCAAATATTACCAGTTGTTTCTTGATCTCTAACGTTTATTCATCAAGTAATGGTTTATTTTCTGTAGATCAATTCAAACATGTTGTTAAACAAAATTATTTATCTGATTTTAAACTTCATTTAATAAAAAATCCAACTAATAAAACGCTTAAACTAAAACTCCATTTTTATACCAAAATTATCACAGATGGAATAGTAATACAAAGCCCTACCATACTTTTTAAGCCATGAAACAAATAAGAAAATTAATATTATTTGCTATTTTTATATTTAGCTCTCTCCTCCTACAATATTGTGATTACAGATGTAAGGGGGGTAATTCAACCGAAACAAGGGTGATAGATAGTTTTAGTTTTTCTGAACCTTTCTTATACAAAGCGACACGTGTTTTTATTTCAAGAGATTCTATTGAATTAAATTCAAGTGATACACTGCATTTTGAAATGCTTGTGGCTACCCATTTGGTATATAATACACCTAGAAATTCAGAAGCGTTATATGCTTGTGATATTAGTATCACTTATAATATTATAGATTTTGATAGCATGGCTATTGTTGCCCAAACCGATTTTGATGCACAACATCCGGCAGGTTCTAGGATTGATGCGTTTTTTAATCTTTCTGGATATGAGGTAAATGGGCCAGTATTTCCAATCCAACAATACAAACACCTCAGACAAAAAGATGCAAGCGCCTATCGCAATTTCACGCTATCGTTAAATAAGAAACCAAGCAATAAATTGTTGAAATTAAAGCTGCACTTTTACCAATCTAAATTAAGTGATGGTATAAGTATACAAAGTCCAAAATACACTTTCAAGCACTGATTTTAACTATTTAAAGAATTTTGCTTATTTTTGTATTATGAAGAATTTTGTGTTTTTATCGGTCTTAATTGCCTTATTGTTTTCGGGGTGCGAAGAAACCCCTCCTCAAATAGATTTTTCTATACCAATCATACCTTTAAAGGATTCTACATATATTGAACCTGCCCCAGCCCCACAGCACAAAGCTGTTTTGATAGAAGACATTACTGGTGTAAGATGTATTAATTGTCCTGATGCTGCGCAGAAAGCGAAAGATATTATAGCTCAGAAAACAAGTGATAGTGTAGTTGTTATGGCTATTTATCCAATAGAGATTTTCGATAATTTTACACGTCCCTATCCTGGTGTCCCTCAATTAGCAACTATAATTTCAAAAGAGATTGTGCAAGCGCTAGGTCTTCCTCAAGGTTTGCCAAATGGTTATGTTGACAGAAAGGAATTTTTAGTTGGTACACGTCCCGTTAGTTATACGGAGTGGATTAATAAAGTCAATATAAGATTACAACAAAAAACACCTGTTAATATTGGAATCACAAAGGAAATTACCAATAGAAATTTGAAAGTGGAAATAAAGTTGCAATACAACACCAATGCAATATCTGGCGCTGCTCACAAATATGCTATCTATATCATTGAAGATAAAATTGTTAGTACACAATACACACAAAGTGGAAATAATTCCAATTATGTTCACAACCACGCGCTCCGTTATGCATTTAATCTAACGATGGGTAATCCTCTCACACAAACTACAGTGCCTGGTCGCACTTATATAAAACAATTTGAGTATGAAATGCCTTCTGAGTATGTTATTGATAACTGCCATATAATTTGCGCAGTGCTCGACAGTGTAACCGAAGAGGTCATCAACGTTAGAGAGATCGATTTAAAATAAATACATGGATTGGCAGAGTGCTCGCAAAGGATTTAAACAGTATCTGATGCTCGAAAAGTCTTTGTCGGCCAATAGCATTGAAGCTTATTTGCACGATGTCTTAAAATTCGAAAATTTTTTAATCAGTGCCAATACCCCAGTGGGTCCTTTGGCTATTGAATACAACCACCTGTTGCAATTTGTAAGTTCGCTTACAAAAATTGGGGTTGCGGCCACCAGTCAGGCGCGCATGATTAGTGGCCTTCGTGCATTTTACAAATTTCTTATCCTTGAAGATGCCTTAACCAATGACCCAACTCAAAATTTAGAATTACCAAGGTTGGCGCGAAAATTACCAGAAGTTTTGAGCAAGGAAGAGATTGATAAGATGTTAAATCAAATTGATCTTAGCAAGCCCATGGGTCATCGCGATCAGGCGATTATTGAAACGCTTTATGGCTGTGGACTTAGGGTGAGTGAGTTAACAGGTTTAAATATCTCCGAAATTTATTCGAAAGAAGAATTTATTAAGGTGCATGGTAAAGGCAATAAAGAGCGTTTAGTGCCTATTGCCAAATCTGTTTTAAAGGTGCTTAATAGGTATATCAATGAGACAAGGGTCCATTTAAAAGTTAATAAAAAGTTTTCCGATACCACCTTTCTCAATCATTTTGGAAATGGCTTGAGTCGAATTTCGGTTTTCAAACTCATTAAAGTTTTGGCTGTCAAAGCGGGTATTCAAAAGAATATTAGCCCACATACCTTTCGCCATTCATTTGCTACCAGCTTAGTGGAAGGTGGCGCTGACTTGAGGGCTGTGCAGCAAATGTTAGGACATGAGAGCATTATTACAACCGAAATATACACGCATCTCGATCGGAAGTTTTTAAAAGAAACCATTGCATTGTATCATCCAAGATCAAAGCGTGGTAGGGCATAAAAAAAGCCCACTTCTAAAAGCGGGCTTTTGAATAGAATTAATAATTAATTATTTTTTAGCAGGTGCATCAGCAGCTACCACTACGTTTCTAGTTATTTTAACAGAAACAACTGCGTTTTCTTTTGCATCTAATACTTCGATACCATTAACATCTAAGTCTTTAACTTTAATAGATTGTCCGATGTCAAGGCCATCAATTGGTACAATAACAGCATCAGGTATGTTGTTAATCGTTCCACGTACTTTTAAACGTTGAATTTTTTGAATTAACTTACCACCAGCTCTAACACCTGGTGAGTTGCCTGTTACTTTAATTGGAATAGATACCACTACAGATTTCTTTTCATCTACCGCTAAAAAGTCGGCATGCATAATGGTTTCATTTACAGGATGAAATTGCATATCCTGCAATACTGCAAGATACTTTTTGCCTTCGATTGTTAATTGCACTTTGTAAGTGTTTGGAGTGTAAACGAGGGCGTTGAAATCAGGTGCGTACACGAAAAAGTGAAGAACTTCACCTCCTCCGTATAATACACATGGAACTTTACCTTCGTTTCTCAACGTTTTGGCGTCCTTCGTTCCTAACGAAGGTCTAAACTCGCCAGTCAATGCTACTGTCTTCATTTTTCTTTAAATTAAATTGGGTTGGAAACTATTATCAAGCTTGAACAAGGAACTTACAGAACCATGTTCGTGGATATTTCTGATGGCTTTACTGATTAGAGGGGCAACGGATAAAACTCTAATCTTAGGACTGGCTTGCTTCATTGGAATGGTATCGCAAACAATAAGTTCTTCAAGAACACTGTTTTCGATATTTTCGTAAGCTTTGCCACTTAATACTGGGTGGGTACATACCGCTCTTACAGAACGGGCACCGTTGTCTTTAATTAATTTTGCTGCTTTAGAAAGGGTACCTGCAGTATCAATTAAATCATCTACTAATACAACATCCATTCCGGTTACATCACCAATAATGGTCATACTAGCAATTTCATTCGCTTTTCTTCTTTCTTTATCACAAATAACCATAGAACATCCCAAAGCTTTGGCATATTCACGGTTTCTGTTACTAGCCCCAACATCTGGCGCTGCAATCATTAATTTATCTAAATTCAATGATTTGATATAAGGAATAAATACAACTGAAGAATCTAAATGATCCACAGGCATATTGAAGAAGGCTTGAATTTGGGGAGCGTGTAAATCCATTGTGATAACGCGATTAGCACCCGCGGCACTTAATACGTCGGCAATCATTTTACTGCCAATGGATACTCTTGGTTTGTCTTTTCTATCCTGACGGGCATAACCATAATAAGGAATAACAACTGTAATGGAATTAGGCGAGGCTCTTTTTGCAGCATCGATCATTAACAAAAGTTCCAATAAGTTATCGCCTGGGGGGTTGGTCGATTGAACGAGGAAAATTTCACAACCACGGATAGATTCATCAAAACTAGGTTGCATTTCACCATCGCTGAATTTCTTGATGGTTAACTCTCCAAGCGGGCTTCCGTAGTGGTCCGCGATTTTTTGAGCCAAATGATAAGAGGCTGAACCGCTGAAGATTTTTACTTTATTTAATATAGACACAACCTTGATTTTTTCTATGGTAAGTTGCCCGAGCTGGATTCGAACCAACATAGACTGCACCAAAAACAGTCGTCCTGCCATTAGACGATCGGGCAATAAATCGCAATAGGGTTGCAAAGGTAAATTTTCTTTTCTTTTTTACAAATACTTTCTCAGAATATATTTAAAATAATTTAATTCGGTGCTCGTTCGCGCATTATCTTTGCCCCAAAATTACCTTATTCCATGTCAGATTTTAAACGTACTTTAGTTACTGCCGCCTTACCTTACGCCAATGGACCGAAACATATTGGTCATATTGCAGGTGCTTATTTACCGGCCGATATATATGTTAGATTTTTAAGAAATATAGGCAAAGAAGTCATTTTTGTGTGTGGAAGTGATGAACATGGTACCGCAATTCCCATTCAAGCAAAGAAAGAAGGCATCACTTCTCAGCAGATGATTGATAAATATCACGCGCTTTTAAAAAGTAATTTCGAACAATTAGGTATCGCTTTCGATGTTTATCACAGAACAAGCGAACCATTGCACCATGAAACTGCACAAGCGATATTCTTGGATATGTATGAAAAAGGACTCTTTACCGAAGAGGTGAGTGAGCAGTATTATGATGAAGAAAATCAAACTTTTTTGGCCGATAGGTATATCAAAGGGACTTGCCCAAACTGTAGTTACGACAATGCTTTTGGCGACCAATGCGAAAGATGTGGTAAGTCTTTAAGTCCTTCAGAATTGATTAATCCTGTTTCAACTATATCGGGCAATAAACCGATATTGAAAGCAACCAAACATTGGTATTTGCCACTACAGAATCAAGAAGAATGGTTAAAGGAATGGTTGGTTGAAGGCCACAAAAATGATTGGAAAACCAATGTATATGGTCAAAGTAAAAGTTGGATAGATGGCGGCCTTTCGCCTCGCGCCATGACCCGCGATCTAGATTGGGGCGTTAAAGTGCCTTTAAAAGATGCAGAAGGCAAAGTGCTTTATGTATGGTTCGATGCACCGATTGGCTATATTTCGGCTACCAAGGCCTTGTTTAAAGAGTTGGGTGAAGGGCGCACTGAATTTACCTACCCTCAAAATACAACCCTTAAAAATGCAAAGGAAGGCGATTGGGCGACTTGGTGGCAAGATGATTCAACACGCTTATTGCATTTTATTGGAAAAGATAACATTGTTTTTCATTGTATTATTTTTCCTGCAATGTTGCATTCTACTGGTAAATATATTGTTCCGGATAATGTACCTGCCAATGAATTTTTAAATTTAGAAGGCGATAAAATGAGTACCAGCAGAAAATGGAGTGTAGAGATGGAAGATTATTTTAATACTTTCCCAGGTAAGGAAGATGTATTAAGGTATGTTTTAACTGCCATTGCACCCGAAACTAAGGATGCTGACTTTAGTTGGAAGGATTTTCAAACGCGTAATAACAGTGAGTTGGTTTCTATATTGGGAAACTTTATTAATAGAATAGCTGTGCTTACTCATAAGTTTTACGATGGCAAAGTGCCTGCGAATGTTGCTCCAACAGAAAAGGAATCGGATTTGATTGCTGAAGTTAAGAGATGTGAGGAAGCCATAACCAATAATATTGAGAACTTTAAATTCAGAGAAGCCTTATTTGAAATGATGAATATTGCGCGCGCAGGCAATAAATATTTAGCAGATAATGAGCCTTGGAAAACGGTGAAAACGGACCAAGCCAGAACAGATACGGTGATGTTTCATGGCCTGCAACTGGCGGCCCACTTGGCTTGGTGGATGGAGCCATTTATTCCGTTTACTGCCAAAAAATTATACGAGTTGTTGAATTTTGAAAAGTCAGCGTTTCAAAACAACGCATTTATTCAAATGGAAAGTGGACATCAAATTAGTCAACCTACTTTACTATTTCAAAATATTGAAGATGATATTATTCAACTACAATTGGATAATTTAAAACAAAAATCAGAAAAGAAAACCATGGAAAATGCACCGGTTGTAACCAAGACAGAGGCAAGCATAGAACCCCTTAAACCACAAATTACTTTCGATGATTTTAGTAAAATGGATTTGAGAGTCGCTACAGTATTAGAGGCTGAGAAGGTTGAGAAAGCAGATAAGTTATTAAAGTTAAAAGTAGATTTAGGATTCGAACAAAGAACAATTGTTTCTGGTATTGCGCTCGATTTTACACCAGAAAGTATGATAGGTAAAAAAATTACGATCTTGGCTAATTTGGCGCCTCGAAAAATCAAAGGTATTGAATCGAACGGCATGATATTAATGGGGAAGAATTTAGATGGTTCATTAAAACTAATAACCCCTAATGAATTGGCAGAGAATGGTACTTCGGTAGCTTAAAAATCTAACCCATAAGAGACGGTCGTCATGCCTGCGAGAAATTTATTCTCTAAATAACCCCAACCGCGGTCTACTTTGATGTAATGGTAAAGTATCTTAGCTCTCACGCCTATGCCAGTTGCATAAAGCATTGGATTGCGTTGAGAGGAAACGGTAATGTAATAGTTAGGCATTTGTACTATTTGGGTATTAAAAGGATTGCTCTTGTCGAATGGCGAGCTACCTAACCAAGCGGTACCTGCATCTACAAAACCAACAACCATAATGCTGCGAAAGAATTCGCTGGTTATTGGTTTTTGTATCAAATAGCTTAATACTGGTATTCTCATTTCAGCATTTAACACAGCAAAATTAGTGCCTCCTCGGGTGTTGCGTTTAAAGCCCCGCATAGGCGCCACCAAGGTTTGAAAACTATATTCAGAAGATGTCAGGGTTGGAATATTGTAATTGAAATTGGAATTTGAAGCCACGCGACCAATTTCATTTTCAACACCTCCTAGGTAGTAAGCCGTTTTCTGAGGTCCTAAAGAAAAAGCGCCACTCAATCGTGTAGCAAAATAAATTTGACGGTGTAATTTTAAATAATAACGGCCATCAAAACCAGTATTTATAACCAAGGCCTTTTTAGTAGCACCAATATAATTATCGTTATAGATTTTAAAACGCAAGCCTTCGAAAATATTCAAACCCTTGTATTGTATATTGTCATATACATACTCAATGCCACCAGAAACATACACATTGCCGAGTGTAGGCTTATTAAGCGTTATAGAATCTGTGGCCAAAGAAATGAGTCGATCTTGTCTTAAACCGCCATTGATATTGAGTTTAGAACGCTCATTGAAAGGGTAACTAATGGTATATTTTAGAATCTCTGTAACCATTCTATTCACAGTATTTTCGGTACCTAATACGCGGCCCCTGCGGTGGAAAAAAATGGATTGATCCCAGCGACCTCTCAAGTTGGTATATTTTAAAAAATAGTCGGATGCCTTAATACTTATAGGTATTCGCGCACCAGCTTCAAATTGGTAGTTTTTTAAATTATCTGTAATTTTAGCTTGTAGCAAGGTGTTTAATAAAAATGGATTATTAAAAACTGACTCGTTTACATTGGCTTGAAAAAGGTAATTATTTAGATATGAATTATCGAAAAGTGTTATGGAATAATTGACCCCGAAATTTAGTTTTGTTTGTTGAATACTAACAAGTGATGTTTTTTCTCCTGGGTTTCGTTCCAAATTAATTTCATCTTTTTCACTGAAACCACTTATAAATATTTTTTTACGAGGTGCAGGAATGGTGTCTTTTAATGTATTGTTTTTGCTTTTAATTGCAGTGTCTTTTTGACCGATGGAATCTGTTTTTTTAGCACCTATTTTTGTCTCCGTTAGCCAGTTTCTGTAGGCTGTGTTTCGTGGGTTATCTACTTCGTCATCTGTTAAATTATCTGATAATTCACTAACGTATATGCGGTAACGGTTTTTAAAGAACAACAAGTCGGCAATGTTGCGATTGGAGGTTGCCACATCGTTATATAAAATAGAGCGTTTATAATTGGTAAGTTGAATGATTTTATTATCTCCGCGTTTTATCACATAATTGTTAACTATGCCATTGGCATCACTTAAAAAACTGATGTAATTATTGGGCAATTCAATGGGTTGAAAATAGTTGCAAAAATACTTGGGATAGCCGGCGATTAAATTTATGCTTTTGTGTTCTATTTCAATTTCAAATATGGAATAGTAGTTTGTTAGGGTTTTGCTTGGCCATTCTCGATTTGATGAGAAAAGAATACTTTGGTCATTTAACGAAAATCGCGGATTTAGGTCGTCGAATACATCGTTTGTAATATCCTGAATCGTTTTATTCTTTAGGTCATAAGTAATGATGTCTGATTGATCCCCCCTTATAATAGACATAACCATTACAGTGCCATCAGTATTCAGTGTAAAATCTTTGATAAAAGGAACTTTTTCTAATATTAGCGATTTTATCTTTTTTCCGAGGGTGTTATATTTAGTTAGAATGGATTGGTGATCTTTAGAGGTAATAACACTGATGGCTTTTCCGTCTTTTTCCCAAGCAATCAAAGGGTAATCGTACGAAGCTTCTTGATTAAATATTTGGTGGCCACCTTTTAAAATTATGTTACTTTTTTTAGTCTTAACATTGTACAAAACTACTTGGTATCTGCCAAGGGTATTGGTAACAATAGCTATTTGTTTTCCATCGGGACTTAATTTAAACTGCGTAATTCTTTTCTTAACCAATTTGTCTGGCACATTTTCTTGGCCTTTTGGCAATTTAAATGTGCTTTCATCGATGCTGTATTTTTCTTTATAAAATTGCTCCCAATCATTAAGCATACTATTAATGGTAAGTCCTGTATAATAATTAAAAGCACTTTCAACACTGCGGCCAATGCAGGTTATAAAGACAACATTGCTAACAGAACCTGTACCATATTTTTCTTCTAAATAACGCCAAATACTATGTCCGGCCAATATTTCATCTGCTTCCTGTAAACTCGAAAAAGTGTTTGCTTTACCACTTAGGAGAAAGTCTTTTAAATAATTATCGTTTTCCACATTCCAGCTTTCGGCTAAATAGGAAACCAAACCTTTATAATACCATGTTGGTAGTGTTAGCAAAGCTGAGTTTTGAATGCGCTCCCTTAAATCGCCACCATAAATAAATTCGCTAATCAATATTTCGGCAATGGCTCTTCTAATTTGGCTGTATAAATCAATGCGGCTGCCCGAGAAATAGAGACTGCTGGTATTGTCCGTGAGGTAGGAGTAGCCACTTGTATTTTGTTGGAAATTAGTAAGATTAATATTGCTGTTTTGGTAATCTATAAAGTTGTTGTAAACTACTATTTTAACGCCATTGCTCAAATTATAATTAATACGGGTTTCAAATTCGGGTAATTGCTTAATGACATAGTTAAATACCAATTGCGCCAATGCCTCGCCACCTTCGTAGTATATTATTTCTATATTATCTTGTTTGAGGCTATATGTAATCGTTTTCTTTTGAATTCTGCTTTGGCCGAATTCAGTATAGATACCTTGGGCAACTATTTGGGCGGAGGTGCAAAGAAAAAGAAGGGATAGCAGAAATCTCACTTTTCAAAAATAGTTAATAAGAATGATTTTTTAACAAGGTTTTTCAAGATAATTATATCCTGTTCAATGGGTTCTCAGGGAAAAAGATGTGGTCTATGTCTAAATCAATAAAATTTTAATTTAAACTAAATACAAATAGCTATTTTCGCAACTAAATTTTAATACAATGGCCGGACCGAGGCAAGACCGCGATTTACCTAAGGTAAAACTAACAAAGGATTCACTTTCAGAATTTAAATTTCTTTTTAAATATTTAAGACCACACAGAAAATATTTCATTGGAGGCTTGATTTTTATTTCTCTTTCTGCCTTTAGCACGATGGCTTTTCCGTTTTTAATGGGGAAAATGATCGATGCAGTAAGTGGATCCAATGCAAGTGCTAATATGCCTGGCCTCAGTAACATAAATACGGGTAATGGTTTGTTAAAAGCACATTGGTCTTTAAATTTTGTGCTACTTTTAATTTTTATTCAACTATCACTGCAAACTGTATTTTCATTCATGAGAGTGTATCTGTTAACGAAAGCGGGAACAAGTGCTACTGCCGATTTACGAAAGAATCTTTACAGCAAAATTATTTCATTGCCTATGTCATTTTTTAGTAGCCAAAGAGTGGGTGATTTAAGCAGTAGAATTTCTGCTGATACAGGTCAAATTCAAGATACTATTTCATTTGTATTGGCCGAATTTTTAAGAGGCTTACTCACTTTAATTATAGGCTTAAGTTTTATTTTTGTAATCTCTTGGAAATTGGCGCTAATCATGCTTTCAATTGTGCCTTTAATTGCCATAAGTGCTGTTTTTTTTGGCGCTAAGATTAAAAAAATGAGCCGTAGGGAAACGGATATGTTGGCGGAAAGTAGCAATGTGGTTCAGGAAACCCTGCAAGGCATAAGTGTTGTAAAAGCATTTACGGGAGAATCGATTGAACGCCAACGGTATGGAAAAAATATTGATGGCTTGATTGAGTTTGCTTTAAGAAGTGGTGTTTATAGAGGTTTCTTTATTTCATTCATTATTTTTTCTGTATTTGGGGCCATCGGTTTTGTTGTTTGGTATGGTGCAGGCATGGTATTGGCGCATACAATGGAGGTAGGGTTACTAATTAGTTTTGTAATCTACAGTATTTTTGTTGGCGGAACCTTGGGTGGTTTTGCAGATATGTTTGGGCAGTTGCAAAAGACCATTGGATCAACCCAAAGAGTGCGCGAATTAATGGCCATGGATGGAGAAGAGATTAATGGAGAATTGGATTCCTCGCTTCCAAGATTAAGTGGTGAAATAGTTTTTTCGAATGTCGCATTTAGTTATCCAAGCAGAAAAGAAGTGCAAGTGCTAAAGGATATTAGTTTTACGGCTAAGCAAGGCGAGCAAATTGCTATTGTCGGCAGTAGTGGCGGGGGTAAAAGTACCATTGCAGCGCTTATATTAAAATTCTATCAGCCCGATGGTGGAAGCATTTTAATTGATAACAAAAATGCCAATGACTATGATTTAAAATATTTAAGAAGTCAGATTGCATACGTGCCTCAGGATGTGATATTATTTGGAGGAACCATTTATGAAAATATCTTATACGGCGATCCAAAGGCAGATAAAGAAGCTGTTGTAGAGGCTGCTAAACGGGCCAATGCGCTTCAATTCATTGAATCATTCCCGGAAAAATTCGAAACAATTGTTGGAGAAAGGGGTATACAATTATCAGGTGGACAAAGGCAACGAATCGCTATTGCGCGAGCTATATTAAAGAATCCTGCCATTTTGGTATTGGATGAGGCTACTAGTGCTTTGGATAGTGAAAGTGAATTATTGGTTCAAGAGGCCTTGGAAGATTTGATGCAGAACCGCACCAGTATTGTGATTGCACACCGCCTAAGTACCATTCGCAATGCGGATAATATTATTGTTATTGATAAGGGTGTAATTGCCGAGCAAGGAAAACACCAGGAGCTGATACTATTAGAAAATGGTATTTATCAAAATCTTAGCAATTTGCAATTAGTTTAAGTGGTTAATTTCTAAATATTTATACCTGTAAATTTTT
The DNA here is from genome assembly GCA_029945665.1 of bacterium. GTDB lineage: Bacteria > Bacteroidota > Bacteroidia > NS11-12g > UBA955 > JABMMZ01. The sequence continues at coordinate 58,698 of JAQSCZ010000120.1, read as the reverse complement.
TTACTTCGGCTAATAGGTTAGGGATATTTTGTTTTTCAAATAAAATTAGTTTCTTTTACAATGTGTTTGTTAAAGATATACTAATGATTGAAAAATGAAGCAAATTAAAATCTATTTTCTTACTTGCCTTTTACTGCTTATGTTGCCAATGGTTTCAAAAGCCATGGTTTTTGGAAATATTCGCACTTTAACGGTCGAAGATTCAGCAAAAATTAATAAATTATTGTTAGATGCTAAAGCTTTTGAAGAAAAAAAGGACTACCAAAGAGCTGTTGAAACGGTATTGTCAGCCATGGATTTGGCAGAAAAGGCAAAATATGAATATGGTAAATATAAGTCGTATAAGGCTTTAGAATTACTATACCGCGATGCCGGTAAACCGATGCTCTCGGCTAAGTATAAAGTGAAAGCCATCAATTCACAGGCAAAACTCGAAGAGATTAATTATGAAAGGGATGAGAAGGAAAGGCTTGAGAAAATAGAAAAAGAAAAGGTTATTAGGCAGCAGCAAGAGCAACTTCAAAGGGAGCAAGAAGAGTTGAAGCGAAAAATGGATGAGATTGTTAATCTTGAAAATGATAAAACAATTAGTAAATCTGAGTTAGAAAGAAGAAAGCTAGAAATACAACGCAAGCAGTTGGATATTGAGAATAAACGCCAAACCATTAGTATACAAAACCAAACCATAAATTCAGCCAATACACAGTTGTTTTTAACTATGCAGGAATTGGAAACCCAGAAATTACAAGCCAAAGTGATAGAAGACTCTTTAGCAATTACCAAACAGAACGAAGAGCTGGCCAACAATGAGATAGAGAAACAAACCTTAATTAATTATTTATTAATTCTTGGAATAAGCGGTTTCATTGTACTTGCAGCTTTTTTCTATAGAATGTACACTGTTAAAAAGGGTATACAAGACTTATTGATGCAGAAGAATGGAGAAATTGAAAATGAAAAGAAAAGAAGTGATGACTTATTGTTGAATATATTGCCGCAAGAGGTTGCAGAGGAACTAAAAAGAACCGGCAAGTATGAGTCGAGGTACTTTGATAAGGTGACCGTCATGTTTACTGATTTCAAAGATTTTACAAAAATTAGTGAATTGGTAACTCCCAAGAAACTGGTAGAAGATATTGATTTTATTTTCCGAGCATTCGATGAAATTATGGAACGCAACGAACTCGAGAAAATTAAAACCATAGGAGATGCCTATTTATGTGTGAGTGGTTTGCCGGATACAACCACCCATAATCCAATGAATGTTTTAAGGGCAGCGACTGAAATTCAGGACTTTATTAAAGATTTGATAGAGATTAAGAGAAAGGAAAATCAACCGTTTTTTGATATTCGTATAGGAATACATACAGGTCCTTTGGTAGCTGGTATTGTAGGTGCCAAAAAATTTGCCTTTGATATCTGGGGCGATACTGTTAATACAGCAGCGCGTATGGAACAAAACTGCGAACCTGGCAAAATTAACCTCTCTGGAAGTACTTTTAAGGAGGTGTTAACCAAAATTGAGTATACCTATCGTGGAAAAGTAGAGGCTAAAAATAAAGGCGAAATTGATATGTATTATTTAAATCGTATTTTTGAACTTTAACATTTTTTTTAATGCAAGTAAAAGGGGCCATTAAACATATCCTAGAAAAATTGAAGGTCAATCTGCCTGAATATTTACTATACCATTCAGTTTCTCATGTTAGAGACGTGAAAGTTCAAGCGATGCGAATTGCTAAGAGCGAAGGGGTTTTTGATCAAGAAGATTTAGAATTATTAGAAACTGCCGCCATTTATCATGATTGTGGCTTCTTGTCTACCTATACCAATCATGAGGAAAAAGGTTGTGAAATAGCTAGAGAAGTTTTATCACAGTATGAGTATACCCCGGCACAAATAAAAATAATCGAAGGTTTAATCATGGCGACTAAAGTGCCACAAAAACCTAAAACCAAATTAGAAGAAATTATATGCGATGCAGATCTGGATTATCTGGGCAGAGATGATTTTTTTGTAATAGGTGATTATTTATATGAAGAATTATTGCACATCGGTGTTGTCAAAGACGAAATGTCTTGGAACCATTTGCAAATTAAATTCCTTACTGCCCACCATTATTTTACAAAAACCAATATCAAAGATAGGGAACCTTTAAAGTTTGAAAATCTAAAAAAAATTATTAAAAAAGTAGAAAAGTAAAGCTTTAATTCCAACAGCATAATGAAATAAAACGGCATTATCTGTTTCTAGATACATGGTTTCAATTAACTAAAACGATTGTGAAACTATATGAAAACACCACTTATTCTTTTATGCCTATTGATGGCCCAATTGGGGTATGCTCAAATTACAGATAATTTTGACGATTCCGATTTAAATATTACTCCAAAATGGGAAGGGCAATTAAATAATTTTTTAACTGCCCAGCAAAAACTTCGAAGTAATTGCAGCGCTTTAAATTCCTCATTTTATATTAGCACCCAAGCCAAAGCGCTTGTTCAAAGTGAATGGAGAATAGATGCATATTTGTTATTCAACACCTCTTCATTAAATTATGTTGATTTTATTCTTTTATCAGATTCTCTTAATCTTTTAAAAATGAAGAATGGTTATTTTGTTCGAATGGGAGGAACTACTGATGAAATCTCATTATTCAAAACTAAAAATGGTATAGAAACTAAAATCATTGATGGCTTAGATAATACTCTGAATAAAAGTTTAAATCAATACACACTTATTGTAAAACGATTAAAAGACCATTCGTTTATATTGCAGCGCAGTGCAATATTGGGTGGACTATTAATTACCGAAGGTTTAGCTTTAGACTCCGATATATTAGTTTCAAATTATATTGGGTTGCGAATTAAACAGAGCACTGCCAGTTTTGTCAATAAGCATTTTTTCGATAATTTGTATTTTGGTCAAATTATTAGAGATACTGTGCCACCTGTCATGGATAGCTTTGTTTTCGTAGGTCCGAGACAATTGCGCTGTGTGTTTAATGAAGATTGCGATAGCAATAGCTTGGTTGATTTGCTTAATTATACCATAACCTCAAATTCGGTTCACCCTCAATCTATAACTTACCAAAGCAATCGTTCTGTTCTGTTAAATTTTAGCAATAATTTCAGTGATAATAGTAAGCAGTATTTGAAAATAGAAAATGTGAAAGATACTTCTAATAACACAATGAAAAGTATACTACAATCATTTTACTATTCGAATCCAGATACTGCAAGTTTTTATCAATTACTAATTACGGAATTAATGCCCGACCCCAATCCAATGGTGGGATTACCCGATAAAGAATACATTGAGATTACCAATGTGAGTCAAAAGTATATTCAATTGAAAGGCTGCAATATTGACGATGGTACCGGTTCAAAGCCACTACCCAATTTGATATTGGCCCCAGATTCGGTGATCGTTTTATATAATATACCTTCGCTTAACAATGCAGGTGATCATATTTGGTTGAGCAATCAAAGGGGGGAAACCATACATGAACTAACTTATACAGATGCTTGGTACCGCGATAGTAAAAAGCAAAATGGGGGTTGGAGTCTCGAGATGATCAATACTAAGAACATGTGTATTGGTGGTTCAAATTGGATGGCTAGTATCGATAAAAATGGAGGCACGCCAGGTTTTCTTAATTCAGTTACAGGTATGGGAGGAATCGATTTTCAGGCCCCTCAAATTACAGCGATTGTTGCTTTAAATGATTCTATGATTCGACTTTTATTTGATGAGGAAATTGACAGCATACATTCACAGGATTTTACGCTTTTTAGGAATGGTAGGATTTGTTCAGTCAAGCAAACTAAGCTCGTGAATAATTATAGTGGTATGGATTGGTTGATTGATTTTAAACCATCGGGTGATAGTATTTATCTATTTACATTCTCTGGGGTTAAAGATTGTTCTGGAAATGCGATAATGAATAGTCAATTTGAATTGCAATGGCCCTCCATGGCAGACAGAAATGAGCTTATATTTAATGAAGTATTATTCAATCCCAAAAGTGGCGGTTATGATTTTATTGAATTGTACAATAACAGTCGTAAAGCCATTGATTTGAGTAAACATTTTATCGCAGTTTATGACGAACAGCAGCAGTTTAAAAGCATAGAAAAGTTGAGCGCTGTTCCATTAATATTAAAGCCCAATCAGTATCTTTTAATAAGCGAAAATGTAGCAAAGGTATGTTTGAATTATAATTGCAAAAATGCAGATGCTTTATTGTTGAATTATAATAAAATGCCAAGTATGCCTGATACTGAAGGTAATATTATCTTGCTCAATATCAAAGGACAAGTAATAGATAGTTTGGTGTATTTAGATGATTGGCATTTTCCTTTGCTTTCGGACAAAGAAGGAGTGAGTTTGGAGCGAATAAGTTTTATTAACTTAAGTCAAGCCAAAGACAATTGGCACAGTGCGGCTTCGGTTGCAGGGTTTGCTACACCTGGTTATGTGAACTCTCAAAGTGTTGGTATACATGGAGTCGGGCAATATTTTAGTTTACAGAACACAACTGTTTCGCCAGATGATGATGGCTACCAAGATGTCTTGATTTTAAACTATCAACTACCTCAAGCAGATTATGCAACGACCATTCACATTTATGATTTAGAAGGCAGATTGATACAACAATGGGTAAATAATGTAACTCTTGGAACCGCAGGCTTTTTAAGTTGGAATGGCACAGATTATAACCAGCAAAAGGCTGCAATAGGGGTATACATTGTAATGATAGAAAGTACCCATCCTTCGGGCGATGTAATTAAAGATAAAATAAGTTGTGTGGTAGCAGGAAATTTTTAATAATTTCTCTCGATACAATCGATAAGACTATGGATTACTTTAATGTGAATCTCTTGGGCGCGATCGGCATATTCAGAAAAAGGGGCACGTATTTCCAAATCACATAGTTCGGCCATGGCACCACCGTCTTTTCCAGTCAAACCTATAATAACCATGCCTTTTTCTTTCGCGGCTTCAATGCCTCTTAAAATATTTTTTGAATTGCCACTGGTACTAATGGCTAACAATACATCGCCCTTTTGACCCAAAGCCTCAATATAGCGGGAGAAAATAAATTCGTAGCCATAGTCGTTACCCACACAGCTGATATGGCTCGGGTCGGAAATTGAAATAGCAGGCATCGCTGGTCTATCATTTCTGTAGCGACCAGTTAATTCTTCTGCAAAATGCATAGCATCGCACATGCTGCCACCATTGCCACAACTCAATATTTTACCACCATTCCTTACGCTTTCTACCATGGCTGCTGCGGCTCTCTCTATGGTTAGGAAATTGTTTTCATTGGCCAAAAAAGTAGTTAATACACTTTTTGCTTCTTCGAAATGTTGTTTAATGATTTGCATGGTAGCGCAAAGTTAGTATTTTTTATTGGGCACGCCGAGATTATTATGATGACATTAATTTGGATATTCAATAGTCACTTAATTAGGATAAATTCAAAGTTAATATCGGTATAATATTATTTATATATAAACGATATTAAAATATTATTGTAATTTCGTGTGATGTTGGAATTTAATTTAGATGAAAGACAAGGATTGCAAGCCATATATAGGCGCATAGATGATAAGAAAACAACACTAGAAAAAGGAAGACCACTTTCATCTATTGCGCTGGAGAAAATAAAAGAAACGCTTGCTATAGAATGGACCTATAATTCAAATAGCATAGAGGGCAATACATTGACCTTAAATGAAACCAAGGTCATTTTAGAAGACGGCCTTACGGTTCATGGGAAATCTTTACGCGAACATTTCGAAGCACATAATCACGCCAAAGCAATTGATTATCTTTATAGGCTTTTAAAGCCCAATTATGCATTGAATGCTGGAGATATTGTATCGTTACATAAAATTGTGCTCAATAGCATTGAAGATCATTGTGCTGGCCAATTAAGAAATTCAGCTGTGCGTATTACTGGAGCCAATTTTGTACCTCCCAATGCCCGAAAAGTGCCAGATTTGCTCGATGAATTAATTGAATATGTAAAGCATAATCCACAAGGTCTGAATACTATTGAATTGGCTACTGTGTTTCACCATCGCTTTGTTTGGATACACCCTTTTCTAGACGGCAACGGACGAACAGTCCGCTTGGTAATGAATCTATTATTGATGCGTTCGGGATTTCCTCCCGCTATTATCCTTAAAAATGATAGAAAAAAATACTATGATGCCTTGAATCAAGCCAATAATGGAAATTATCAAAAATTATTGTTATTAATGTGTCAAGCCTTAGAAAGAACATTGAATATTTATATCAATGCCATGCCCAACAGTCCCGATGATTATTCTTCGATTGCCAATTTGGTGGAGGAAGAAAAAATGCCTTATGGTCCAGAATATATTAGCTTGTTGGCTCGTAGAGGCAAAATAGATGCTTATAAGGAAGGTAAAAATTGGTATACAAGTAAGGCTGCCGTAGAAAAGTATGTAAAAGAAAGACTGCGCAATCGCTAGGCAAGAAGAAGTAGATTCTATTAATTTTTATTTGTGCCTAAACCAACAGTCCGTTCTATGGATTTCGTAATTTTTAAAACAAGTATTTACAGGCTCGCCATGGAATAAATTTTGCCCAAAATGGGTGCGTGCAACATAGTTAAAAACGCCCATATCCAGTGTGTAATCTGTGCTATTTGAATATGAAAATGCATCATGGATCCCCAGCATTTTATCAAATAGATCTTTCATAACATTGATATTGGCTCCTATAATACCACAATTTAACAGGGTTTTATACTGATTTAGGGCTTCGAAATTTCGAAATTCTGGCATTGAATCTCTGAGATGGTTGCAGTGATTACGCATCCATTCATTGTCTAAAATTTCTGGTTCATCTCCACAAAATAAACGGTTTGGATTTTCTTTAAAAAGAGGACTCTCAAAAGGATTGGCGACGACTTCAACATCGGAAACATCAGTAACAAATAGGTTATTAATGTTTTGTAAGTTCTTTGAAATATAGTCTTGGTAGATATAATATCGGTATATGTTGGGATTTAGTTCCTTGTTATATTCTACATTGACAAACTGTACGTATTTATTAGCATAATTGTCAACGGTTTCTTTTGAAAAAGTATTATGAAAAAGTATACCATTGAGTTTTAGTTTTACAATCGAAGAAACCCATTTTTCTACAATAGAAAAATCATCGTGTTGCAAGTTTTCGTTCCTATTTACATCATAAACCCCAGTAAGAATTGAAGCAAAAATAAAATTTGCAGAACTTTTAGGAGTCGCATTTTCAAGCATTATTTAATTTCATGTTAGATGTAATACTATTTATATGATTCCGGTAATATTTGTAAGTGCGCGAAGGTATTTTTGCAACTTTGTAAATTTTTGATACCTGTTCAAAGAAATCACTGTCGGCCGAATATTTATTTTTGAAAATATTTTCTTTGAAAACTGCGGTTTTACCAAAAAGTGTGGCAAACAAAATACAATCGTCCACATGAATGTTATTATTGTTGTCGTGTTTATCTGGCACATAATAATCTTCGTAATCATTAACAATCGTATCCGTATGGGTTGCTATCAAATCATATATATCCATCGATTCTAGGCATGTTGACAAGTGATTTGGCAAATATTCGTCGTCGGCATCAATAATACTTATAAAAGCACTACTGCAAAGCAGGATGCCCCGATTGATGCTCTCAGATTGTCCTCTATTTTTATGCCATACATAGCTAATTCTATTATCAAGATTCTGAACATATTCAAGCAACTTAATACTTGTATGAAAATCACTTCCATCATCGAGAATTAGTAACTCAAAATTTTGAAAATCTTGGGTTAATACAGAATCAATGGCTCTTTTGACCATGTGGAAAGGGGTATTATAAGTTGACATCAGAACGTTTATGTCTGCCTGGTGTTTTAATTTCATTATTGTACTTTATTATTCAAACTGTATATTTTTAACAATTTATTAGAAGGTTTGGTTTGAGTTTAAATTAAATATTAAAATTCATCTCTTATTGCCTTTGGATAATAGTATTTAGTGTTTCTGCGCTATCAAAGAATTTACATTATGCCATGTATATTTAACAAAAGTAACAAGGAACTAAAAACTATCGCTAAAAAAATTTAAAACTTTTAATAATTTAATTCGATTGCCAGGTTGATTCTGCTTTAAATGATGTGATAACAGCACCATCAAATTTGATGACGCAATTATTTCCCAAATTGAAAGAATGAATCGATGAAACAATTAAAAGTATTATAAACAATTAGGAAAAATAGTCTAAATTAGTGAATATTTTAGCACGTTGAGAGCGTCTAAAGTCATTATTGTTATATTTTTTGATTGATACTTTTCTTTCGTTTTTCAATAAGGTATAAGATGGCTAACTTAGTTGAATTCTGACTATAGTTTATAAATGGTTCTACCTTTACCCTTTTTTAAGCAAGTGTCAGCCCTTCTTCGTAATTGTCAATTGGTTTTGGATGAATAGGACATCCAAAAAATACTGCTTTTGAAATTGTATTTGTTAGTACAAAATGCCAATTGATAAGACTTTTGGGCTGATTGATGCCTCTGAAATCAAATGACAAATTCTAATTTAATTCTATTTTTTTCAATAAGACTGAAACTTTTGAAAAGAAGAGATAAATATGAAACGAAACATACTCTCAACGTTCTCACAAATCTAAAAGTATCTATAGAGAATGCCCTTGAAGAAATTTAATAAAGCTTTATTTTCTGAAAATGAATCGCCATTTTTAAGTTGGTCTCTTCGATGGCTAATTTAATTCTTTAGTATTTTGAATGCCTTCTTTCTCTCTTGTCCGATTAAAAAGAAGTAAGCACCTGAAGCTAGTCGACTAATATCAACCAATGTTGTTTCGGTATTTAACAATCCAGTCATAATTTGTCTACCTGTTTGATCAGCAATGATAAAAGAAAAACCTAGCAAATCGTTACTTGCTATAATTGTAATTAGGTCGGAGACAGGATTTGGAAAGAATGAAATATTTGTAAGCAAGCGGTTATCTGTAAGGCCTGTTGCGCCTTGGACAATGATGGTTCCTTTCATATCAATTGCGGCGTGAGGTGTGCATACAAAATAATGCGTTCCAACTCCAAGTTGGGCAGGCAAAACTTTTCCACCACCAAAAGCAGTTTGAAAGCCACCAGAAAGTGCAGTATTCCCGTTTGAATTCCAAGTGGTCTGACTAACTTCTCTTGCATCATGTGATGTTGTTATTACAAAATTCACTGTGTCGCCTAGTTTTATTGTAATAGTTGCAGGAGTATAAGTATTTCCAGCATTGTTTATGGACCAAGTAGTGCAAAAACCAGTCATACATGCTGACAACAGGATTAGCGAGAGTAAATTTTTTAGTTTCATTTTATTTTTTAATAATTTGTCCTAATTGTTGACTTTTAGGTATAGCCCCGTTTTTTTGGTGGTTACTGGTCTCCACACTTAATCTTACAAAAATAAAAATTAATGCTCATTTATGAACAATTAAAGTAAAAAATTTCTGTTTTTCATGTTTGAAAAGTGCCCAGTTATTGTTTCTTTTTCTTGTTTATTATAGCAAAATTTGTATAAACTGCAATTAGTTTTCAAAAATATGAAATAATATGGAATTTATAAAACTAAAATATTTTGTTCTAAAACGCGGATGCCTAAGGATTGTCTCGAGTTAAATTTTTGGCGTATATTGATTTATACTTATAAAAGGAGTTAATCGCCAACTATTGTCTTTCTTGTTATTCCACAATTAAAATAGTGACAATTAATTAATGGATTATTTTGCAAAAATTAATTTAGAAAACCAAAATCATCAACTGAGACCTTGTTAATTTTTGACCAGCTTGGATCTCCAATAAGTTAATTTGGCGTTCACTAATATACATATGGAAAAGCAACGTTTAACCATCCACAATAGTTATCGCGGAAAACGCAACCGTTAAATTTATGGCAGGTTTTGTGATATGCCGTTTTTATTACTATCTGATTGATGTCTGTTTTGAATTATTAATTTCAGTTTTAAGTCGTCATATATTATTCCAATGAGTAAAATTATCCCTGCGATTGCTAAGACGCATAACTGAATTTTTGAATATAAAATACCGCTAAAAAGTCCTCCTAAAAAGAAAAAGCTAATGATTGTAAAACGTAATTTTATGGAGGCGTGGAGTTTGTCTTTTTGGTCTTGCTGTTTGTAAAAAAATAATTGTGAAAGTTCTATCCCCAAATCTGTGAACAGCCCTGTCAAATGCGTTGTTCTGACTGTTGCGTTTGAAATTGTTGTGACTAATGAATTTTGTAAGCCCATTGCAAAAAGTAAAGAAAATGCTAAATGATTTGGATTTTGTAAAATTAAAAACTGTCCAAATACCGATACTAAAAACAAAATAAGACTTTCAATTATTGTAGGAATTATGTATATTAACCTATCGCTTCGCTTTGATACAATTTCAAAGATAACATTGGATACAAAAGAACCTAAGAAGAAAAAGAAGATGTATAAAAAGTAAATAAAACCTTGCCATAAGTTAAGTTTAAAAACTTCGTCTACAAAAAAGGCAAAGTGTCCAGTTACATTGGTTGTTAGCTGTTTAACTGCAAGAAAGCCTGCAACATTTACCATTCCTGCTATAAAAGAAAGCAAAGAAGCAAGCCTTAAATTGTGCTTTAATGTTCTCTTGTTCCCTTTGTGTCTAAACATAAATTATGGTGGATTTGGCTTTGTTGTCGGTAGTCATTGGGTAACGCATTTTGTTTTAAAACTACTTGCAGTTTGGCCAAGGGCACTTTCTACAGAATACTTTAACAAAGATAGTATGGTCTATTCATTTGCAATGCAAAATGAATTTCTTTTACGGATTGACCTTTATTGCAAATGCTTTGTTGTCTGCTAGCATTGTCCGGTAGGCACTGTTTATTACAAATAGTTATTTCATCTGCTTAGGTTAAAATGGTCCTTTGAATCACTGCTAACGTATATAGGTGCAGGTAATTTGCAACCTTATCTACCTAAAATTAGCATTCTTTAGACATGTTTTTACATTTCTTTTATTTAACCGTTATTTACGCATGTAGCAAAGTGGAATTCACTGATACTTAATCCAACCACTTGCCTTCTCGTTGTGTAGCATCGTATATTCTTATAGCGAGTTTATCTGCAAATAATTGAGCAATATTGAGGGCTTTATTAAAATCTTTGGTTGTAAATACCGTTAAGCGTCTATTTTTATTGTAAACTAAATTGACTTCAATTTCGGTAAAGGTAACTGTTGCAAATTGGCTGTCTACTGCCATGTCTTGGCTTTTTTTAGCACTAAAAATTGATACAGATTCGAAACTTGGTAATGGTTCCCATTGGCCGAATTGCCTACCAAAAAAAGTCATCCCGTTTTTTTGTTTTGACAATGAAAAACTAATGGTTAATTGTTTCTTAGCTATCAATGCTATAGTACTTAACACTAATAAAATTAACCCTATGAAATTTAATTCAACACACAATACCAGACCGGCAATAAGTAGAAAAATTGCAACAATCTTAAATTGGGGTGGAAAATACGAACCTTGAGAAAAATGATAATCGCTATCTTCATCATGCATTGGAGCATCAACAATATTCAGTGTGCTTTTCATCTTAAATGAAGGATATTCTACAAGCTCTTCAACTCACTTACCAGCTCAGTTAAAGTTTTTTTGGCATCGCCAAATAGCATGCTGTTTTTTGGGCTAAAGAAGAGTTCGTTTTCTATGCCTGCATAACCGGCTTTCATACTCCGTTTCATAACAATGGTATGGGCTGCATCTTCAACATCGAGTATTGGCATACCATAAATAGGGCTGTTTGGATCGTTTTTAGCGGCAGGGTTTACGACATCATTGGCGCCTACAATTAATACCACATCGGTGGTTTTAAATTCAGGATTGATGTCATCCATCTCAATCAATTTATCGTAACTCACATTGCTCTCGGCTAATAAAACGTTCATGTGGCCGGGCATACGACCCGCTACAGGGTGTATGGCGTATTTTACTTCTACACCTTCGTCCTCCAATACTTGCTCTAGCTCGTGGCAAATATGCTGTGCCTGCGCAACCGCTAATCCGTAACCGGGAACGATCACTACTTTTTTGCTATATTTCATTAATACAGCTGCATCTGCTTTTGATATTTCTTTGATAGATCCTGTAATGGCTTTGCCTTCGCCAGCATCTTTTTTACCACCACCAAAATTGCCAATTAATACATTGGTAAGCGAGCGGTTCATGGCTTTGCACATGACTACCGTTAACAGTGTGCCTGCGCTACCAACTAATATACCGCCAAATAACATCACCTTGTTATCGTATAAGAAACCACCCATGGCTGCTGCCACACCAGTAAAAGAATTTAATAAGGAAATAACCACTGGCATATCTGCACCGCCAATTGGCATAACGAAAAGCACGCCATATAACAATGATAAAGCTAGAATTAAAAACAAAACATTCGGGGTGCTGATGTAACCCACAGTAGCTGCTGCTGCAATGCCTAAGATTAATAATAATAAACCAATATTTACTAATTGTTGCAATGGCAATACTTTATCTTTTATTTTCTCAACCAATTTGCCATAGGCTATCATACTACCAGCAAATGAAATAGAGCCAATAACTAAGCCTAAAAATATAATGGCTAATTTAACTTTTGGAGCGGCCAAAAAATCGCCTTGTTGCAAAATATGGTTAAACTCTACCAGTGAAATAATGCCTGCACACGCTCCACCCATTCCATTGAAGAAAGAGACCATTTGCGGCATACCTGTCATTTTTACTTTTTTGGCCATGAGGGTACCAATAACAGTGCCGACAAGCAAACCGCCAAAAATCCAACCGTAATTGGAGGTTTTGACACCTTCATATAAAAAGATGGTTCCGAAAATAGCAATGGTCATACCAAAGGCTGCAATGAGATTTCCTCTGCGCGCACTTTCTGGTTTCCCCAGCATTTTAATACCTATGATAAAGGTTAGAGAGGCGATGAGATATATGATTTGTAAAAGATTCATTTAAGGTTAATTTGGTGATTTGATAATTTGATAATTTATTGATGTGGTAATTGTTTTTTAATGGAATCAATGAAGCTTCGCTTTGATAATTATTTAAATCAAATTAGGTTTACTTCTTTTTCTTTTTAAACATTTCCAACATTCTATCGGTTACTACAAAACCACCGACAACATTTAGAGTTCCTAATACTACAGCTATGAAACCAAGAATAGTAGCATACATGTTTTCTGCTTCGCCCATAATGATAATGGCTCCAATAATTACAACACCATGTATGGCGTTAGCACCACTCATTAAAGGGGTGTGCAATACTGAAGGCACTTTTTCTATCAGTTCAATCCCTACAAAAATCATGAGGATTACGAGGTAAATCATGAGTAGATTATGTTCCTCAGCTATAAAATCTATTATCGTATTCATTCTATTTATTTTTGGATTTTGTGATTTGTGTTTTTCGTCGTTTACAATTTTGTTTGCTTTTCGCTTAAGGTTGATTTGAGATTTTTAAACTTTGATTTACTTAAATTTTACTCTAAGATTATTCAAAAATTCTGAAATCAATAAATCCTAAAATTTAAGCTTCGTTCCTTCTTTGCAAATTAAAGTTCCTTTTGTAATTTCTTCTTCCATCTCATATTTTAAGCCATCTTTAGTGGCCAAATGTGTTAAGAAAGCATAAATATTTTTTGAATAACTCTCGCTCGCATTTTGTGAAAGCAAGGAAGGTAGATTGGTTTCGCCAACAATTTTAACACCATGTTTAACTACTACTTTTCCAGGTTCACTTAACTCGCAATTTCCACCTTGTTCAACCGCCATATCAATAATAACACTCCCTAATTTCATGACTTTTACCATGTCTTCTGTTACCAAAATTGGGGCTTTTTTACCTGGAATTAATGCCGTAGTGATTACTACATCGGCAACTGCCAAATGTTTGGTTAATATTTCTCTTTGTTTTTTCAGCGTGTCTTCGCCAGCTTCTTTCACATAGCCACCTTCTATTTTCACATCACCAGTATCGAAACTAATAAACTTACCACCTAATGATTCAACTTGCTCTTTTGTTTCTGGTCTTATATCGGTTACCTCAACTACTGCACCCAAACGCTTGGCAGTACCAATAGCTTGTAAACCGGCCACGCCTGCTCCAAATATTAATACTTTGGAAGGAGAAATAGTGCCAGCTGCAGTCATTAGCATAGGGAAAATTCTTGCGGAGTGATGGGCCCCTAAAAGTACGGCTTTGTAGCCTGCCAAATTGGCTTGAGAACTTAATGCATCCATGCTCTGAGCTCTTGAAATACGCGGAATAGCATCCATGCTAAATACGGATATATTTTTAGCATTGAGTTGATCAATTAATTCTGGATTGGTTAAATGATAAATGAAAGAAATAAGGGCAGAACCATTTTTTAGAATTGCAATTTCATCGGCAGAAGGCGCATTTACTTTTACCAAAACATCTGCTTTGTCGCATACCTCCTTGGCACTGGCAACGATGCTTGCTCCAGCGTTGGTATACATTTCGTCAGAAAAGTTAGAGGCAATGCCGGCACCTGATTCTATTATACATTCGAAGCCTTGTTTAATAAAATTTTTAACAACATCGATACTTAAAGCTACTCTGTTTTCTCCTGCTTTAGTCTCTTTAATAGTTCCTATTTTCATGCTATGGCAAACCTACACGAAATTTTATATTATCCAAGCATTCAAATGAAAAATTAATGCACTTTTGAATATTTTCAGAATATTTATAATATGTTGAATAAAAGTTGATTAAAACGGAGAATCTCTCTTGTGAATAAAATCATTATGGGGTTAAAAGCATTGGCCACACCGCAAAGCAGCATTGATGCCTTTGAAATAAATTAAGCTCAATAGATTCACAGATTAAAATTTAACAAGAAAAGGGACACAGATTGAGCTTAATAAATCCAAAGGATTTATTAAGCTGTGGAATTGTCATTTTAATTAATCTGTGAATCTGTGGCTTTTTTAAAAACCCGATCCTGCTGCTCTGAACCATTTTTCTGGCACATCGCCTTCGCGCGCAATTTCGAAATCAGATTCGCTGCAACCTATGAATTTTGGGGCTGTTTTTTTACCACCATTTTTTGATGGTATTTGCAGCCACCAACGCCCAGTTAAATTGCTGTTCAAGAATACCATATCAACACCACTAGGGGCATGGCATTTGTATACTTTGAAATTTCGGTGATTCATTTGAGGAAAATCATTGAATCGGTTGTCTATGCCATCGCAGATATACCATATCATTTGCGCGATTTGAGAGGCATCAATGGTTGATGTTTCATTCAAAGTAAAATTTCTAAGTAAATAATAATTGACATTGTTTGAAATACCAGCATACCGACACAAAGCACAAGCCTCGTGATTGAAAAAACCATTCGGTATTTTTTGAACGGCGCTTTGAAATTCAGAATATTTAATAGCAGATAAATCGAAATCAAAAATATCGGCTTGCCTTAATAATGGCTCTGATTGTGCCATATCTGCACGCAGTGTTCCTAGTCTAATGCATTCTGAAAATACATCGGCTACACTTTGCATGGAATTATTGGTTGTCAAATAGCTTTGAAAACCCAAGTAGGAGGCATGAAATAAACGCTTTTTAGCATTAAGCTGATAGCCTAAATCCGTTTCATCGTAATTGAGAAAAGGCGATACCAAAGCATAATCAATTGATTTAAAATCGATACCTTTCATTAAGCCTTGTGCATAATTGTGTTGCTCGCCTATGATTATTGGAATAATGTTATGTTCTTTCAAACTGATTAAACATTCGGCTAATCCGGCATTGATATTTTTTTCAGTACCATTGTGTTTTAAATTGCCAAAGTCAGCCAACTCGATGCCATTTAATTTATGACTGTAGGCGTAGAACTGTTTTCGCACTAAATCTGCATTTTTACCAAGACCAATAATAGCGACATCAACTTTTGATGGGTCGGGGAATTTGCCGTTATTTAATTTTATTTCAGGCCCAATGAGACCCTCTTTTTTTACAATTCCTTTTAATAAATTTTTACTAATGGGTTCAAAAAATTCCTTTAAAATATCCATGGTTCAATATTGATACAAATATCCGAATTTTGCACCACTTAAATTTCAACAAAATGATAGTAACGGGAGCGAATGGTTTTTTGGGTAGTTATGTGGTAGCCGCATTATTACAAAAAGGACATCCTGTTATTGGCTTAAAAAGAGAACAAAGTTCCACTTCGGAATTCAATCTTATTGTAAAAAATGAATTAGGCGATAACCATGCGCATTTAATTGCAAATTTCAAATGGAAAATAGCGGATATACTAGATATCACGGTTTTAGATGAGGTGTTTGAGCCTAACTCTATCGTATTTCATTGTGCTGCTAAGGTGGCCTTTAATATGCAAGAGGCAGACGAAATGATGGCTATTAATGTTGAAGGAACGGCCAATGTTGTAAATGCCTGTCTTAAAAACAATGTGAAGCAATTGGTGCATGTTAGCAGCACAGCAGCCTTGGGTAGAACAGACAACGCCACTTTAATTGACGAGACTACGGAATGGGAAGACAACGATCATAATACCCAATATGCAATTAGCAAACACTTAGCAGAATTAGAAGTTTGGCGTGGTATTGAGGAGGGCTTAAATGCCGTAATTGTTAATCCAGGGATTATTTTAGGCTATGGCGATTGGCACAAAGGCTCTTGCAGGTTGTTTAGAAATATTGACAGATGCATGCGATTTTATACCAATGGTATCAATGGTTTTGTTGATGTCCATGATGTGGCAAATGCCATGTGCTATTTGGCAGACAATGCCATTGTAGGTCAAAGATTTTTATTGGTAAGTGAGAATCTGTCCTATCGTACAGTTTTAAATGAAATTGCGGAATCCATTCACAAACCAGCACCAAATATTGAATTAAAAGTTCGTTATAAAAATTTGTTTTTAATACTGGTTAGATTGAATTTATTATTTAATCCAAAGTCTACCTTAACACCAGAAACAGTGCGCACCTCGCTTAAGAAACACCAATACAGCAATGCAGCCATATTAAAAGTATTGAATTTTAAGTTTAATGCCATTGCAGATACCATACATTTGGCAGGCATTCAATTTCAAAAAGAAAATATTTAAGGGGTTATAAAAAGTGCCCACGACAAGATTCGAACTTGCACAACCTTTCGGTCACCACCACCTCAAGGTGGCACGTCTACCAATTTCGCCACATGGGCAACTTTTACAATGCAATATTAGTTGATTTTATTGAGGGATAAAAAATTTTTGAAACAAAAAAAAGCCCTGAAATATTTCAGGGCTTTTTTGAAAAATATTTAAAAGAATTTAATCTTCTTTAATGGCTTCTGTTTTTTTCTTGCAGCAAGAACTTGCTTTCTTTTGGCAGCATGCTTTTTTAGTGCTTTTCTTGGCAGCAGGAGCTGGTGTTGCAGGAGTGGCAGGTGCTGTTTCTGTGGTAACTGGAGCTACCTGAGGAGCAACTGTTGGCTTTAAGCCAGTTGAAGTTTCTTGTTTGTTAGTCGCTGTATTGGTTGCACCAGTAGTGCTTGTTTGCGCATTGCTGATAACAGCTACACCAACAAAAAGGGCTAGGGTTAAAATTAGTTTTTTCATTTATTTAATATTTGAATTGATAAGGAATAACATTCAATAATTAAGCCAAAGTCGCAACCACTGTTTCGCCTCCTCTTGTTTTTTGTTGCAATTGAACATTAACAGTTGCAGTAAGTGGTAAATAAATATCGATTCTCGAACCAAATTTTATAAAACCCATTTCTTCACCTTGTTTCACTTCTTGACCTTCCTTTACATAATAAACAATGCGTTTTGCTAGTGCACCAGCTATTTGTCTAAAAAGTACTTCTGCTTTAGATCCTGCAATTACAACAGTTGTTCTTTCGTTCTCTGTTGATGATTTTGGATGCCAAGCAACTAAATACTTACCTGGATGGTATTTTGCATATTTAACAATGCCACTGATTGGATTTCTATTCACATGCACATTGATAGGACTCATGAAAATACTGATTTGTTTTCTTTTATCCTTAAAATATTCCGGTTCTTCTACTTCTTCGATTACCACAACTGTGCCATCTGCTGGCGCTATAACTTGGTTCTCGTTAATGACAGTATGTCTTGATGGGTTTCTGAAAAACTGAAGAATAAGAATAAAAAAGACCAATGAAATGATCAATATGATTTTGGTAATCAAACTCTCTTCGCCAATTAAGGCATGCGAAGCAATGTTAATACCTGCCAAAATTAGCAGGGTTACCAATATGATTTTATAACCTTCTCTGTGAAATAACATTAGAATACGCCTCTAAATTTTTGAGTGGTCGCTACTTTATCAATTGCAACCACATAAGCAGCCATTCTCAGACTACATTTATGGGTCGTGCCAGTTTCAAATACATTGTCGAATGCCATTTTCATAACCCTATCAGCACGTCTGTTGACACGCTCTTCGGTCCAGAAATAACCCATTCTGTTTTGCACCCACTCGAAGTATGATACAGTCACCCCACCAGCATTTGCTAAAATATCTGGCACTACAATGATACCTTTATCATTTAAAATTTTATCGGCATTAGCGCTTGTAGGTCCGTTAGCACCTTCAACAATTAATTTAGCTTTGATATTTCCCGCATTGGCATCAGTAATTTGATCTTCCATAGCAGCAGGTACTAAGATATCACATGGTAATTCTAACAATTGCGCATTGTTTATTTTTTCGCCACCTGTGAATCCACCTAAGTTGCCATTCGCTTTGGTATAAGCCATTGCTTCTTCAACTTTAATACCATTGACATTGTAATAACCACCGGTAACATCAGAGATTCCAACGATTTTTACGCCCAACATTTCAATTAATTTAGCAGAGATAGAACCAACATTTCCAAAACCTTGAACAACACAGGTGCACTCTTCTGGTTTCAAGCCCATTTTAGCTAAAGCAGAACGGGTACATACCATAACACCTCTACCGGTTGCTTCAACTCTTCCTAAAGAACCGCCCATTGAAATGGGTTTACCTGTAATTACAGCAGGTGTATATTGACCTTTGATTTTAGAATATTCATCTACAATCCAAGCCATTTCTTGCTGACCGGTATTCATATCCGGAGCAGGAATATCTTTATCGGGTCCAAAAACATCGCTCATAGAGGCAGCGTAGGCTCTGGTTAAACGTTCAAGTTCACCTTTGCTCATTGATTTAGGGTCGCATTTAATACCACCTTTACCACCACCGTAAGGAATACCTACAACAGCAGTTTTCCATGTCATCCAAGCAGCTAATGCTTTTACTTCATCTAATGAAACATCCATTGAATAACGGATACCTCCTTTTGAAGGTCCAAGTGTGGTACTGTGTTGTACACGGTGACCTTCGAACACTTGCACTTTGCCATTGTCCATAATAACCGGCAAATGCACGGTAATAATTTTCGCAGGATATTTTAGAGTATTGTAGGCTGAATCATCAAGACCTATAATTTTTGCGGCTTCATCGAAGCGTTTCATCATGGAATCCAATGGATTCAAATTACTGTGGATGGTTTCGTTACTCATTGTATGAATAAATTGGGTTATTTTTTAGTTATAAAAGGCTGCAAATTTAAGATTTTAGTTAGTTTATCAAACAAATATTATTTAGGTGTAGGTTATAATGGACGAAAATGAGGATGAATTGCTTTTAAATTTTAAATAATTGGGTTAAAAAAGGTCTTAAGAAATTGTTTTATATACCCTATCATTGTAATATGAGAATTGTAATCTGCCTCCTCCTCTTATCGCCATTTTTCTCTAATGCACAATGGACTAAACAAACATCTAATACTTTAGAAGTTTTAAATAATATTCATTTTGTCGATAATGAACATGGCTATGCGGTTGGTAATAATGGTGCAATGGTGGCCACTGTAACAGGTGGAGAGGATTGGTTAGCGGTTAATACTGGTCTTAATTCAGGTCAGTTAACTGGTGTTTTTTTTACGGATAAGCATACTGGGTGGATATGCGGCACAAATGGTTTGCTCAAAAGAACAAGGGATTATGGGGCCCATTGGACTACTTATAATACTGGAATTTCAACTTATTTAAGTGGCATTTATTTTACGAGCGAAAAAACAGGGTTTGTATCCGGACAAAATGGAATCATTTTGAAAACCAATGATAGCGGTAACACTTGGACCAAGCAAGTGGTAAGTACAAAGAACTTCATAAATATGCATTTTAGGGACCCAATGAATGGCTACACCTGCGGAGGTAATAGCACGATATTTTCAACTTCAAATGCCGGAGTAACATGGGATTCGATGTATTCTGAACCCGCTGGACCGGCTCTATACGGTATTAACTTTATAAATGATAAAATTGGCTATTCGGTGGGAGAGTATGGAACGATTCTTAAGACGATGGATGGCGGAGCTACATGGGTAAAACAAAAAAGCGGACTTACAAAATCACTGTATAGTGTTCATTTTCTGGATTCACTGAATGGCTGGGTAGCTTCTAACCAATTGGATTCTATTTTGAAAACGACAGATGGAGGAAAGAACTGGGTGGCATCATCATTGAATTACACCAATGGTTATTATTGTGTTTATTTTCCAACAAAGAACATAGGTTTTATTGCAGGGAAAGATGGGGCAATATTTAAATTGGATAATAGTTTGGATTTAAAAGTTCATCGAAAAATTATAGTTGGTGTTGAGACTTATCCTAATCCAGTTGCGGAGTATCTAAATATTAAAAGTACTACTGAAATAATAGGTTATGCACTTTATGACGTATTTGGAAAACGCTTGGAATCGAAAGATTTTAATCAAGGAGATTTCCATTTAACTTTAGATTTAAAGGATTATATAAATGGTAACTACATACTTGAAATCAATTGCGAGGGGGTTTTAAAACGAGAGATAATTGTGATATATAGGTAAGTGGTTTTTGATTGACCAATAAATAGAACTAAAACTTTGGTCGACATTTAAACAAAACCTCTTAACGGTGAAATTCTTTATAAAGGGGTCAAAACACCTTCTCAAACTGCCAGTTTTATAAAGATTCTCGTCTAATAACTGGTCTTCTTGATTCACATCAGATAAATCAGTTGATTAGAAATACGTTTTATACGAAAGATTTGAATTGAATCATTGAGAACTTAAAATTAATGAATTCAAATTGCTCTTAGAATCACCCCATGTAAAAAAGATGATGAGCATGCCATTCATATAATTGGCAGGAAGGAGGCATTCATTAGATAGATTAATATTTAAAGATTGTTTGCAAAGTTGATTCCCTTGGTGATCTAATACTTCTAAAAAAATCTCCTTTGTTTCCAAAATAAGTGGATGTAAACTTTTAGTATTCGTTATTAATTTGTGTTTATTAATGGTAAAGAGTTTGTAATTTACTTTGATTTCTGTGTTCAATAAATAACGCTTAAAGGAATCTCTTTGATTTGGAGATAGAGACGAAAGTGTATCTAATAAACTTCTTCGCCAATTATTTTGATGGAAAGTATCAATTTGAGCACCTGATGAATGACAAATGCCAATTATTAAAATAAAAAGATAACAATGTTTCATGTTGAACAAAAATAAGATTAATAAATCTTAAAACTTAAGCCCGTATTCAAACACAGTCGGCTTGTACGATGGCCATAGGGGCTGAAAACATATTCTGTTTGAAACATAAAGTATAACTCCTTTATAAAAAGTTTACGTTCTAACCCAAAGCCGAAGGAAGGAGATATTGTGCTAGTCACAGTAGGATTCACCATTCTTCCTCTTATCGTATAATTATTCGGTGGAATGCTATCGTTGTATTTGTATTGTATATCTTCTGCAATATGTGAGAACCAAAGTCTTGGAATTATAAAGCACTTTAAATTGTTTTTATTATAAAATAAATAACTATAAGTTAATGCTAATGACAGTATGCTGGTGCCATGATTCTTAGAAACGAAACCGTATCCTGTATTATGACTAACTATCTCATAACTTCTACCTAATATTTGCCCTCCTAGAAACAATTGACTCTTTTTATTTAACCTAAATCCAAAATCAATCATATATGATCTGTTTTGCAATATAGACTGTGAAACGCTCGCATTTGGAATATTCTCAGTATTTGGATAAAGGAAGAGTGGAAGGCCGGTTTTAATATTAAGGGTAATCCAAGGTAGCGAATCGTTTTCTGCTTTCAAAGAGAAAAAAGTAATGAAGAAAAGAATGAAAAGAATATTTTTAATACCCATTGATACAGACGAAAATAATAAAGATTGGGCTCAAAACCTATTCTTCATTTTTGTCATATTCTAGTGTCATGCCCCAGTATTTCATTTGCTGCAAACACCAACTTTGGCGTTTTTTTGTATAAGCACTTGGGTGGGCAATAGAAAATTTGCGTGGACTGGGCAATACCACCGCCACTAAGGCAGCTTCGGAACTACTAAGCTTTGCAGCACTTTTATGTAAATAATTTTGTGCAGCGGCCTCGGCACCATAAACTCCATTGCCCAGCTCTATGACATTCAAATACACTTCCATAATGCGTTCTTTACTCCACAAAGTTTCAATTAAAAAAGTAAAATAGACTTCTAAACCCTTGCGCACCCAACTGCGACTAGGCCATAAGAAAACATTCTTTGCTGTTTGTTGACTGATGGTGCTGGCGCCTCTGCGTTTCTCGCTGCCTTTTTCTTCCATCTTCTCATTGTATGCCATCGCTTTTTCAATGGCCGTATAACTAAAGCCGTTGTGCTTTAAGTAATTCTGATCCTCGGCACACACCACTGCTAATTGTAAGTAAGGTGAAATTTCATCTAATGGCACCCAATCCTTTTGCAGTTTCATAGATTCGCCTTCTGCTTTTTGTTCTGTACAACGCTGTAACATTAAAAATGTAACAGGCACTGGCACCCATTTGTAAATTAATACTATGCCAATGGTACTTGCAAAAAACCAAAAGATAATTTTCTTAATTAAGCGCCATAGAAACGCCCACACAAAGTATTTTGTAAAGAATGCCGAAAGACCAATCATGGCGCAAACCTAAGGAAAAAAGAGGAATCTTAAAGATTAAAGCAATACACCTAGACTTACATAGGCATGATTAATATACGTGCCATAGGCAATTACAATAGGCGCAAATTTATATCCTGTTTCGAAGATAAGTCCTGATTTTGAATTATCTGTACCAATTTTAAAACCGAAACCAATATTCATTATAATATTTGGTGCGCTCGTATTGCGAGATGAGGTACTTTTATAGGCATTGCCAGTTTTTTTATTTTCTTTAAAATCGAAGGTGCCAAGAATACATCCCAAATCTAGTTTGGTAAATAGGGCATTTCCCAAAGGTGTCTTTTTTAGAAAAAAATAATTCGACCATAGGAATGGGATCTGATGGGTTATATATTTAAAAGTGTCGTTGATTATCTTTGATCTTTGATACCCGATATTAAAACCAGAAAGTACAAATTTTTGGCGATAGTAAACGCCAGTTTTTAGGTCGATGCCATTTCCATTTCCATTGCCTGAACTTTTAAATGAGAAGGTAGAGACTTGAAAGGAATTCCAAAACGTATATGCGCGCATTTCTGAAGGATATATTTTTTTTCTTAAGGTATTCAACACTATTTCATCTTTTAGTATTTGCAAAGCTTTTTGTTTCGCTTCTGAATTTATAAATGTAATGGAAGAAAAGGCACTATTTGAAACATAAATAAATTGCAGTTTTGTATAGGTGTAATTGTATTTGATTGAAGTATCTAGGGTAAGAAGCATTGCTTTGTATTTCCCTTTGTAAAAATAAACTTCGTTATCCCAATTATGGTAATCTACCTCGGCACTGCTATCGCTAATTAATTCGAGCGAGCTAAAGGCAAATGGTATAATGATCTCTCCTTTTGTATTGAAACAACCCCATTTACCTTGGTAACATGCGGTTGCTAAACCATATTTAAATGCCTTAGCACTATCAAAATGCCAAAAAACTTTGGTTTCGCCAGTCAGAGAATCGATATAGCCCACCTTGTTATCAAATTCGCTAAAGGTGTGGGGTATCCAATTTTGAGCATGGCTATTTGTAAAAAAAGAGGTAAACAATAGTTGAGATAAAAGGAATCTCACTAAAACTAAGTATTTATTCATTTTATTTTTTTACCAACAAATTTTCGATTAACATATGTAATTGTATTGTCACTATTAATATTATTATGGATATAATCTATCACTATTTCTTTCCCATTTTTACTAGTGTAACCGTGTGCAAATTTTGCGCTACCATCTGAAAAATTTCTAAAGTAAAATTCTGAGTAACTAAAGCGTAAACCAGTTTGATAATATTTAAATGATTTAGGAAAGTTGCCAATAGAAATAATATCATTATCAGGGTGTCCTTGTTCATTAAAAAATCCAATTACGATAGTAAAGGTATCACTCGGATTATCCTCATTATATCCAAAATATTGACCAAAAAAGGAAGGATTTTCTTTTACAACGAAATGAAAATTTCGCTTGACTGTATCAAATCCAGTTAAATCAGGGAAACATTCTTTCCATGGATCAAATTCTTTAGTGCATGTAGCTTGAAGTGTACCAAATACACCTGAAAAGTCAACTTCTATATCATATCCTTTTCTAATTGTAGGATCACCACTAATTGTCCACTCGCACTTTTTATTTGTCTCAGATGTTCTAAATCTAAGCCTGATATCTTGAAATTCAATGGTACTATCTGGATGAAGATATTTTATTAAATAAACAGTATCATTATTTAATTCAGTATACCTATCAATTTTATCCAAATCTGTAAAACCCAAATCTTGTTGAATAGTGAAATTAGCACTAAGGTCAATATTTGTAGGGCAATTAGCATTCTGCTTTTTTTTACAAGAAATTGCAATTAAAAGAATGATTATATAACATATAAATTTTTTAGTAAGCATTATTTGTTATCCTAAATTTTTATAGTATAAAGTAAGTGTATATAATAACAATGTTAGGCTCATAGATGAATTAATCTTTATTCAGAAGTTTATAAGAAAAAAGGACACTTGCAGAAACAATATTTTGATTGGTTGTTGAATTGTCATTATTATCAATGTCCATCAGATTTTTTTCATAACTTATTTTCATGCCAAGCCCTAATTTAGAATTGAATAATTGTTCATTGTAAAACATAAGTCCTACCAAGCCATTAAGTGAGTATTTATTATAGTATTTTTCAATATCACTGCCTTTATAATTCTCCGTTTTTGCATTAATTGAAACATTGTAGTTATTTACTAATCCTAAAATTGGTTTTAATTTAAATTTTTCGAAAAAATTATAGCCTAATAAAAGTGGAAGGGTTACCTGGTTAAAATGATAGTAAGTATCAATCAATCTTCCTGTGCCATCGGGTTGTAGCACTGTAGTTTCTGGCAGTTTAAACAGAGTACCAGTCGTTCTATAGCCAAGGCCAGTGATTAAATTGAATTTCTTATTTAATTGGAGTTCGATACCTGCACTGCCTGAAAAATTGGGATTAAAATTGGTCTTGAAATCTTTTCTATCGATGTCTGTAAATATGTTGTTGGTGTAAATAATACCACTGTGGTTCATGCCCAAATCCACAAAGATATTGGTAATGCGTTGGGCAAATACAGCGCTTCCAAAAAATAGGATAAAAACAAAAAGTGGTGCTTTCATAATTGAGGGGTTTGACAATAAATACGGTATTGCTAACAAATAAAAGAAAAATATTTTGAATTAACTTGATAAAATTATAAACTCAGCATAATCTAAATTCTAATAACTTATACTAATACTATTTTAAATAAGTATGAGTTTGTTAAAAAAGAAGCCCTCAAAAATCTTGAGGGCTTCTTTTTTGTTAAAGTTTAATAAATTTTTTATAAGCCAAATAACCATTTGCTTCAAAAGCAATTAAATAAACTCCAGGGGGTAAATCTTCTGTATTTATTTGAATTTTATTTGGTCCCTGGTGACGCATACCTAAATCCATTTTTTTAATTACTGAACCTGAAATATCACTTACTGCGACAAAAACATTGTAATCTGATAACGATTCAAATTGCAAATTTAAAATATCTGATGAATTTGGATTTGGAAAAATCTTGAATTCAAGCAAGAATTCAGTATTGTTTATATTTAGAGTTGGATCCATTACTGGTCCAGAAGCGATAAAATTTTTATATTTAAGTTGGTCACGACAAAAATTGGAAATCTCTACATTGGTTTGTTCTGCGACTGTCCTATCATAACAATCGCTTAATCCCATTAATAATTCTGTTCCATACCCCAAGTCAACTAATGGTTCTACATCAATTAACTTATTTGCTCTAAATTTTATATTAAGATTATTTGGCACAATAACTCCATTATGGATATATATTTCATCTTTAGCTAAAATTTCAGAATTAGGTGTAAATGAATATGACGGAAAAATATGAACTACTTTTGGTAAAGTTAATCCATTAACAGGCATGAAAGCAAGATTATTAATATTAAAACCTGACTTAAATCCAGTAACAAAAAACTTTGGATTATTTACATCCTGCCCAAGTATATATACATTTGCTTCCTCATTATTATAGGTTGTTGAATTTTCTTGTTTAAATGGATATGTGAATACGTATGTCAAATCTTGTGCATTTGTGACAGCCCAATCTTTCCTTCTTAAGCGAAGTATAATTTTGCAATAAAATTTAGGGGGCTGCCCATCTTCTAATACAAAGGATTGATTTGGAAAACAGCCAACAGGTATGTATGGTGTTCTTAATCTTACCTTTTTGCCTATTGCAGGATATGTTTGATCCCAATATTCAATTTCTAAGCCAGTTGTTTCTGTTATTCGTTGATCGTATGGGGTTATAGGAAATGATGGTGGTCCAAATTCAATTGGTCTTCCCATCGATGCTATGCCATACGGATCAAAATTTACTGGAGGGGTTGAACCTTCATATTCCATAATAACTGCAACATCAAAATTTATTATCTCTAAATCTGATGCAGGGTTTAGAACATATTTTAGGTCTTCTTTTACTTTATATTCAGTTATAATTGGAGGTATTGAGAAATTACCCGCTGAACCACAATTTGTACATAACTTATATGATATTCTTTCTAAAATAGGTGATTCTATTAGGTTGAATACACCCAATATGTTGTTATATTCTGGCACTAAAGTATTATTCTGAATATTACTATTATTCGATCCGGGTAAAGTTATAGTTGGAGTTGAAAAAATAGACGTATAAGAAATATTGCCACTTAATGCGCCTTTTGTTTCATAGACTATTGGTTTTATATTTTCTTTATCATTTTCCTTACCGCCAGATGCAAAATAATCGAAAACTCCAACCATTGCACCAACCTTGGGTACCAATGCTAAAAGTTGCAGAAAAACAGCTTTATCAGCATCCATTTTGCTGTGTAGACTCGGAATCATTGTAGATATAGTCTTATCAAAATTATCAATTGCATTTTGTGTATTGGTTAATGATTTAGCTCCTGCTTCTCCAATTCCAGCAACATAGGAAATAATAGATTTAAAATCCAAACTTGGATTTAGAAAGCCACTATTGTCAACTAATTGAGTGGTTACAGTATTAAGGTTTAACGAAATCGTGCCAACTGATTTTAAGCTAATTTTAAATTGAATTATTGGCATATCCTTGCATGTACATGGATCGTATGCAACAGGAAAATCAGCATATAACCAAAATGATTCAGTATTATTATAAAAATTTATAGCTTGCATTTCCACTAATTTTACAAAATTGTCTAATGGTTCCGAAATTGGTTTGTGTTGATTTAAAAGTGCTGACTCATAATGTCCAATATTATTTTGAGGGTCATAAAAGTTTACAGAAATAAAGGCAGATTGATAATTTTGTTGAGGATCTATTATATTAGCAAATATCCTAAGTACTGAGGTATACTTATTATAAAGTATAAAATAAGGATGGTCAACTGCCTCTGCGTACGAACAATTCCCTGGTGTTGAGCATTTACCAAGACCTGCAGTAATTACAACCCAACCATTTTCAGGTTGATAATCTTTAATATTTTCTAATGCAAATAACAAGGTATTACTGTTTGTTCCATCGTAAAATGGAGAGGGTAAATCAACTTGGTTTGACACTAAATTTTTTCTTATATAAGTGTTATATTTATGAGGAGAAGGAATATCTTCTCTCCAATCCCAAGTTGGTGAATATGTCCTGGTAGAGCATGGTTGGGAATGCAATGTTCCGAAATTCACAAGAATTAAAAGGAATAAGAATTTTTTCATAATATTTTTATTTTATTTTTTTACCAACAAATTTTCGATTAACATATGTAATTGTATTGTCACTATTAATATTATTATGGATATAATCTATCACTATTTCTTTCCCATTTTTACTAGTGTAACCGTGTGCAAATTTTGCGCTACCATCTGAAAAATTTCTAAAGTAAAATTCTGAGTAACTAAAGCGTAAACCAGTTTGATAATATTTAAATGATTTAGGAAAGTTGCCAATAGAAATAATATCATTATCAGGGTGTCCTTGTTCATTAAAAAATCCAATTACGATAGTAAAGGTATCACTCGGATTATCCTCATTATATCCAAAATATTGACCAAAAAAGGAAGGATTTTCTTTTACAACGAAATGAAAATTTCGCTTGACTGTATCAAATCCAGTTAAATCAGGGAAACATTCTTTCCATGGATCAAATTCTTTAGTGCATGTAGCTTGAAGTGTACCAAATACACCTGAAAAGTCAACTTCTATATCATATCCTTTTCTAATTGTAGGATCACCACTAATTGTCCACTCGCACTTTTTATTTGTCTCAGATGTTCTAAATCTAAGCCTGATATCTTGAAATTCAATGGTACTATCTGGATGAAGATATTTTATTAAATAAACAGTATCATTATTTAATTCAGTATACCTATCAATTTTATCCAAATCTGTAAAACCCAAATCTTGTTGAATTGTAAAATTAGCACTGAGGTCAATATTTGTGGGGCAATCATTTTTGCCATCACGGTTTTTACAGGAAGCGGCAATGAATAGTATAATTATATATGTTAAAAATTTGTTTAGCATATATAATTATTTTTCAATTTTTTCTAACTTTTCTTCAAGAATTGCCACCTTCTCTTCCAATTGAAGAAGATATAGGGTCAATTCTTCTATCTTTTTCATTTGAATAGTTTGCATGTCCCCCAAATTGATTCCGCTTTCCAAAATTGTTTTCTCGTTTGGAACTTCAGGTAAATGATGAGCCGAGTCAATAAATAATTTCAAACTACTCAAGGGTCTCAGCGCATAATTTGGTTTAAACACGTAGTCGCACCATCCTGTTAGTGGATTAACTATCACTCTTTTAGCAAAAAAATTGCCACATAATTTCATCTCGTTTATTCCATCCCCCTGCAAAGTTAATAATGTAGAAAAATTGGCAGTTCCTCCAGCAGTTGGTGAATTACTAGAAAAACTAAATTGTAAAAGATGACTCCAATGTACAAATTCTATTTTCATAGCTTTATTTGTATTGAAAAATTTATAGTCATTATTTACATCTCTATATGTATGCCAACATATAGGCTTAGTTCCATCATTACCTCCAATAAATAGTCCACCATAAGGATCACCAAGAGTTATTGCTCCAAAATGTCTTGATGGTTGGAAGATTGAAAATGGACTAGTAAAGGTATTGTCTGTATTATGCAAAAACCATTGCGCATTAACATTGATAAAATTAGAGAAGATTGAAATTAGAACCAAAGTTCTTAGAAGGTTGTTTTTAATAAATTTTGTTGTCATGGTTAATTGATATTTATATTTTAAATTTTTTGTAATGAAGTATTTTGCAATTTGTTTTAGTTGGCGGTTTTAAATGTTAATTTTATCTGATTTTTATACCTCCTTTTTAAAATTGGTTAATATTTTTTAATTTAATTTTTAATTCAAAAAGTATAAGTAAATCACATTCGATAATATCGAAGTTATCCAGTAAATGTCTGGTTTTTCTTTTATAAACGAAATGTTTTGAGCCTCTGATTTTAGAGGTTTACAAATGACTAATTGTTTGTTCAAATATTTATATTTATTTAAAAAATGTCTTTTCTAAACTTATATTAATAAAACAACTAGCTGTAATTATTGTATTAAAAATAAAGTGTGTTTACTACCTTACTAAAACAAAATAAGGTATTTAGTTTGATAAATCCAAATTATTTTTTAGAATTCCCTACCCAATCACACCACTGCCTATCAACTCTTCATCCTTGTACCAAGCCGCAAATTGTCCTGCTGCAACGGCCCTTACCAATTCATCGAAAATAATATATAAGCCTTCTTCAAACTGATACATGATAGCTTTAACAAGCGGTTGACGGTAACGAATGCGAACCATGTATTCGGCCTTTTCATTAACCCCTAATTTTAAATCTTCGCGAATCCAATGGATGTCACTCGATGGCACAAAAAGACCCTTGCGCGATAAGCCATGGTGGGTTTCGCCCATGCCAACATAAATAGAATTGCTGATAGTATCGGTGGCAATAACAAATAAACCTTCGGCTTTACCACCTACTTGTAAGCCTCTGCGCTGACCGATGGTAAAATAATGCGCACCGCTGTGTTCACCCACTTTTTTACCCATGGTGGTATCGTATTTTAAGGGAGTAGTTAAGCGAATTAATTCCTCCTTGCTTTCTATATTAGCGCCTGCAGGCCAATTGAATTCATACCCATTAAAATGGTCGTCAATTTCATAAATCAAGCCTTTTTTAGGTTTGAGTTGTTGTTGTAAAAATTCGGGTAAGCGCACCTTGCCTATAAAACACAAGCCTTGCGAATCTTTCTTATTGGCTGTGGTGAGTCCAATTTTATTGGCTATTTCTCTTACTTCGGGTTTGGTTAAATGACCAATTGGAAACAATGCCTTGGCCAATTGTTGTTGGGTAACCTGACAAAGAAAATAACTTTGGTCTTTGTTACCATCTTTGCCTGCTAAGAGTTGGTATTGAATTCCAAGTGGTGTTTCAATCTTTCCTTTTTGGCAATAATGTCCTGTTGCTACATACTCGGCACCCAATTGCACCGCTGCTTTTAAAAATACATCAAATTTTATTTCACGGTTACACAAAACATCGGGATTAGGGGTTCGCCCTGCCTCGTATTCGGCAAACATATAATCGACAATGCGCTTTTTGTATTCCTTGCTTAAATCGATGGTTTGAAATGGAATACCTAAACTATCGGCTACCAACATAGCATCGTTGCTGTCGTCTATCCAAGGGCACTCATCGCTAATGGTTACAGAAGTATCATGCCAGTTTTTCATAAACATGCCAATCACCTCGTGACCCTGCTCTTTTAATAAATAAGCCGCCACCGAAGAATCGACACCACCACTTAAACCTACCACTACTTTTGCCATTTCAAATAAACTGCAAAGATACCTTTTTACAACTAAAGCAGGAATTCAATTGAATGATTGGAAGATTATAACAACATCAATATAATTTATGAATTTAATCTATTTAAGGATCCATCTCGTAAATCACTAAAATGAAGGGTTAAATACAAAAGTTGTATTTTCGCACGTTTTATTTTTGTATGATTAAAAAAATTGCAGTTTTCGGAGCCACTGGATCAATCGGATTACCTGTCACAAAAGCATTGGCTGATGCGGGTTACCAAGTATCTGTATTGGTAAGAGATGCCGATAAGGCGAAAACCATATTGCCAGAAAATATCAATATTGTTGAAGGTAATATTTTATATCACCACGATTTAAAGCGGTTTCTTACTGGAATGGATGCGGTATATTGTAGCTTAAATGTTTCACCAACAGAGGATATTGAGGACTTTCATATTGAAACGGATGGTTTACGCGAAATTATTAACGCAAGTTTGGAATGCAGTGTTCGACGGATTATTTACCTGTCGTCTATATTACAAAATTATCAGCAAGAAAATGACTTTGATTGGTGGGTCTTTGATGTAAAGAACGAAGCAGTCAATTATGTGAGAGATAGCGGTATTCCATACACCATCTTTTGTCCAAGTCTTTTTATGGATAGTTTTATTTCGCAAAACAAAAATGGTAAAACCATTCAGATAGTTGGTGAGTCACGTTTCCCTTTCTATTATATAAGTATTGCAGATTATGCCAACATGGTTGTTAATTCTATTAAAGTTTTAGGCAATGAGGATCGTGAGTATAATATTCAAGGATTAGATTGCTATTCAACAAAGGAAGCCGCCAACTTATTTGTTAAAAATTACACGAAAGAAAAACTGAGAGTAAAAATAGCATCCTTAAGCTATGTCAGATTTTTAGGCCTCTTCGACAAACGCAAACGTTATAAGGCAAAATACAGCGAAGCACTTAATAACTACAGCGAAATATTTACTGGTGAAACGGCCTGGGAAGAACTGGGCAAGCCAAGTGTTAAATTGGCTGATTTTGCTCGCAGTGTTAATTAAGTTGCGTGTTCTCGTAATTACCTACTTTACTTAATTCCAATACAGTTTCACCTGCTTCATTAACATGAAAAGGTCGAATGAATTTTGCGCCATATACTATTTCATGTCCCACAAAACTACTTCTACTATGCACAGTTTGAGCAAATGTGTCATCATAAGAAGTAATAAAAAGAAACAGTTCTACATCTTTTTCAATAAAATCGTTTTCAGTCCAATTTTTTATAAAACTCTCTTCACCTATTGGATGAACAATGGTCCAAGTAAGCGCCAACATGTTGATTTTTTCGTATTCTAATGGCAGCCGCTCGAATTTACGAATATCATTTCCCTTGGCGTCTTTTTCTTTCCAACTGATATTCAATTTAGCAGTTACTTCCACTAAATTACCTTTGTTGTCGTTGGCAATTACGAACATCAATGCATTAATGTCTTTAAATGGGGCAATAATAGCATTTGGTGAATAGCGCAAACGCGCAATGGGCCTACTGTATCGCCCATATAAAGTGCCTGTTGCAATGGCAAAGGTCATAAG
This sequence comes from bacterium, assembly GCA_029945665.1. Lineage (GTDB taxonomy): Bacteria > Bacteroidota > Bacteroidia > NS11-12g > UBA955 > JABMMZ01. The sequence goes on along the minus strand of JAQSCZ010000120.1, from coordinate 25,549 downwards.
GCCTAAAAAAGCTTCGAAACCGGCTGTGGCACTGGTTAAAATACCTTGGGGATGAAGGCCTCCATAACCGACGGTAGTAAAAGTTTGTAAACTAAAGAAAAAGCATTGCCAATAAGGTGGTTCAGCATTTAAACGAATGCCAGATATGTTTTCATAACCAATGGACATGTAAATCCACGCAAATAGAAAATTGATGGAGATATATACGAACAATACGGCCAGCCAATAGTGCGACCATTTGCAAGTAATGCCCCAGCGGTATAAACTGAATTCTCTAAAGAAATCGTTCTTCCTAACTATATTGAAACTGCCATCTTGATTGATGGTACGTTTGCGGTTATTGTCAATCTTATTGTCGAATCCTAAATTCTCTATTGGTAGTTTTTTTGCTGCCATAATTAAAATGTATGCTGGACAAATTTAATATAAAACTATTCTAATTTTATTAAGGTTAATATCATTTAATTCTATAATTTTCATAAGCCGAATGCCCCATGGTGTGATTTATGTAAATTGATTGTGTAGGCGTGTAACTTTGTTGGCAAAGGCTGATTCATCTTTGCGGTCATCCATTGTATAATGGAAAACAATATGAATAATTTAAAAAAAATGAGAACAATTGTATTTCTAAAAAATAAGGAAGTTTATACTTTCAAAGGTACATTTTTATCGAAGTTTATAAGATTTGTGCCACTATTAATTTTAAGTATAGTGTTGATTTTATCATCATGTAAATCCTTAAACAAAACACAAAAAGGAGCAGGTATAGGTACCGTTGCAGGAGGTGCTGCTGGAGCTGTAATTGGTAGAGCCTCTGGCAATACAGCCTTAGGTGCAATTATCGGGGCAGCAGTTGGTGGTGCTACTGGAGCTGTTATTGGACATAAGATGGATAAGCAAGCAAAAGAAATTGAAAATTCTGTTCCCGGCGCAAAAGTAGAAAGAGTAGGAGAAGGTATTATCGTGGAGTTTGCGAGTAAAATATTATTTGGATTCGATGAATCAAATTTATCTACAGATGCTAAAACTAATTTGAGTAAATTGGTTACAGTTTTAAATAATTATCCGGATACTGATATAGAAATTCAAGGGCATACAGATAGTAAAGGAAGTGACGCTTATAATCAAAAACTTTCTCAGCAAAGAGCTTTACAGGTTTCAGATTATTTGATTGCTAATGGGATTAAAAACACCCGAATCATTATCAAAGGCTTTGGCGAAAAGGCTCCAAAGTATAGCAACGAAACAGAAGAAGGCCGCGCCAATAATCGCAGAGTTGAATTTTTAATTTCAGCCAATGAAAAAATGAAGTCAGACGCTAAAGTAGAAACTAACTAACATGAAAAATTTTAAAATAATAATTGTCGCATTTTTCTGCATTCCTTTTATTTCAATAAAAGCACAAATAACTGAATCTCGCATTAAATATGCATTGTTAGGTGGTGTAAATTTTCAAAATTGGAATGGTACAGATGTTAATGGTAGCATGATGGATAACAAATTAATAACTGGTTACCATTTAGGTGGCAATGTACAAATTCCATTGGCACCTGAATTCTATTTTCAACCCGGTTTTTTATTTTCAACCAAAGGTACTAAAATCAATACAGATAGTGTCAATAATAAATATAAGATCTCGTATCTAGAATTGCCACTGAATTTTGTATACAAAGGATTGTTGGGTCGTGGATTTGTGATGGTTGGTTTTGGTCCTTACCTTGGTTATGGGATTAAAGGAAAAGTGACCTTTACGCGCAATGGATCGGATGTTGTTTCAGATGTGAAGTTTAAAAACACAATTGAAACAAGTGATCCTTCAAACACCCCCTATTTGAAGTCTTTTGATGCTGGTGCCAATATTTTTGCTGGCTACGAGTTGGAAAGTGGTTTATTTTTTCAATTGAATACACAACTTGGAGCCTTAAAATTAAACCCAGAGAATAAACGAATAAGCAACGATAAAACTTCTTTGAAGAATACCGGTTATGGATTTTCTGTTGGCTTTCGCTTCTAAATTATTTCCGAACGACACCTTTTACCACACATCTGACATAATTCATTAACAAGGTCGCATTTTTTTTCTTTGTTAACAGTGGTTTTTCTGTGCTATTGTGAATATGCATTTTAAAGTCTGTAATACTATTTGATAAAAGTCTATTGATGTTGTCAGGAGATAAGTTTAAAGTGGTGTTATATTTATAGAGTAACGAAGACTTATAGGTGACAGTGATAACTTGCTCAGGGTATTCAATTGTGCTGCCATCAGATAGAAATAAAGTGCATCCTTTTTCATTGGTGTTGGTGTAGGGTACCATAGATTGTAAATACAATTGAATTAAACTATCCCCGTTTTTCATAAGCGTTTTAGAAAATTGCATGTCAAATACAAGCGGACATTCAAACCGTATATCACCTGTTCTGTTATCTGTAGTTATGCGCAAATCGTTGCAATTAGACTGCGCAAATAAAGGCAGGAAAGTGAGCATTAATAAGGATACTAAATATTTCATATAGACTGTTTTGCGACAAATATATCGCAAAGTATGCTTATTACGAGACCTTGGTTTTAAAATTGTTACAAATGGTGGTATTTTATGAGAAGCACTTATTTTTGCAATAATGAAGGGCGCCTTTCAATTATTTGCCAAGTATTTTTTAATCTTGTTGCTGTTCTTTTTGATTTTTCAAATTGGTCGATTGTATTTTTTAATTTACAATCTTGATTTATTGCCAGATGGTTTTTGGTTGACTTGTGGGCAATCTGCATGGAGTGGATTGCGACTAGATTTTTCTGCAAGTGCATATTGTGCCTCACTTTTTCTAATGGTTGGTATATTAGAAATACTTTTAAAAAGGAAATTATTAGGCTTTCAAAAGGTGCTTTTGGTTGTTGTTCTGACAATTGTCTTACTAATTACAATTGCCGATCCAGAGCTGTTTCAGAAATGGGGCAATAAGTTCAATAGTCAAGTATTGGTTTATATTTCACACCCTATAGAAATGGCACTCTCTGCAGGGGCTACCAATTGGCTAAAAACCTTATTATTTGCGGCTGTATTCTGTTTTATTTTATATAAATTATATCAATTGGCTATTCGCATTCTGAAAATAGAATTATCGTTGAAATGGATAAATCTAGGACCTTTATTAATTTTGAATGGTATTAATTTTATAATAATTAGGGGAGGAGTTGGCGTTACAACTATCAGTCAGAGCTCAGCTATTTATTCGAATAAGTCAATAGAGAATGCAGCAGCGATTAATAGTTTATGGAACGCCATGTATTTTATTTCTACCAATACCGATGCCATATACGGTACCCATCTAAATTATTTAAGTGATAGTGAATCAGAGAGATTGTTTGAGGAACAGCTAAACCAGACAATAGATTCCGCTAAAGTTTTTACAATACCACATCCGAATGTTATCATTGTAATGTTAGAAAGTTTTACGGCTAATGCGAGTCGCTATTTTTCAGGCAACAATAACCACACCCCTTTTCTTGATAGTATTGCTCAGCAGAATTTGAGTTTTATGCGCTGTTATGCAAGTGGCGATAGAACCGAAAAGGGTTTGGTATCAGTACTCAGCGGATATCCTGCCCAACCTTCTTCGAGTATCATTGTTTTTCCAGATAAAGTGAGCAAGATGCCTTCTTTGAGTAAGGCCTTGAGAAAGCAGGGATATAAAAATTATTTTTTCTATGGTGGTGATGCAGAGTTTGCTTCGATGAAAGCTTATTTGGTGGTCCAGAACTTTGATAAAATTTTCGATAAACTATGTTTTAATTCAGCAGCTTTAACCAGTAAATGGGGTGCACATGATGAACATTTATTCCGCTTGGTTTTGGATAAGTTAAAAAAAGAGAAGGGGCCTTTCTTTTCAACAGTTATGACACTTAGCAGCCATGAGCCATTTGATGTACCTTATGACAATTCTAAAATATCAAAAGATGAATGGTATGGATTTAAAAATTCCATTGAGTATGCAGATAAATGCTTATTTGATTTTTTAGAAAATTGTAAAAAGCAAGCATGGTACAATGAAACAATTATTCTTTTAATAGCCGACCATGGTCATGATATAGGGTTAAAAAATGTCCATTATTTTGGTCCTGAAAAATACCATATTCCTTTTGTGGTTACAGGTGGAGCTTTGAATAAAAAACACAAAGGTATTCAAATTATGAATGTGGTTTCTCAAACGATTTTGCCCCAGTTTATTTTATCTCAAATGGGCATTCCAAGTACTGAATTTAGTTGGCAAACCAATTTTGAAAACAAGGAAAGTTTTGCGCAATATCACTACAACAATGGCTTTGGAAGAGTAACCAATTCCCAACAAGCATTGTTTGATAACGATACCCGTAAATGCTATGAATATCAGGGTTCGGAAACAGATAGTTTGCGGTTTATTAATGAGGCAAAGGCATTTCAACAAGTATTAATAAAAGATTTTTTATCAAAATAGAAAAATGGGTGTTACTTTTGAATAACTAAAATAGACAGGCACTTATTAATTTGAAAGTAGGTTTAACAAGAAAGTATAAATGAAAATTGGAGATTTACCGCAAAAAAAATGGTTTTCATGGAGTTTAGTCATGCTTTTGGTTCTGGCAAATGTAATTTCGTATCAAATGTCTAATCAATATTTCAAACAAGTAAATCCAAGCACAACAGAAGAGGTATTGACAGGCGCGAATTATTTGGGTAGTGGGAATAAAATTATAGATTGGGCCCGCGATATTTTAAGATTCTTTAAAAACCCTTAATCAAGTGGTCAATCGTTTTTTTTCTGAATTGATTTCTGTCATAACTAGGTATAAGATTTACCATCTTTTATTTTGGCTACTCTATATTTCCTTTTGGTCGTTCATCTTGCGCTCCGGAATTTCATGGAAACAAGATTATTTGAATGCAACTATCTTTATTTTCTTTCACATTGTTGTTTCTTATTTCAATAATTATTATTTGATAGAATGGTTTCTTTTTAAACGGAAATACATCACTTTTCTGCTAAGTCTATCGTTGTCAATATTGCTTGTTTGTTTTCCTTTAGCGGTCTCTACCTACAGATACTTGCCCTTAATGGATGATAGTATAAATTCAATTTGGAGTATTAGTTTTTTTGTTACCAATTTCTTGTTTATACTTTTTACAGTATTACTAACCACTTCCATCAAAATATTTAGAAACTGGTATTTGAAAGAGCAATCTAATAAGGACTTGCAAAAGTTGAATATTGAGAATGAATTAAAGTTTCTGAAATCACAAATCAATCCACATTTCTTATTTAATAATCTCAACAATTTATATGCTTTAACCCTCAAGGGTTCTGACTTGGCGCCAGAAGCGGTGCTGAAGTTGTCGAATATTCTGCGCTTTGGCTTGTATGATAGTCAAAAACAAAAGGTGCCAATGGAGGATGATATTCAGTTTGTGCGGGATTATATTGAGTTAGAAAAATTTAGATTGGGTGATAGAACCAATATTCAGCTCCATGTATATGGCAGCACCATTGGTAAAATGATAGAACCATTTCTATTCATTAACTTTATAGAAAACGCCTTTAAACATGGCGCAAATCCCACCCTTGGTCAGTCGTTTATTGATATTATGTACAGTATCGATGATTTGGCAAAAACAATTGTCTTTTCAGTTTCCAATAACAAGCCACGCTCCCTAAATAACCTCGAAAAGAATAAAGTTGGTGGAATTGGTCTGAAAAATGTGCAAACCCGTCTGAATATTTTGTACCCAGGCAAACATCAGCTTAAAATCGCTGATGAATTAGAAACCTATACAATCACTTTAATATTACAAACCACATGAATAATACCATCTTAAAATGCCTTGCTGTTGATGACGAGCCACTCGCACTAGAAATCATCGAAGCACACGTTAAAAAAACGCCTAATTTAAAATTAATTGCCAAATGCGCCAACGCCATCGAGGCGGCAGAGGCCATACAGCACGAAAAACCAGATTTGATTTTCTGCGATATTCACATGCCCGAAATTAGTGGCATCGACTTTATGAAAACTTTGCAGAACAGTGGAATATTGGTTGTATTTACTACTGCTTATGCTGAATATGCGGTGGACGCTTTTACCCTAGATGCACTCGATTATTTATTGAAACCAGTTTCATACGACAGATTTAAAAAATCTGTAGATAGAGCTGAAGAATATTTTACATTTAAAAACAATGCGGATCAACCCCATGCTGAGATGAATGTAGGTCATATGTTTGTGAAGGCAGATTCTAAGATGGTAAAGATTAACTATGAAGATATCTGGTATGTCGAAGCTTTTGCTGATTATGTAAAAATATATACCTCAGAAGATAAACGTATTGTAACCCTTCAAACCATGAAAAACATGGAAAATAGTTTGCCAGCAGATAAGTTTGCACGTGTACATAGAAGTTATATTGTGTCCACAGACAAGGTAAAATCAATAGGAGCGCACGAAGTTCAAATAGGCAACAAAAGCATTCCATTGGGAAAAAATTACAAAGATGCCTTTGCTCAGCGGATGCATATTAAATAAAATTTTATAGAGTACTGTATTCTTGAGTAAATAAGGTTTAAATATTTACTTTTGTAACATGTTATCTATTCTTCCTTCCGAGGTCTCCGTTCAACAGATTCACCAATATTTATTGGGCAGTGTAGGTCCGCGACCAATTTGTTTTGCCAGTACCATTGATAAGAACGGCATTAGAAATTTAGCGCCTTTTAGTTTTTTCAATGTCTTTAGTGCGAATCCACCGATTGCTGTTTTTTCGCCAGCCAAAAGTGGCAGAACAGGGGCCAATAAGCATACCTATGAGAATGTTAAAGAAGTGCCCGAAGTCGTTATCAATGTGGTAACTTACGAAATGGTGCAACAGATGAGTTTAGCAAGTTCGCCTTATGAAAAAGGGGTCGATGAATTTATAAAATCAGGATTTACAGCAGTCGATTCAGATTTAATTAAACCTGCTAGGGTCAAAGAAAGTCCTGTTCAAATGGAATGTGTTGTAAAACAAGTGATGGAATTAGGAGAAGGCGGTGGCGCGGGCAATCTTATTATTTGTGAAGTGGTGAAAATGCATATTAATGAGGATTTCATTAATGAATTTGGTGCTATCGATCAACAAAAAATTGATTTAGTTGCGAGAATGGGTGGTAATTGGTATTGCAGAGCCCATGGCGATGCGCTTTTCGAAGTGGCTAAGCCTTTAACTACTATTGGTATTGGTGTTGATGCCTTGCCAAAACATATTCGTTTAAGCGAATTATTAAATGGCAATGAATTGGGAATGTTGGGTAGTGTTGAACATTTGCCAAGTATGGAAGAGCAAGTGTCCGTTAAAGCTGAATTTGTTTCTAAAGATAAGTTTCAGGCAGCAAAGGAATTATTGAAAATAGGACAGTCAACAAGCGCTTTGGCCTTGCTGTGGTAAAAATAATATCAACATAGAGCGTAATGATAACAATATTAGGAAAATACCTGTTATTTTTGCAGTTAGAATAATTAAGAAAGAGATGAGCGATTTTATCACCATATATGCCGAGGCCACCCCTAATCCGGACAGTATGAAGTTTGTTGTTAGCAAAATGATTATGCCAAATGACAGTGCTGATTACCGCACCTTAGAGAAAGCTGAAGGCAATTCTCCGCTTGCAGTTGCCATTTTTAAAGAATATCCATTTGCGAATGGTGTTTTTATAATGAATAATTTTGTTTCAATAACCAAATTACCTGATGTTGCATGGTCGGATTATATTACTCCAATGCGCGAGTTTATAAAATCTTACCTTGAAAGTGGACAAGAAATCATCACTTTAAATAAGTCACTGACAAACGAAGAAGAAAACGAAATTGAAGCCAAAATAAAGAAACTTTTAGACGATCATGTAAAGCCAGCTGTTGAAATGGATGGTGGTGCAATTACTTTTAAGTCCTTTAAAGATGGTGTAGTAACAGTTGTTATGAAAGGAAGCTGCAGTGGCTGTCCTTCATCTACAATGACTTTAAAATCTGGCATCGAGAATTTACTTAAACGAATGGTACCCCAGGTAGAAGCTGTTGAAGCAGAAGCCGAATAATTAAAAATCAATCAATACTCACAATAATAACACTATGAGCGAAACAAAGTTTTCTGCAATAAGCGGATCAACAAAATCTAAAACTTACACAGGTATGAAAATGGTATTCCTGTTTTCAATGCTTTTCTTATTTTATGGTTGCAAGAAAAATAAACCTTGTGATGGAACAGTGCAACAAGGTGAATCTGTTTTCATTCCAATTACTTTTATTGGATTTGCACCACAAGAAATAGATGGTATTCAAGTTACAAGAATTAACAATGCCAATCTTTCACAAGTTGATAATTTTCGTTTAGAAAAAATATTATGGGCTTATTCATCACAAAGCGATAAAGAGCATATTACCGACAGAGCGCAGAGCGGTACTTATGATAGTTATGGCAGTTATTTTGATAACAGCACCCTGATTTTTAAATGGGATACAGGTGCTGATACCCTTTCTGATTTTGTAGTTAGAAAGTCTAAAGTCAATTCAACAAGTGAGTGCCACAAGGACGATCCAAACGTAAGTGTTGATCAAGTAACCTATATTCACAAAGGTCAAATTATACCAATGGGCACCAGCATTACTGTTTACAAATAATTCAAAGTAGTCTATTAAAAAAAACCTCCTAATTAATTTAATTAGGAGGTTTTTTATTGACTTTTTTATAGTTTTTAGGCAAGCCTAGTTATATTTTTCTTTCGCCAATTTGTTGTCTCCACATGGCGTAATAGAGTCCTTTTTCATTCAATAAATCCTGGTGTTTACCCGATTCAATGATACGGCCATGCTCCAAAACATATATTTTATCAGCATACATAATGGTGCTCAATCTATGGGCAATCATAATTGTAATGGCCTTTTTGTCAAGATTGATTTCTCTTATTGTTTGAGAAATTTCCTCTTCTGTTATACTATCTAAAGCAGAAGTGGCCTCATCGAATACCAATAGATTTGGTTTACGCAACAAAGCCCGCGCAATTGAGAGTCTTTGCTTTTCGCCACCACTCACTTTTACACCGCCTTCGCCAATCATAGAATTAATACCATTCTCAGCCCTATCTAACAGTTTCTGACAGCTAGCTTTGCGCAACACATCTAATATATCCTCATCTGTCGCCTTAGGATTTACGAATAATAAATTTTCTTTAATGGTGCCAGAAAATAATTGAGTGTCTTGTGTTACAAAACCAATTTGCTCTCTCAATTCGTCTAAATCAATGTCTTTGCCATCTATATTGTCGTATAGTAATTTACCTTCCTTTGGCTGATATAAGCCAACTAATAATTTTACCAATGTGGTTTTACCGGAACCAGACGGCCCAACAAATGCAATGGTCTCGCCCTTATTAATTTTGAAATTAATATCGACAAGTGCAGGTGTATTCGCGCTTTGATGCTGAAAGGTAACATTCTGAAACTCAAAATTCTCTAAGTCGTTCAATACCTGAGGCCTAGAAGGCTTGAATTCAATTGGAGTATCCATCAACCGTTTAAAGTTATCTAAGGATACCTCCGCCTCTCTGTGAATAAGGATGATATTACCCAATTCTTGCAATGGATTGAATAAGAAGAACGAATAAAAAAGGAAGGTAAAATATTGGCCAGGTGTTAATGCATTTTGGAAAATTAAAAGCAATAAAATAACAATCATTACGCTCCTCGTTAGTTGCACCGCAGTACCTTGTAAAAAATTTAGACTTCGTATGTATTTTACTTTTCTAAGTTCTAATCCCAGAATTTTATAAGTTGTGTTATTTAGACGCTCTATCTCCTGATTGGCCAATCCCAAACTTTTAACCAATTCTATATTGCGTAAACTTTCTGTTGTGCTGCCTGCTAGTGCAGTGGTTTCGCCAACAATTTTTTTCTGCATCGATTTTATTTTTTTGCTCAATACTGAACTGATAAAACCGATAAAAATAATTGCACCGATATATACAAAACTAACTTTAACACTTACACTAAATGTAAATATCATAACAAACACAATGCCGACAACTGAAGTAAATAAGATACCTACAAATGAGGTTATCAATCGTTCAGAGTCTGTTCTCACTTTTTGTAGAATTGATAGGGTTTCGCCACTGCGTTGATCTTCGAAAGTTTGAAATGGCAATTCAAGTGAATGTTTTAGTCCATCAGCAAAAATTTGTGCACCAAGTTTCTGAACAATTACATTGGTATAGTAATCTTGAAAATTTTTAGCTATGCGTGAAACCATCGAGACACCAATTGATAATCCAACCAAGAATAATGCGTGATTGAAATATTGTTTTTGAGTTAACTCTCCTTTTTTATTGATGATTTCATCTACAATTCTTCCAACAATTTGAGGGTCTATTAAGGAGAAACATTGGTTAATAGTGGCAAGGAACAATGCCAAGATTACGTATTTGATATTAAATCGTAAGTATTTAAAAAGAATTTGCATTACTAAAAGTCTGCAAATATAATCAGTGATAAATTAAAAATAGCGTATATTTATGGAAGGCAAGTGGATGCTGCTATAGAGAAAAATGATAGTGCAAATCTGCTGGTTGCTATGCGTTAAAACGCTAAGGTCGACTCTACTTTATCAAGTATACTATCAATTTCAGTATGATTTTGTTTCAAAATACTTTTAGCCTCGGATGCTAATTCTTTGGCTTTATCTGTTGTGCTCAATCCTTTGGCATTCACCATTACATTAAAATATGCGCCTCGTACCGCTGTTTTAATACATAATAAGCCAACCGCAGCATCTGTCACACTATTGGGGTTGCCATTCTCTACCATGTATTTAAGTAGTGGGATACATTTGAATGCTACTTTCATGGTTCTAAGTGGCACCTCGGTGGCATAAATAGAGGCATTTTCCAAGGCCGTTTTTCTAAAATCTTTTTCCGCTTCGGTTTCTTTTGGTAATTGCAAAGCATTCATAATCGCATTAAATGAATTGGTATCTTCATCTATTAAGAATAATAATTCATCTTTTAAACTTTGACCTTGCTCAGCCCAATCAGAAAATTCTTTTGTTCTTTCTTCCCAACCTCTTTTATCAGCACTTAAATTGGCCACCATAGTACCCAAACTAACGCCTAATGCAGCCGATAAAGCGCTCACAGAGCCACCGCCAGGCGCAGCACTTTCGCTTGCTGTTTCGTTGGCAAATGCTCTTATGCTCATGTCCACCAATTGCTTGTTTGATTTTTTCTCTAGCACGTATTCAATGATTCTTTCTTTTGGATTAAACGCACCAAGCTGATTAAGACCCAAAGATTGTATAGCAATGTCTATTAGTTCGGATTCACTAACACCAGTGCTTCTGCCTTGCTTGTTTAAGTAATATCTTCCGGCATCAAGCAATGGCCCTAATGGAACCAATCCAACCAATTCACTGCCTGTAATGCGCACCCCTCTTTCATTGCCTTTGTTACATACCTCATCAAATGCTTGGTGCACTGATGTTATTTTGTAATTGGTAAGGTTCATGCTTATTTGCGCCATGCCATATTCTTCAATGTACCAACCAATGGCTTTTACTGCTTTTAAAGTGCCTGGTATTCTTACTTCTTCGCCATTTGCATCTTTTACAATTTTACCTGTTATGGGATTGCCCTCGCGTTTTACACGGCCGGCTTCTCGCACATCAAATGCTATGCGATTGGCAATACGTGTCGATTTGGTATTGAGATTGATATTGTATGCAATTAAAAAATCTCTAGCACCAATCACTGTTGCTCCATGTTTTAAAGGAAGTTCGGCAGGACCAAAGTCAGGTTGCCATTCAGGTAAGGTTATTTTTTTTGCAAATCCTTCATATTCTCCAGCTCTAATAATAGATAAATTTGAACGGACTTTATTGATTTGAGCCTCTTCGTAAAGGTATACGGGAATGGCCAATTCTTTACCTACACGCTCAGCTAATTTTATCGCCCAAGCCACACATTCAGCCATATTTATTCCGCTGACAGGTACCAGTGGACAAACATCTGTAGCACCCATTCTCGGATGCTCGCCTTTGTGCTTGCGCATGTCAATCAATTCTGCGGCTTTTTGTATACCTAAAAATGCAGCGTTTATTACTTTTTGGGGCTCTCCTGCAAAGGTTACAACTGTTCTGTTAGTAGCCTTTCCCATATCAACATGTAAAAGCATAACACCTTCAACGCTTTCAATTGCATTTGTAATTTGTTTGATAATATTGGGGTCATTGCCTTCACTGAAATTCGGCACACATTCGATGATTTGCTTTAACATATCGGCAAAAATAATTCTAAAAAGTATGTAACAACAAAAAACTTATATAAGTTTGTAAAGATAAAATGAATAAGAAACTCTACAGAAGCAGGATTCACCGCGTAATAAGTGGGGTGTGCGGAGGTTTGGGCGAATATTTTAATATTGATCCCATTGTATTTCGATTCGTATTTATTGCCCTACTGTTAGCAGGGGGTAGTAGTTTTTTCATTTATTTAATTTTTCTAGTTGTTATACCCAAAGTGCCCTTTGAGTTTGATACACGTGAGTCGCATTCCGAACAAACGCGTGAGAACAGTTTTGATGCCTTTCAACAGGCAGATTTGGCTAGTAATGGAACAGATGATACCAATCGCACAATCTTTGGTTTGATTCTTATCAGTGGTGGTGCACTTTTGTTACTAAATAATTTGGTAAAAGCTTTCAATATTGAAAAGCTTTGGCCTGTGGTTTTGGTAATTATTGGTTTGGGACTGCTTTTTCAAAAAAATAAAAAAAACAAAGATAATATCTCATGAAAAATCAAAATTTTACTGCTGGATTAATTCTTACACTATTAGGAGCCTTGCTATTGCTGCGCAATTTTGATTTATTAAATTTGGATTGGGATATTTTGTTTAAATTTTGGCCACTGTTACTTATATACGCCGGTTTGGCCATTATTTATGGGAATAAGAAAACATGGCTTGTACCTTTGGCCATGCTCGGTATTACCCTAATAGCGATTCTTATTTATTTTGTTTTTAAGGATACGCCAAATATAATTTAGTCGAATAAGTCTTCTTTTTTGTCTCTATTAATTGGGTCTTTATCCCGATTAATTCTCATTTTGTATTATTTTGCGCATCCTATTTAATAAAAAATATGCGCATAATGAAAAATAAACTACTTGTTCTTTTAGCTTTCACGCTCACCTTTACAAGTGTGTTCGCTCAGAAAAAGGACGATAAAGCCAACACCGAGCCGGCGAAACCAGCAGCAACAATGGCTACCATTGCCGACAAAGTAAAACGCTGTAAAAAAATCGATGGCTTACTCACTTTGTATCGCGATACAGTAAATGGTAACTTAATGATGTTGATTAGAAAAGATCAATTAGAGAAAGAGTTTATTTATTTTAGTTATGTCGAAAATGGCAACTCTACAACCGGCCATAACAAAGGGACTTTCCGCGATAATAAAATTTTTAAAATCTCTAAATATTATAGTCAATTAGAATTCACCACGGTAAATACCAATTTTTATTTCGATAAAAGTAATAATATTTCTAAAGCAGCAGATGCTAATATTACCAATGCAGTAATGGCCAGCGAAAAAATTGTTGCAATGGATGAAGCAAAAGGAGAGTACCTCATTGAAGCTGATAATCTATTATTAAGCGAAACGTTGTATCAAATAAAAACACCATCTAATAATCCATTTGGTCCTGGTTTTAATTTGGGAATGTTAAGTAGAACTAAAACCCGATATCACACGGTTAAAAATTATCCAGAAAACACTGATATTATTGTTAAGTATGTTTATGACGACCCTGCTTCTAAAGGCACTGGAAGCTCTGCAATTACCGATGGTCGTTATGTCGAAATTTTGTTGCAGCACAGTTTTATAGAAATGCCAACAGATGCTTTTCAAGCGCGTTTAGATGATCCGCGCATTGGTTATTTTATGACCCAAGTTAACGATATGACAACCACAAATGCCATTAATTTTAAAGATTTAATTCACCGTTGGAGATTAGAAAAAAAGGATAAAAATGCAGCGCTTTCTGAGCCTATAAAACCGATTACTTGGTGGATAGAAAAAACAACACCAACTGAATTGCGTCCAACGATTAAAGCAGCTATCCTGCAATGGAACATCGCGTTCGAAAAAGCAGGTTTTAAGAATGCAATTCAAATTTTTGAACAACCCGATACGGCCACATGGGATGCTGGTGATATAAGATACAATGTATTGCGTTGGACCAGTAGTCCTGAGCCTCCATTTGGTGGTTATGGACCGAGCTTTGTGAATCCAAGAACTGGTGAGATTTTAGGAGCTGATATTATGTTTGAGTGGGTGTTTCTAACCAACCGTATAAAGTCACAAAAGGTATTTGACAAGGCTGGTATGGACTGGTTGAACAATGAGATTGCAGAAGGCAATCACTCAGCCTGTGAGGCAGGTGATTACATGCACTCACAAAATTTATTAGGGTTGCAAATATTGGCCATGAATGGCGCTAGTCAGGTAGAGGTTGATACTTATTTAAAGGAATCTTTGTATTATTTAGTCTTGCACGAAGTCGGTCATACATTGGGTTTAAATCACAACATGAAAGCAACCCAATTGCATTCACCGGCCGAATTATACGACATGGCTAAAACCAGTAGTGAAGGATTAATTGGTAGTGTCATGGATTATCCTGCCGTTAATTTCAGTAATAAAAAAGGTGTTAAATGCCAATATTATACGGATAAGCCAGGTCCTTACGATTTATGGGCCATAGAGTTTGGGTATTATGAAGAGAGTGATGCGGCTGCTGATTTGTCCCGCAGAGAAAAAATATTAATGCGCAGTACCGAGCCTGATTTGGCTTTTGGTAACGATGCCGATGATATGCGAAGTCCAGGTAAAGCCATTGATCCTCGTGTAATGATTGGCGATATGAGTAACGATGCTGTAGGTTATGCAAAAGATAGAATTACCTTGATAAAAAGCCTGCAAACGAATTTGTTGACAGAGTATGGCAAGGGCAATAGAAGTTTCCAAGAATTAAAAAGCAATTTTGCTGTTTTAACTGGTGAGTGGGGTGTGCAAGCAGGTGTTATTAGTCGCTATATTGGAGGTGTATATGTTGATAGAAGCTTTAGCAATCAGAACAGTTTAGTTAAGCCTTACACTGTTGTTCCATACGAGACACAAAAAGCTGCTATGAAAGCCTTGACTGACCTTGTTTTTGCACCCAGTGCATTAGAAGTTCCAACCGATTTGGCGGCCTACTTACAATCACAAAGAAGAGGTTTTAATTTCTTTAGTACTGGTGAAGATCCTAAGTTGCACGACAGAGTGTTAAACATACAGCGGTCGGTACTAATGCATTTATTGCACCCTAGTACTTTAGAACGTTTAACAGATAGTAAACTATATGGCAATAAATATGAGTTAGGAGAAATGATGAAAGACTTAACCAACGCTATTTTTCAAGCTGATATGGCCACCACTGTTAATACCTATCGTCAGAATTTGCAGATAGAATATATTGGCTATTTAAGTGCAGCGTTAGACTATCCTTTTTATGATAATATTTCGAAAGCAAAAATAACGGCCCAATTACAAAGCATTCAAAAACAAATGCAAACGGCCTTGTTAACATCTACTGGTGATACCAAAGAGCATAGAAATTATATTGTATTGCTTGTTAAACAAGCTTTAGAAGTAAAGTAGAGAGAGTTATTTATTAAGTGAGTTAGGTTCAGGAAATATATTCAATTTAAATCTAGTTTTGACGATCTTTTGCTCCAATCTCATGTAAATTAGAAAAAAAGGAGATAATCGAAGTAAATAAATTGCAATTAAAAATGGCATATAAGGACGGATGCGCGGTCTGGGTCTGCGCATCCGTAAAAATTTCAATTGCTCAGGGATGAAGATTTATGCAAATAAAAATAGCCTTAACCAAAACCACTACCTATTAAAATTGTACAACTTTTATCGAAGGCAGGATCTGCGCGTTGGGTCCACGCATGCGTAAAAATTTCATTTTGGTCAGGGATGAAGGGTGAGCCTGCGCGTGAAGACCAATTGAAATTTTATATGCGTGGTGGGCTTTTTGTCTCCTTTTTGCCCAAACAAAAAGGAGAAGAAAATAAATGTGATTAAAATATTTGATATACTATATTTAAATGATATACTTAAACCGAATTACGTCAGTAAAGTTAAAATATATTAAGGAACCGAAACCGGCGTCTGAATCCAAGAATGCATAGTCAGGGTTGAAGGGCCTACCTGTGCGAGAAGATGAATTGAAATTTCCTATGCATAGTAGACTATTATTCGCAAGCTTATGAGAGCGCCTTTGGCTAGGTTTGTCTCCTTTATGCCCAAACAAACCAAGAAGTCGCAGTGAAGCTAAAGGAGAAGAAAATTGATAAGATTAAAATATTTGATGCATCAGGATTAATTGATATAATTAACCCGAACTCATATTAATTATTTAAAAAAATGCGGCTTTAAAAACCGCATTTTTTTTGTTCATGCCTATTTCTTCCCATGTGCATCAATAACCGCCACAGCTACCATGTTCACTATCTCTCTTACACTGCTTCCTAGTTGAAGAAAGTGTACAGATTTATTGAAACCTAATAGTACTGGGCCCATGCTCTCTGCAGCACCAAAACTCTGAGCGAATTTATAAGCAATATTGCCCGCTGCTAAGTTTGGAAATATAAAAGTATTCACCTCTTTATCTACTAAAGTACTAAAGGGAAAATTCTCCTTCAGCATTTCGTTATTCATCGCAAAATTCGCTTGAATATCACCATCTACTGTAATCTCTGGATTGTTCTTATGCAGGTAGGCCACTGCTTCGGTTGTTTTAACTGGTACTTCGCCTTTGGCACTGCCAAAATTGCTATAACTCAACATGGCTATTACGGGTTTAACGCCAAGTTTCTTTACTTCTGCGTGGGTCATCTTTGTAATCTCAATTAACTCCTGAACAGTAGGGTCAATATTCACAGTAGTGTCTGCAAAAAAGTAGGGTCCTTTTTTAGTCATGATAATATACATGCCTGCAATCTTTGTAATGCCTTGCTCGCGACCAACAATTTGCATGGCTGGTTTCAAAGATTTAGGATAATTTTTGGTAAGTCCAGATATAAAAGCATCGCCTTCTCCTTCATTCACCATCATGCATCCATAATAGTTGCGATCGCGCATCAATTTACTCGCTTCATAAACATTGATGCCTTTGCGTTGGCGACCAGCAAAAAACTTTTCTCCATACACTTCACGTTTGGCATCCTCCATTAATGGATCAATAATGCTAACATTGCCTAAATCAATTGCATATTCTTCTAATAAGGCTGTAATTTTTTCTTTGTTACCCAATAATATTGGAATGGCTATGCCTTCTTCTTTGGCTATCTGAGCAGCTTTTAAAATCTTTACATTATCAGCCTCGGCAAATACCACACGTTTTGGATTTTGACGGGCTTGCGTCATTATTCGTCTTATAAATCTATTATCAAGACCTAGTCGGTTTCTTAATTCTAGTTTGTATTTGTCCCAATCTAAAATTGGATTTTTTGCTACACCGCTGTCCATGGCCGCTTTAGCTACTGCCGGACTTACTGCTTCTATTAAACGTGGATCAATTGGTTTTGGTATAATATAAGTTCTGCTAAACTCAACATTCGATTCGTTGTATGCTTTCATCACTGAATCGGGTACTGGCTCTTTTGCTAAACTAGCAATGGCTCTTACAGCAGCCAATTTCATTTCCTCATTAATCGTTGTGGCGCGCACATCCAAAGCTCCTCTGAAAATAAATGGGAATCCCAATACATTGTTAACTTGGTTTGGATAATCACTTCTACCAGTAGCAAATATAATATCCTCGCGCGCAGCAATTGCTAATTCGTAGGCAATTTCAGGATCTGGATTGGCCATTGCAAATACAATGGGATCTTTCGCCATGCTTTTGATCATGGCTTGATTCAAAATATTCGCTTTCGATAAACCAACAAAAACATCGGCACCTACCATGGCATCCTCAAGGGTGTCAATGTTGGTTTCTACAGCGAAATAAGTCTTGTATTTATCTAAATCAGTTCTTCGTGTATTTAAAGTGCCTTTGCTATCAAGCATTAATAGATTTTCTTTTTTAACACCCAATGCAATAAATAATTTACTGCAACTCATGGCACTGGCGCCAGCCCCATTTACAACCATTTTTATTTGATCTATAGGCTTGTTTACGAGTTCAAGTGCATTCAACATGGCCGCACCACTTATTATGGCTGTGCCGTGTTGATCATCGTGCATAATGGGTATTTTTAACTCCTCTCTCAAGCGTGTTTCAATTTCAAAACACTCTGGTGCTTTGATGTCTTCTAAATTGATGCCGCCAAATGTGGGTTCAAGGGCTTTCACACAAGCAATAAAACCTTCCACATCTTTGGTGTTTAATTCAATGTCAAAAACATCGATGTCGGCAAATATTTTGAAAAGTACCCCTTTGCCCTCCATCACAGGTTTGGATGCTTCTGGGCCAATATCGCCAAGACCCAATACGGCCGTACCGTTACTAATTACAGCAACTAAATTGCCTTTGGCGGTATATTTATAAATGTCTTCAGGGTTCTCGGCAATTCTAAGGCAAGGCTCGGCAACGCCAGGTGAATAGGCTAAACTTAAATCGCGTTTGGTTTGCGTAGGTTTTGTAGGAATCACTTCAATCTTGCCGGGACGGCCCATGCTATGGTAATCTAAAGCATCTTGCTGTTGTTTTGTAGTGGACATAATGGTCATGCGAATAAAGGTATTTTTTTGCAAAAATGAATAAGTAGGTGCATAAGTATTGTGAGGATGGTATTGGTTTGTAGAAGTCTATTTTTTAAATCGAATGTATTTTGTAAAATAAATATTTTATGTTTGTTTCCCTACTTCATACAAGTAAAATTAAATTATGATAACAGAAAACATAGGGTTAATTAGTACATTCCTTATTTTAATCAACCTGATTATATCTTATAAAGGGTTCACTAATTTTACATTTTTCCAAGCCTACCTTTTCGAAGTCGATCCAATATTAATCAATCGCGATTATAAAAGATTAGTTACAGCGGGTTTTCTTCACGTAAGTTGGCCACATCTTATTTTAAATATGTTGAGTCTGTGGTGTTTTGGCGAAGTGTTGGAAAACGGACTCGGTGAAATAAATTTTTTACTCCTTTACTTTGCCAGTTTAATTGGTGGCAATTTATTGGCACTTTATATTCATCGCCACCATGGTAATTACAGTGCTGTTGGTGCTTCTGGCGCTATCTGTGGAATTGTATTTGCTAGTATTGCAGTTTTCCCGGGTTTAGAGATAGGCTTTTTCGGTTTACCCTATTACATGCCTGCTTGGATCTATGGTTTATTGTATGTTCTATACACTATCTATGGCATTAAGTCGCAAACAGATGCCATTGGGCATGAAGCACATTTAGGGGGTGGTTTGGTGGGTTTATTAATTGCCATTGCCATACAGCCCGAATGTTTAAATACAAATAGCTTACCCATTGTTTTAATTCTAGTACCCGCTCTTATTTTTATCTTTATTATTATTTATAAACCCAACTGGATGTTGGTTGATAATCCTTTTAAAACAAACAAGCAAGCCTATACAATCGAGGATAAGTACAATGCCAAGAAACGCGAAAATGAATGGGAAGTAGATAAACTATTAGATAAGATAAATAAAAAGGGTATTGAAAGTTTGACTGCTAAAGAGAAAGAAACGCTTCATAGTTTCTCGAATAAGAAATAGGATTTCGGTATTTTATTTTTTATCTTTGATTAAAATGACTCACGTGTCATGAAAAAAATACTCGGATTCTTTTTGTTAAGTGCCAGTTCTCTTTATGCAGGTACGCCAGGAAGCAGCGATGTTTCAATACTCTATGGTATTGCTATGGCTATTTTTGCCATAATGCTAGGGGTCGATTATTTGATTCAATTCATCAAAAAAAGAAAGCTTGAAATGGAAGCTAAGGAAAATGAGTTGCTTTCGAATGAAGGTGATGAGATACTTTAAATGCTCTAACTGTTTAAAATTTAGTTAAAGTGCCGCTGTATTCGCTGTAAGAATTTTTAACGCTTAAGCTCTCCTCATGCCATCTTAAAGTTATTGTGTTTTTCCCAAATGAACCTTCACCTGTAATTATACCTTGGTATTCCGTTTGACCATCATTGATTTTGAAGTTGGTGGGGATGATCGTAAAATTTGAACCATTTAAATCTGCCTCAGCTACAATATTACCATTTCTAAATAATAGTTTCATTTTTGTATAAGAAATGGCCTTAACTTCAAAAG
Source organism: bacterium (assembly GCA_029945665.1). GTDB lineage: Bacteria > Bacteroidota > Bacteroidia > NS11-12g > UBA955 > JABMMZ01. The sequence goes on along the minus strand of JAQSCZ010000120.1, from coordinate 5,168 downwards.
TAGCTAGCATAATATAGTTGGTTGAAGGTAGCATTGTAACTTCCCCCACATAGGTGCCATCATTCACCGAAATGGGTGAAGGAGTGGACTTTTTACAACTACTCAGTAATAGTCCTAGCACTAAAATATAAATTAATTGTCTCATACTATCAAACTTAGGCTTATTTTTTTAAAACAAATGAAGTATATAATAAAAATGACTATAAAATTACCTTTTAACATTTTTTGGAGAAAAAAAGATTTGATTTGCTAATGCTCATTGTTCTTGGGGATGAATCGACTTTTAATTGCTAAAGGTTGAGAGAATAAATTGTGGCAGATTGCAAGGGTGTCTTTTGTTAACCAACACCAATGCTGATGAGAGTTACAAGCTTTCAATCATGTACTTCACCCGCCATTTTTTATAACCTTTGATAGCATTAGTGGTTTGTTCAGTCTACAAATGTTTCCTTAAGAACGGCCTTACAGGCCTTGATTTCGGACTTTGTTAGTTTACCTAATACTTTTAGAATTTGTATTTTCTCGACTGTTCGGATTTGGTCGATAACAATCATTCCTTTTTTTCCATCATGTTCAACCGCTACTCTGGTAGGATACTTTTTCATGTTTGTCGTCATTGGAGCTAAGACAATAGTATTAAGATACTTATTCATCTCGTCAGGTTAAACAATGACACACGGTCTTGTCTTCTTTATTTCGCTGCCTAAAGTCGGGTCAAGGTCGACCAAAACTATCGAATACTAAATTATTTCCACTCAACAAAAGTTTCATTGTCAAACACATCGTTTACTAACAAATGATCATCGTTTTCCGAATGCATTTTTTGGAAGGCTGCTTCCCAATTCTTTCTCGGGATTTCGATTGGTTTAAGTATAATTTTTCCTTTTTCTAGAATAATTTCAACTCTTTCATTGATACTATATTTCTCGAGAATTGACTTGCTTAATCTAAGTCCATTAGAATTTCCGATTTTGATGATGGATTTTCCATATTCTTGTCTGAATTGTGACTATAAAGTTATTACATATTTCTCAAACATCCAAATTCCGAGATTTTTTTAAGTATCAATGCTGACGGTTTGGGCGCTTAGCGAAGGTGGCGATTTTTGGAAATACAAATTTACTGTTACACTACAAATTTCTTGCGAAAGATAAAGTAGAATTTTGCATTTTTTCTCGCAATAGCGCAAAACGGCTGTTATGGGTTCGGCTTTCTTTTCTGTCAAGCAAGTTTAACAAAATTGTCTTCGAGTTTAACGTTAAAATTAATCTCTGCTTTTAATGCTTTGAATACCCTTAAAACTGTGTCAATCGTCGCGCTGTTGGCACTACTTTCAAGTTTAGAAATTTGAGCTTTCTGTACGCCAACGAGCTTGCCAAGTTCTTCTTGTGTCAAGCGGCGTTCCAATCTTGCAGATTTAATCATTTTTCCAAGCACATCCATGCGAAGTTCGTATTCATACTCGTCACGGTCAGTTGTCCCAAGCTTGCCGATATACTTGTCCTTCATTTCGGTAAGCGAATAAGTTTTGATTTCTTTGGTTGCCATTTTTTTAATTTTTTAATTTGTACTGAAAATATTTATCTCTAATTCTTTCTGCTCGGTCAATTTCGTTTGCTGGAACTTTGTCTACTTTCTTTATGAAACCGTGGGTTGCAATTACCAAAGTTTGTTTGTTGTCAGTCTTGTCCCAAAACGCAAGTAGTCTAATTTGAAGTCCACCAAATTTAGTCCGAAGTTCCCAAATGTCATTTTGTAATTTTTTGAATAATTTCGGGTCATTCGTCTGCTCTGCAAGATCAATGTTATAAAATATTTTTTTGATAGTCTTTTGGTCAAGTTCTGCAATAAACTCGTTTGCTTCTTCCATAAACCTTGTCTCAAAATATCTCATTTACTGCTGTCATTTGTTAAACATCACAAAGATACTCAAAGTTTCTAATTTTGGAAACATTTGTTTTTTATTCTCTTTCTGTTGTCGGTTTTTTAAGCTGACGCATAACCTTTTGAGGGCTTGCGCAGTGCGGAGGTTGAAGCCGCAAAACATTTCATCAAATTCGAATGTAGTTGGGAAGCAGAACTTTCCAAACCACAAAACAAGCATTGCGCAAGTGCACTTTGTTATTGGGCATTCTAATCTATTTTTTATTTTTAGATGCTATGTAATTTCTATTAAAAATATACAATGTCACGTTCGATTATGAATATAAGCTCATCATTTTTAAACTCAGTTTTCTTAATCCAATTACCTGTTTTATCATAATCATATTGATAACTATACTTTAAATATCTGGCCTTGGAATCTTTTTTAGTATTATAGATAGTCCATTCTATGATATTTCCTGATTCATCATACTTATATGCCCAATTATAATTTATACTGCCCTCAGAATTGTATCTGATAAATTTAATTTTATTTCCTTTGTCATCAAATTTTGAGGTTTCCTTATTTTCTAAACTTCCATCTGATTTGTATCTTTTTGATTCAATCTGGTTTCCTTTATCATCATACTTATAGCTTGCCTTTCCAAGCGAATGTTTAACAGAATCATAACTATCCCATCTAATTAAATTATGGCTTTTGTCATATTTATAGGTGTATCTGAATTTTATATTTCCACGAGAATTAAAATATATATATTCAATTTTATTTCCGCTTTCATCATATTTATAGGTTAGTTTACTCATTAAACCTTCATCAGATTTGTATGTAATCCATTCAATTAAATTGCCATTGTCATCATATTTAAATGTTCCTCTAGATTCTATAATTTCTGCTGAATGGTATGACTTCCCTTCTTCGATATTTTGTCCTTTGTCATTGTAGGTATAGACAGACAAATATTTGATACTCCCATCCAAATTATAACTACCCTGTTCAATTAGATTTCCTTGTTTATCAAATTTATATCTCCGTTTAAAGTCTAAGCTTCCATCTTTATTGATACTATTCCATTCTATTTTGTTGCCCTTTTGATCATAGAACATTTCCTTCTTCATTTGACTTTTCTGAGCAGAATCTTTAGGTTTTTCGAATATGTCGAATGGCGAAATAGATAGTACATACCTTTCTGTAATAGATTTAACTTCTCCTTTTAATTTATCATTTGTCCAGTCATTGTCTTTCTTCTCCGTTTTCCAACTCAAAAAAGTTGTCGAAAATAAAATACAAAACGCTGTTCTAGCTATACCGTGAAAAATTTTCATAATCTGCTTCAGTTTGTCCTGATGGTCTCATAAAATGCACTTTAATGGCTTGAGCGCTTAGCGAAGGTGGCGATTTTTGGAAATACAAATTTACTGTTACACTACAAATTTCTTGCAAAAGATAAAGTAGAATCTTGCATTTTTCTTGCAATAGTATCAATTATTATTCTAGTTTTACGAGTTTGAAAATAGACGTTTTACAATGTAAGAAATAAATACCTAATGGAAATCGACTTACATCAATACTTAATTCATTACCTGAATACATTAGCGTGCCGATAGCATTAAAGACTCTAATCTGTCCAATATCATCAATCGTTTTTTTGTCTAAATAGAGCATATCTTTAACGGGGTTAGGATAAATAGTTATATCATTTGGCACAAAACTCACTTCAGAATTACCTACAGGTATGCTAGTTATACCTGTTCTCGGATAATTAGTTACGACCTCCCAAACAACGGTCTGTAAATACAAAGCCAATGCTGTAGATGGAATTTGAAAACCAACAGGAGGGTTAGGCATTAAATCATTGGTTAAGCCTACAGGGCTTTTATTAAACATACAGGCATAATGTATCATTGCAATTGCATAATTACCCAAGGAGTTGGTGTGAATATTATCAATAAATAACTCATTGATATTTGTGATCCCAGGAACAAGACTAAGTTGAATATCATCATAAATTCTTGCCATTAATTTGTGACCAGGAATTATGTAAACGGGTGGTGCTCCAATAGGTCTATTCAAATTGGCATAGTCTTGCATTCTTTCAAATTCTGCACCTTGTGTATCTAACATTTGACGCCAAGGTCCGTTGCTGTTATCTATATTTGTCCAAGTAGTCCACAATAAAGTAGGCGCCCCATCTCCATTTTTGCCATTATTCCATGCGTTATTAACAAAATTTGATAAATAGTTTTTTTGCTCTTGAATACCATCTAAATACCATTGTTGGGTACTACCTCCTTGGTAAAGCAACGGGACTCTCTCTGTAATTGTAAGAACTTCCCAATCAGCAATTTGATTTCTTGCATCTGGTGAACTAAACCCGGGTGGATTGTCCCACCTATATCTTAAACTAGAACCTGGAATTGTGGATTTTCCAACCATATCATCAAAAAGTTGCCATGATGGTAAAGCATTTACAATTCCGATTAAGTTTACATATTGTCCCGGCCAATTTGCAAACAAAGGATCTGTTAAACTATGACCACTATGAATCTGTTTAACATTAAGCGGATAAGCTTGTTTTGGGGGTAGTGATTGCCCAAATGATAAATATGTGCTCAAAAACACAAAAATTACGCTACTTATTATTTTCATTTTAATTAATTGTTTTGGTTTGTTATTCAATACTGTTTACTAACGTTTTGCGTGTATGAGAAGTAGCGGATTTAAAAGCACTTCACTTTCAGTTTGGCAGTGGCTTTTATTAAAAGCACTGACCTTTGATTTAACAGTAAACCCGCTATTTCTTATACATACTGTTAGCAACAGTTGTTTTAGTTCGTCCAAGGTTCTTTGTCCTTGGCATTCATAATTGTTTGTCCATCATAAATGCTTAATCCTTGCCAGCTACCAAACCAAACTTGTCCTTTGGTGTCTTCTAGTATACTTTGCGTGATATTTGAGGTCAAGCCATCTTCAGTTGTGAATTGTTTGAAATTACTGCCATCATATCGGTAAACTCCATAACCTTCAGCCGTAAACCAAATATTACCTAGGTTGTCTTCATAAAAATTGTAAGCTTCTTCACCTGCAATAATTCCATCCTTAGTAAAGTTGGTAAAGGTTTTTCCATCAAATTTGCTCACACCCCCATAAAAAGTTCCAATCCAAATATTTCCTTGTTTGTCTTCTAAAATATCTGCAACGTTATTATCAGTAAGTTCATTTTTAGATGTTAAATCATAACTATCCGAAAGTCTGAATAAATAAAAAAAATACGGAAAAGAACTCA
>JAQSCZ010000119.1 GCA_029945665.1 bacterium | reverse complement strand
TGTCTATTAGAAGCTTGCGTCTTAAAAATAGCATTAAAAATGTCTATTACTCCACAATTCCGGTATTAGGAATTTATGGAGGGAAAGATGTGCAAGTAAAGGCCCTATCAAATGCAGCAGTGTTGCAAGCTATTTTAGCAAAATCGAGAGGCAGCAAATTCGAAGTTCATACTTTTCCTTTTCTCAATCACTTGATGCAAACTGCAATTACGGGATCTTTAGATGAGTACCATGAGATACACGAAACCTTTAACGAAGCGGTCATGCAAATGATTTCAGAATGGATACTAACAATTAAATAAAATAGATATGAAATTCAAAGCCACAAAAGACATGGTTGTCAAAATTGTATCCACCTGTGTCATCTTACTCTTTATATTCTTAGCCTATCTAAGTATTTGCGATATTCTAAATGCCAATCAAACATCAATCATTTTAATTAACATCGCAGTAGTTGTTTTTTTATTGGCAACTTTGCTCGTCTGTTTTATTTATAGTCCACTGTATTATCAATTTGAATCGGATGCCATAATTGTAAAAAGAAGTGTGAAAGATTTGCGGATTTATTTTACCGAAATTTCTGAAGTGTTAGCGCTTCAGCGGTCCGACCTCACTGGCACTATTAGAACCTTCGGTGTCGGTGGTTTATTCGGTTATTTTGGAAAGTTTAGAAATAAAAAGTATGGTAAAATGAATTGGTATGCTTCGCAGAGTAAAAACTATCTGTTACTGATTTTGAAAAATGGTGAAAAAATAATTATAACACCCGATGATTTAAATCTTTTGAACTTGCTAAAGGATAAAATTAATCAATAATTATTTATTGATCTTTTCGAATATCCTAATATCATAAATAGTAGGGTAGTTAGCAGGTCGCTCAAAACCTTCGATACTATGAATCAATTTGTAGTTGGGGTTTTTTATCAACCATTCGAGAGGCATATTGCCTTCGCGGGTGCTATAAAATCCATCCCAAACAACAATGACGCCCTTCTCAGCCCAATCGTCGGGTTTGTTAATACTCCAAATATAATAACTCGATTTAGGGTCGTAGGGGTCTTTATTCATTAAAACATTAAATGCAGGCAATTGGTGAATGATAGTTCGCGATAGTAAGTTTTTTTGTTGAAGCCATTCTGTCGCTAATTCAAAATTGGTTAAACTCACATCTTTTTTTACTGTAGCTTCATTTAAATGATATGGCTTGGCATAATTATTTTCTTTATATCCAACATGGCAAACAGCTAATAGGATAATGCCATTTAATAGGATGGTTTTAAATTTGAAATCGGGTAGCACATTGTAAATAAAATTTAATCCATAAACAGCCAATATAGCCATACATGGTGCTACTACAGCCATAACTCTTACCAATCCATGGCTGCCTAAAATACCCAAATAATATATCATGGTATGGGCCATGAAATAAAACCAAAATATCAAAAGTACAAGACCAATATGGGGATACTTTTTAAGTATGTCTTTATTCCAGATGCTAAAAATGCCGATGAGGTTGGCTGTAATAAATAGGATTAATAATGGCAGTCCAAATAAAGCTCTTGCTTGTTTTATATAATAAAGTAGCTCGCCTGTTCCAGGGTCAAATTGACCTTCCTGCTCGAATTTTAAATATGGATTTTCGGTAATAATCCAAAATGGTTTCCCTGTTACTGCAAAACCTGCAATATTCATAATGACACTTCCTATTAGTAACCAAAAAAGTAATTTGTATTCTTTTTTATAGAGAATAATAAAAAATATTGCTCCGCAAATAACGAATCCTTCGGTTCGAACAAAGGGGAGGATAGAGGCTAAGGCCACTGCGGCTTTTAAGTGTTTGCTATACCATAAATAAAGAACTAAACTTAATAATAATACATTTAACGGTTCTGTTAAACAGGATATTGTATTGCCAAACATTATTGGACAAAAAGTTAAAAAGGGTATAGCTAACCAAGCATTGTTTATTCTGTTGTTTTTTAGAGCTAAACTTAACAGTAATCCACTCAGTAAAGAACAAGAAATATTAAACAAAATCATTGATTTCATGCCCAACTGGCAAACAAAAACTGTTAACCAAGTAAAAACAGGTTTGTTCCATTGGTCTAGTAAAAGCTCGGGATATTTAATGGCATATTTGGATATTAAAAAATGTTGCCAACTATCTTGTCCACCTTCAATACCTTGGCTTTGCAAAAATAAAAATCCAAGAAGGAAAGAAACTATAAAAAAAGCAAAACCTATTGTTTTGTTTTGGTTCATACCACCTTTTTTAGTTGTAGCTAACTAAACGGTAGCTGCGGTCAAGTCCCTGCTTATCATTGCCCAAATACACAGTGTGTGTTGTGTTATATTGGATAATGTGATAGTTTATACTGCCAAATTGATATTGATAAGCATCTGTAATGTATATGTAAGGAGCGCCCTCGTCAAAATTTTCAGGACGTGCAGAATTAATAAATGCGTAATAGTCCTCTTGCAGTGTCTCGTTGTCTTCGTAATTGGTTTTTATTTGACCACTGAAAAAAACAGAGTTTTTGATTTTACTATCCCTAAATGCCCTATATGAACCAGATTTTAAAAGATTTTGACCACCAAAGGGATTAATGATTTCTTTGGCAATGCTATAATCTGTTTCTAGTGTATAGGTTTTTCCAAATAAGTCGGTTAAGTCTAAAACACGTGGTAATACCGTTTTCTCAACATTTTCTTGGCTATGATAATACACATAATAATATTTGAGAGTATTTGAATCCAGAAGATTGTTTTTGTATTCAACTTTTAAATTATTAATAAGGATTTTAGCGAAATCCTCCCAATTAGAAAGCTCAATAAACTCACCGTTTTTGTCGAAAACTAACTGATAAGTTTCAGTTTGCAATAAATCTGGAGCATTCATTACATCTTTTGTTGGGATGCCGTTATAATAGCCCTTGGCGTAATTTAAGTCAACCAAAGTATTGCTATCGTTTTTGTCGGTTACATTGAAAATGATATAGCTTGTATCGTACTGAATGTATAAAAATTGTCCATAAGGATTTTGTTTGTACTTCGTTTCAGCAAGTTGGTAAACAAATTTTTCGCCCTTTTTCCATTTAGGCGTAAAGTCAAAATAGGCTTCACCTTGACTAAAGAGCGAGCTATAGGCAAAAATACAAGTACCAATTAAACTTTGTTTTAATCCGTTCATTTTGAGTTCAAACATATTACTTTTTTTTAAATTTTCAACTAAAAGATTGTTTTGGTTTTGTACGAATTATCAACCGCAAAGATTGATCTCTGGTAAAGTAATTCAATGTCCAATTGATAAAAATGAAGAATCGATTCTTAACCCCCACAATTGACATAAGGTGAACGAACATCCAAATAAGCCATGCGAAGAATCCACCGAATGACCAAAATGGCAAATCGACAACCGCTAAATTTCTGCCAATAGTAGCCATGCTCCCTTTGTTTTTATATTTAAATGCAATCAAAGCTTGTTTGTTTTCTATAGAGAGTAAATTTTTAGTCAAAAGGTTGGCTTGTTGAATTGCAACTTGCGCTACTTGGGGATGTCCTTTAGGATTCATTTCATTTTGCATGATAGAGACATCGCCAATAGCGAAAATATTTTCAAACCCATTTATTTGATTATAATCATTAACCTTTAAACGGTTGCCAGGCCCATAAGCATCGGCTGCTAATCCATTTAAAGTGTTGGCCGTTACGCCTGCTGCCCATATCAATGTTTTAGCATTTATGATTTTTTCATTTGATAGCAACACTTCGTGGTTGCTGAAAGATTTAACACTTGTACTGCATTGCACCTCTACATTTAATTGTTTTAAATATTTTTCAGCGAGTAAGCTTGCTTTCGGACTCATACTGGCTAATAAACCTGTGCCCGCCTCAATTAGCCGTATATTCATTTTGCTAAAATCGATTTCAGGATAATCTTTTGGTAAAACATCGTTTCTTAAATCGGCTAATGCACCAGCTAACTCAACGCCAGTTGGACCTCCTCCTACAATTACAATGTCTAAGTTTTTACTGGTTTCGTCTGCATTGTCTGCAACCAAAGCATACTCGAAATTTTCTAAAATTGTGTTTCTTAATTTAAGTGCTTCAGCCACTGTCTTCATTGGCAATCCATTTTCTTGAATCGAATCAATTTTGTAAAAATTGGTATCTGTACCTGTTGCTATTACAAGATAATCATAATGAATTTGACCAACACTGCAATCTAAAATCTGTTCTTTTGTATTGATGTTTTTAACAAGTGTTTCTCTGAAATGGAAATGTTTAAAGTGTTGAAATATTTTCCTGAATGGAAAGGCTATTGCACTCGGTTCAAGACCAGAAGTTGCTACTTGATAAAACAAAGGTTGAAACTGATGAAAATTGTTTTTATCGAGAAGCACCACCTGAAATGGTTTGTTTTTTAAACCCGACGCTATTTTTAATCCGGCGAATCCGCCACCGATAATTACAACTCTCGGTAAATTAGATTCTGGAATATTAGGCTGCATATATTTTTATTTTATTTAAGTCAAATTATATGCCCAAAATTAAATCCTGACTATTGTGGTTTATAGCCACTCTGCTGAAGAATGCCTTTTGCATTGTTATTCTTCATGAGTTCGGGCAAAGTGATGTCGGTATTTTCAGACATGTAAGTTCTCACGATCATCCATCCAATATACCTGCCGAGCATTGCTGGTGAACCATCCGGCACCCCGCTTAAAATAGTTTTAGGACCTTCATTTATGAGTTTTTCGTATTTTTTACTTTCAGTTTCATAGAGGTATTTTTCTTTGACTAAAAAAGCCCAAATGGAACTTTCTTCTTGTTTACACCAATCTAGTTCAGCTTTTGTCATGCCAATTTTCACTTCGTCTGCCACCTTCGGAGTCGTTGCATCTAAAAAATAGAGTAGTTTTCCGTAGTACACCATTTCGTCTGTTAGCGTATTGTGTAAGTTGGTAGAACCAAACATATCATTGCAGTGGGCCAACATGTGGTTGGTTACAATGGTTTGTGGAGTAAGAATTTTACGCCAGTATTTTTCAATATTTACATAGTCGTAAATCTTATAGTCGGCACCCATGTGCATATCCAAACTGATTCCTATATATCCTTCTCCAACAGGGTTCATATAAAAACTAAAATTACTTGTGAATGTAATGATGGTGGGGATTTTTTCGTTTGGAAAATAAAATTTAAAATGCTTGTATGCATCAATTAATTCATTTTCATAAGGTTTAAAATTTCGATATTTTTCATTCACTTGTTGATATACTTTCTGCATGTTGGCATTGTTTTTTAACGCCATTAATTGATTAAATGCGGTAATGCTGTCGCCAGGAATCCCTAGAATACCTTGGGTGTAATCGTCGATAAAATAGCCGTATTTTTTTTTAGCAAAAAGGTAATTGTCAATTTTGTTTTCAAATAAATCTGTTTCAAAATGTTTGATATCCAATTTCACTTCAACGCTTGAAACATTGACATCTAATCGATTTTCATTGCAGCCGCAAAGAAGAATGATGATAAATAATACAAATGAATTAGTGGTAAATATAAATTTTTTAGTCATTTTTGTGCAAATTAAATAATAATATCATGAATAGAACGATTAAGTCTACATTTTTATTGGCACTACTGTATTTTTTTGTTTTAAATATACAAGCTCAGGACGATAGAGACTTCCGAATTGGGTTTAAAATTATTCCAGGTATCAATTGGACTAAATCTGTCACCTCTAATGTTTTAAAGAATGGTTCAGGAATTGGATTTTCTTTTGGTATGATGGCTGATATAAAATTGGCGGATAATTATTTTTTCACCCCTGAAATTAATATTACTTCAATGTCCAATAGAATGAAGTTGAAAGGTGATTCAGTTTATCATATAAACTCTAACACCAGCTATAACAATGTAACCTATAAATACAGTTTAAAATACATAGAAATTCCATTGACTTTTAAATTTAGAACAAATGAAAGCAATGGCATGCGCTATTGGGGTCAGATTGGTATTGCTCCAGGTGTTCTTATTGGCAACCAAGTTACAACCGCTGCCAAAGGTGTTGGTAATCCTGATTTCCCTATCAGTGAAAAATACATAGCCAACGCCAGTGAAAATGACAAATACGATTTTAATGAACACCAAGATAATATCAACTCATTTAGAGCTTCTATGATATTAGGTTTAGGAATTGAATACAATTTAAGTGGTAATACAAGTTTTTATACTGGTTTGAGATTTAATAATGGTTTTTCAGATATACTAAATGATAAAAAGTCAAAACTGATTAACAATGTATTGGGTTTGGAGTTGGGATTTTTCTTTTAAAGCACGTTCTTTGTAGGGTGTATGAAAATCGCTCTTGCTCAACTTAATTATACAATCGGAGATTTTGCAGGTAATTCTGCTAAGATTATAAATGCTATAGAACAAGCTCGAACCAATGGTGCGAGCTTGATTGTTTTTAGTGAATTAGCGGTTTGTGGCTATCCTCCAGATGATTTATTAGATTATCCGCATTTTATTAAACATTGTGAAGATGCATTAATAGAAATTGCAAAAGCAACAATCGGAATAACCGCGATTGTTGGATGCCCGGTAATAAATTCCCATCCAAAAGGCAGAAGACTTTATAACGCAGCATGTGTTTTAAGCAATGGTGTACATATTGATTCAATTTACAAAACCCTGCTTCCAACCTATGATGTTTTTAGTGAAGCGCGTTATTTTCAAAGTAACGAGAATTTTAGGACAGTTGCTATAAATGGCGTGAATACGGCCATTACGATTTGTGAAGATTTATGGGACGAAATGGATTTTTTCAGTTATACCCAAGATCCATTAAAGAACCTTAGCGTTTTTAAACCTGAATTGATAATCAATATTTCGGCATCACCATTTAATGCTGATAAAGAAAAAACCCGATATGAAATTCTGCGCAATCAAGCCATTAATTTTAAGATGCCATTGCTCTATGTTAACCAAGTAGGAGCGCATACAGATTTGATATTTGATGGAAATTCTTTGTTCATCAATGCCGACGGGAGCATAGCTAAACAATTAAAATCATTTGATGAAGAGTTGACTTATGTCGATTTAAACTCAGTGCAAATGAAAAGTAATTTTGAAGAAAAGGAGCGCATTGAGCAATTGCACAAAGCATTGGTGTTTGGTATTAAAGATTATTTTTCTAAAATGGGTTTCACCAAAGCTATTTTAGGTTCTTCTGGAGGAATAGATTCAGCGGTGGTGCAAGCCTTGATGAGTGAAGCCATTGGAGGAGAAAATGTAACAGCTATTTTGATGCCTTCCCAATTCAGTAGCGATGGTAGCATAACGGATGCCTTAGCCCTTTCAAAAAATCTTAATAATCCATCCCATATAATTCCTATTAAATCTATTTTTGATAGCTTTGATGCTGCTTTAAAACCTATATTTAATAACCTTCCATTTAATGTGGCAGAGGAAAATATTCAAGCACGGAGTCGAGCCGTTTTGTTAATGGCTTACAGCAATAAGCTAGGTGCCATATTAGTTAATACCAGTAATAAAAGTGAAATGTCGGTGGGTTATACAACGCTGTATGGCGATATGTGTGGAAGCATAAGTGTGATTGGTGACGTTTATAAAACAGATGTTTTTGCTTTGGCTAAACGAATCAACGCAAACAGAGAATTGATTCCCATTGATATTATTGAGAAAGCACCAAGTGCAGAATTGCGCCCCGATCAAAAAGACAGTGATAATTTGCCACCATATGACATACTAGATGGAATCCTTAAATCTTATATTGAGGAGCAACTCAGTGTTTCGGACATTGTTGCTTTGGGATACGAAAAGGAGACAGTAGAACGCAGTATTAAGATGGTAAACAACAATGAATACAAGCGTTTTCAAGCACCACCAATATTGCGCGTTTCAAGCAAGGCTTATGGCAGAGGTCGTGTGATTCCTTTAGTCGCTAAGTTTAAGAATTAATTCATTTTAACAAAGTATATTGAAGTCGAAATTATTTATAACGTTGCTATTAATAATTTTCAATTTCAAACTAATTGCTCAGAAAACAGTGAGCACATCAGATAATGATTTTTTCATCAATGATACTTTAAGATTGGATCCTTCGCAATTAGAATTGGTAAAATTGTTGCCAACTGAATTTCGAAGGACGCTTTTATTTAAACCCAAAGTTGATACTTTTTCTGTTTATTATTTTATAAGCGGATTCAAGTGTAACGAAGGTCAACTGAAAAATAAAAAGAAAGAAGGACTTTGGGTCTCCTATTTTGACAGTGGGGGGGTAGCCAATAAAATTTATTACTCACAAGATACGATGGAAGGACCTTGTGAGTATTATTATAAAACGGGACAAATAAATGCAACTAGTCAATTTAAAAATGACAAGAAAGATGGAGCATGGCCTTATTACAATAAAGATGGTACTTTAAGAGGAACTTATGTCTATAAGGACGGAGAAGTGATTGGATTTAAATGATTAGGTCCACTCAATGGCATAAGAACCACCAAGTATGCCAGAATTATTAATAATTAAGCGGGTTGCATTGGTATCTTCATTATAACCAATATTGGATGGAGTAACAGTTTGACTTGCGCCAGGCAATACTTCAACTGAATTGGCTAATTTTACATCGGTTGGATTAATTGAAAAATAAAAATTCAAAGGGGAATGGCCTGTATTGGTAAATCTAAATACAGTGCCGCTACTTACGCCCGTTGCACTAGCATTTACAACGCCTTTGCTCGCTATTTGTCCATCAATGATATGACCATCTATGGTATGGTTTTCAGAAAGCACATAATCATTATAACGTTTTTCGCTAATGTCTAACCAGCATAGAATACCTTTTGCAGCGATGGTTACCATCATAGAATACAATGTATTTCCACTCATGATTCTCAAATCAACCGCAATGTCTCTGTTTTTAATGGTATCAAGTTGGCTATCAATTAGCTCATCGAGATTATTATTTAAGATACCAAGTGTATCGAGCATGGCTTGACTGATGCCTTCTGTGCATAATTCAGGAAGTTGCTCGGTCGCTACTTTCTGAACCCTGCGGCCTGTGCGAACAATTTCATCGGTTCTTTGCTTGCTTAACAAATCAACGCCATACTTTCTAAATCTGAAATCAGAGTCGCCGTATTTGATTCGTGCTCTTTCAGATATTTGTCTAATCTGTTGCATTAAAACTGATTTCTCAGCATTTTGAATTTGGGTTGCAATAACCACATCCTCGCTCAAAGATTCATCGGTAGGGCTATTGTAAAAGGCATCTCTAGCAGATTGAAATGCAATGAGTGTTGCAGGTAATACGCCAAAATCTGCCAAATCTTCAAGGTCGCGGGTTGCAGATTTTTTAAGTTTGTCGGCCAATTGCACCAATTGTGAATCACTCATTTTGTAGCGTCTTAGTTCTTCTCGTTTCATAGTTTTAGTGTTGTGTTTTTAGTGAGAAATAGTAAAATATTTTCAATGTCGTTTGTCAAATTTAAAGGTAACTTAATTGAAAAACCAAATTTTCACCAAAAAAAAGTATAAAATATTTCATGCCAAATTTTAGACATAAGTGCATATACTTATTTGAAATAAATTAATTATAAGTACATGAATAAGTGTGTTTTATGAATTTTATTTGAAATTAATTAAGCCTAATGACTTACTAAAAAAAAATAATTATTTTTCAAAAAATGGGCTTATTCTCGTATTTGAGACCAGTAAAATATAAACTAAAAAATAGACTATGTTTGAATAACACCGACGTTAAATTGTTTAACAGGAGCATGATTGGCCATGCTTATTCCTTCGCTAATAACAGAGCGAGTTTCCATTGGGTCAATAATGCCATCCACCCATAAGCGAGCTGCTGCGTAATATGGACTCATTTGCGTATTATAGCGGTCAGTAATTTTATCTAATAAAGCTTTTTCTGCTTCAGGAGTAATTACCTCCCCTTTAGAAATTAAGCTAGCCTTTTCAATTTGAAGCAATGTTTTAGCTGCTTGCTCTCCGCCCATTACTGCAATTTTAGAACCTGGCCAAGCATAAATTAATCGCGGGTCATAAGCCTTGCCACACATGGCATAATTGCCAGCTCCAAAGCTATTGCCCATAATAATTGTAAATTTTGGAACCGTACTATTGCTCATTGCATTTACCATTTTTGCGCCGTCTTTTATAATACCTCCTTGTTCGCTTCTACTGCCAACCATAAAACCAGTAACATCTTGTAAAAACACCAATGGTATTTTCTTTTGATTACAATTCATTATAAATCTTGCAGATTTGTCAGCACTATCACTATAGATAACTCCCCCAAACTGCATTTCACCTTTTTTGCTCTTTACAAGTTGACGATTGTTGGCAACAATACCAACCGCCCAACCATCAATTCTAGCATAACCACAAATGATACTTTTACCAAATCCTTCTTTGTATTGTTCAAATTCACTGCCATCAACTAACCGTTCAATAATCTCCATTGTATCGTAAGTTTTCCCTCTATCAGCAGGCAATATACCATATATCTCACTTTCTTTTTTTATTGGTTTAACGGTTGCTACTCGGTCAAAACCCGCTGTTTCAAAATGTCCAATTTTGTCCATAATGTATTTAATTCTATCAAGACAGCTTTTGTCATCAGGAAATTTGTCATCAATTACACCACTAATTTCACTCTGAGTAGTTGCTCCGCCCAATGTTTCGTTATCTATTTCCTCGCCAATAGCAGCCTTTACTAAATAACTACCTGCTAAAAATATTGATCCCGTACCTTCAACAATAAGGGCTTCATCGCTCATGATGGGTAAATAGGCGCCACCTGCAACACAACTGCCCATGACAGCAGCAATTTGGGTAATACCCATACTACTCATTAAAGCATTATTTCTAAACATTCTACCGAAATGTTCTTTGTCCGGAAATATTTCATCTTGCATCGGGAGGAATACGCCAGCACTATCTACTAAATAGATAATAGGTAATCTGTTTTCCATTGCAATTTCTTGTGCTCTTAAATTCTTTTTAGCAGTAATAGGGAACCAAGCTCCAGCCTTTACAGTCGCATCATTTGCAACTATTATACATTGTCTGCCACTTACATAACCAATTCCTGTTACGACACCGCCGCTTGGGCAACCGCCATATTCGGCATACATGCCATCGCCAGTAAATGCACCAATTTCAGTAAATGGTTTATCTTGATCACGCAAATATTCAATGCGTTCACGACAAAGCATTTTGCCTTTTTCTTTCTGTTTGGCTGCTGCTTTCTCGCCTCCGCCCAATGCTACTTTTTTGAAACGTGTTTTTAAATCGTAGACCAATTGCTTGTTTAAGTCTTCGTTTTTATTGAACTCTAGGTCAACTTTTGTGCTCATCTATTCTGAAATATGTTTTACAATGCGAAAATAGGTGATATAAATAATTTAAAAGCTATCTATAAACAATTGAATTGTTAATTATAGAAATACTTGATAGGTTTACATTTTGCTTTTTAATAATAGTTTGAAAGAGCTTATTCAAAATGAACTAATCTACCTTTATATTTATGAATCATTTGTATTTATATGACACTACAAAAGGAACTTTTTTTAAATACATTTTGCGAATTGCCATCAATGTTTTTCGAACCTAGTATTTTTTGCTTTTGTTTTTTTGCATTTTGGTTTTGATTCAATTATCAGAGAATATAAACGCTTTTCATGGGATTGTTTCGAAATGGTCTTTAAACAAGAATGAATTTTTTGTCAAGTCTCGCCAATACTAGCCGTAGAGCGGCATGTGAGCATAATAAATTTGCACTTATCCACATTTTTTATACCTTTGTTGTCTGTGCGTATACTAAAAAATACATTCCTATTAGTCGTAGTGGCTTTTTTTATAAGTGCATATACTTATAAAATTAGCACTGATGAAACCGTAGTTCCTTTGATAATAAAGGATTCTTCTTCATTTTCTAGTGTGCCTGTTTGTACAGAATCCTGTGTTATGGTAAATTCTGAGCAAGTAGTTGATAGTTTTTATACAGGGCTTTTTCATTCTGAATTGGGTTTGAATAAAAAAGTTTTCAACTATGCCCTTAGGGGTTATTTCTTTTTATTGAACCAAGGCACGATACAAAAAAAGGACACGCTTACCATCATTGATTATTCGCTTTCTTCGAATCAAAAAAGATTGTGGGTGCTCGATTTACGCAATTTGAAAGTGTTATTTCATGAGTTAGTTGCACACGGCCGCAATAGTGGCAATGAGTATGCTCGCAAATTTTCGAATACCACCAATTCTTTTCAAAGTAGCATAGGGTTTTTTCTTACAGGAGATATTTACAAAGGTAAGCATGAAACATCACTGCGTTTATTTGGAGTTGAAAACAAGTTTAATAGTAAGGCTTTTGAGCGAGGCATTGTAATTCATGGAGCAGATTATGTAAGTGAATCTTTTATCCGAAGCAATCAAAGGCTTGGGCGCAGTCAGGGTTGCCCTGCAGTATCTGAGAATGTTATTAATCATTTGGCTAATACTATTAGCAATGGTGCTTGTGTGTTTTCTTACTATCCACACAAAATCTACCTTAAAAATTCAAAAATTCTAAAAGGTTAATTATTTTCGAAATAAACACGCATTTCTTGAATCTGCTTGTGGATGTTTTTAAAGAATTGGTTCCTTTGTTTTTCAGAGACGCCGCTCATTAGGGTAGATTTAGAGAGTATATTATTTAACCAATTTTCATTTTGATGATTAAACGCTTCATTGGTTGTTTGCATAAAATTAAATGTGCTATAACTTATGTAAGTTGCTGAAAATGTATTGGTTTTGGCTAAAATGCTGTTGGTTCCTATCATGACATCACTCACAAAAAATTGAAATTTCACATTCGTCAACGTTCCATTTTGTAAATATTTAAATCCAATGTCTGCATTTTTCTGAATATTTTTAATTGTAGATTCAAAATCATCTAATATCATAAAAGCGGTTTCAGGTTTACTAAAAAAGCCCGCATCCCAGTAAAATTTCAATTGTTTAAGCGTGCTCAAAATCGTTTCGTTGGTCCATATTTCTGTAGATTCAATTTTCTCGTAATATTGATTGATTTGTCTAGCTGTTTTTACAATTTCTTCTGGAATTACAATGCTTTCGAAGTTTTTGAACTGAAAGTCAGTAACATTCATAAGAGACTTAAGCCAATAAATCATTTTAAATTGCATTAATTCGGGCGCTATAAAATGGTAGAAAACAGGAATGTCTTCAGCCGCAATTATTATTCGCGCATCCTCAATATGACTTAATCGCTCAATATTTATTAGAATATTTTGGAGGTACTTTAAATAGGAATCAATGTCATTATTCAAAAGGTTGATTTTGAAAGTTACAAGATTCGTTTGACTGTTGCCCAAACTTTCGAATGGAATTCCAAAATGATTTGATATAGCTGACACTTCGTTGAAAGTATATTCTGTTTCATTTCTCAACCTGCGGTAAGTACTATCTAAACTAATGTCTAATAATTCACTAATCTCTCTAGCAACAGATAGGTTAGATGGCACATGATCCGATAATATTTGGTTAAAACGGACCTGAAAATTTATTGCGTTTTTCAATTATTTATTGGTTTATTAATACGAATTAATGCAAAAACAATGAGAATAATACAAAAAATGATTGAAATTATATTGGATTTGGAATCTGTAGTTTTGATTTTAAATGTTTATTTATGGATTTGTATATTTATAGTTCTTAGTTCCTTAAAATGATACATTTAACAAGTCGTAACTTTGTAATTGTGAAAATAAATGGACAAGATTTTAATTAGCATTTTAGATAGAAATGCAGTTTAATTCTAAAAGATTTTATGAAAATATTTCATTTGTCATTGCATGCAGTTTCAAATTATGCTGCGAGATTTAAACTTCATGAGCAGTTAATTTTTATACCTTTGCTAGGATTACAATAATTTTGCACAGACAAAATTGACAATAGGCGAGCCTTCTGTCATTGTTTTTCTGAAAAGTAAAAACAAGGATAAGCTAAATATAAGATTAGATCAAGGATTTGGCAAAAAGAATCAAAATGGATTTCACCTCGATGTGGCCGAGGCTATCTGATTTATTTCCATTTAGTGCTTTCAATCATTTTCACCACATCTTCTCTCAGAAAATTAAAAACTGGCAAAATACTGTCATTTGTAGTTTTAGCATTGAAATAAAGAGCGCCCCTTAGGAAATGTTTTTTACCATCGCTTACATAAAAATTAAGATTAGTAGCTGTATTGCCTTTTAAATCATAAATAATACCGGAGGTTCCAGTGCTAGAATTGTGAACTTCAGTTTCTTCTATTTCATCAGCTTTGATGGTGTGTTTGTAAGCTAATTTTCTTGTGTCATCAAATAGGGAATCAAACTGATTGCGATTTTTAAAAGACTTGTAGCTAATGTGGAGTGTCGCATTAAACGGCAGGTAATTAATGTTGTACCAATAGTTTTGTACATCGCTTTCATCATAATTTTTTACCTCGGCATAGGTTGGATACAAGAAGCTAAATGGCGCATTGCTATCAAATATTTGATAAGCTTTTATGGGATAATATACACGGGGATATCCATGCGGTTTAGGCGTGAAATTGTTGTTCTTACAAGCATTGAGCCCTAATAATATTAATATTAATATAAATCCAGTTCTCATGAAATTTCAACTTTTATTCTTTTAATTTTTCTGTTATCAACCGATTCAATATAAAAACTATAATTCTCGTATTTTATTGTTTCGCCGCGGTTAGGTATTTTCCCCGCCAATTCTAATAGCATGCCTGCAACCGTTTCCGCTTCACCTTTAACTTCATCAAAAAAATTACTATCTATATTTAATATTTTACAAAAATCATTGATAAGAAATTTGCCTTCAATAATATATTTGTTCTCGTCAATTTTGCTATAGCTAAGCGGCTCTTCATCAAACTCGTCATTTATTTCACCAAAAATTTCTTCTAAAATATCCTCCATGGTAACAATTCCAAGTTTGCCTCCATACTCATCAACCACAATCGCCATGTGCATTCTTTGTTCTTGGAATTCAGATAGCAATAAATCGATTCTTTTATTATCAGGCACGAAGAATGCAGGTTTCATCAATTTACGCCAATCGTAATTGCTCGATTCATTTATAAAAGGGAGCAATTCTTTGATATAAATGACACCTTTAATATTGTCGAAATTATCTTCGTATACAGGCAATCTACTATAGCCTAATTCCGTAATGTTTTTGAGCATTTCGTCAAAATTAAGCTGTAATTCTAAGGCCGAAACATCGCCTCGGTTTTTCATAATTTGCCTTACCGTTTTATTGCCGAAGTTAACAATGCCTTTCAGAATCTCTTTTTCATCTTTATTGGCACTACTATCTGCGGTAATATCAATGGCGTGGCTAAGTTCATCTGCAGAAACTGAGTGTTCATGTTTTCGGACTCTCTTATCAATAAAAGTAGTAAAGGTTACCATTGGAATAACAATAAACCCAAATAGTTTTTGCGCAAAAACTAGTGGTAAAGCAGTTAATTTAGAAATCGCTAAGTTTTTTTTAGTTGCGTATACCTTTGGTAAAACTTCACCTAGCATTAATAGTAAAAGCGTAACCACTACTAATTTTACTAAAAACTCGGTCAATGAAATTTCTTCATGTTCTCTCTTTGGGAAATTAAAGATGACTTCAAGAAATGAAGAACTGATGATAACAAAGGTAATATTAATGAAATTATTGGCAGTAAGGATCGTAGCAAGCAATTTCCTTGGATGGAGAAGCAATTTGAGAACAGCCTTAGAAGCAGGTGTTTCACTTTTTTTAAGTGAATCAAGGTCAGTTTGAGAGAGAGAAAATAATGCGTTTTCTGAAGCAGAAAAAAAGCCAGAACAAGCGATTAAAAATATAAGTGCAAGTACAGATCCAATTAAATAGAACCAACTTTCGTTAGCTAAATTTGGATTGATTATACTTTGAGTTTGAAGTAAAATTAATTGTATAGGGTAGGGGTCATCTGCAACCATTGAGTAGTTAAATAAATTTAAAATGGTAATCCTGTTTCATTGTCATCGTGTGTAGGACCATTTTCGTTGGGATGGTCATGCTTATCGTGATTAGAATGCTCGTTACTGTTAGGGTTGTGTGTACTAACAACTTGGAATTGTAAAGCTCTTATACGCATTGTTGTCCTTTTATTTCCTTCTTTATCCACCCAGGTGTCGTTTTTTATCTTACCTTCAATAAAAACAGTACGCCCTTTTTTCAAAACTTTTTCAGCGTTTTTAGCTAAAGCATCCCACATTTCAATGTTATGCCAATCTGTTTGTTCCACCTTGTTACCAGATTTATCAAGAAAAACTTCATTGGTAGCAAGTGTGAAATTAGCTACTGCTCTATTATTATCTAGATATTTAACCTCTGGATCTTTACCTAACCGACCTAACAAAAATACTTTATTTACCATATAAAAAGTTTACAATTTAAGAGAAATTATGCTACAAAAGTAATAAATAATTTTCTATCAATTTTGGTACTGCAAAGATTTTATAGTCAGAAAGATTGGTATAGACAGTTTTTGGGTTTATGAATGTAGGCTTTTTATTGGTTTTAACTTTCCAAAATTTAGCTTCTATAATTTGATGCGTTAGTAGGTGTCTAACACTCTGTTGAAATTCTATATTATGTGTTTTATCGGTATTAAGCAATTTAGCCAAAAGAGGTTCTAAATGCTCTCTTTTTACATCTGTTTTAGTTTCAATCAATGGCAATTGAAATAAATTTTGCCAAATGCCCTTTCCTTCTCTTTGTTCTAAGTAAAAACCATTCTTATATTCGATTAAAAAGAAATTTAGATGTCTTTTTGATACTTTAACTTTATTGCTTTTTACCGGAAGTTTGGCAATGGTGTTATTTTTATAGCCCTCACAGTATATTCGAACAGGACAGATGTTGCAAAGTGGATTTTGGGGTTTGCAAACCATCGCCCCCATTTCCATCATGGCGTTATTAAATGTGCTTGGCTTCTGTCCAATCATCATTTCATTTAGCAAATCAATAAAAATTTTCCGGTTTTTAGATTGATCAATCGGTAAATCGATATTGTACAAGCGAGCAATGAATCTGAAAACATTTCCGTCAAGTGTTGGGTAGGGCAATTCATAGGCAAAAGAAGCAATGGCCGCGGCTGTATATTCTCCTATACCAGGTAGTTTTAAAATATCATCATATCGGGTTGGAAATTGCCCTTGGTGTAATTCATTGACAATTTTGGCTGCTTTATGTAAATTTCTTGCCCGACTGTAATATCCTAAACCTTGCCAAAGTTTTAAAATTGTATCCTCATCGGCTTTTGCAAGGGCATTCACAGATGAAAAATTTTCAATGAATTTTTCATAATAGTTTAAACCTTGAATTATTTGAGTTTGTTGCAGTATTATTTCAGAAAGCCAAATTTTATAGGGGTCATTTGTTGTCCTCCAAGGCAATTTTCTTAAATTATTTCTGTACCAATTTAAAATTTCGAAAACAATTTGATTCATAGTGTGTTATCCCTTTTATAAAGTCTATAATAATATTCAAATTAACAACATTTAAGTATGACAAAAGCAGAAGTAGTAAACGAAATCGCAGAGAAGACTGGTATTGACAAGGTTATGATATCAGAATCTATCGAATCTTTTTTTAAGATTGTAAAAAACAACATGTCCAAAGGTGAGAACCTTTATTTTAGAGGTTTTGGAAGTTTTATTTTGAAAAAAAGAGCCAGAAAAGTTGCAAGAAACATCTCTAAAAACACAGCCCTTGTAATCGACGCGCACTTTATTCCTAAATTTAAACCTTCAAAAGTTTTCTTAGAAAAAATAAAGAAAAATGTTCCGTCAGATTTTGTTCCTAAAAAAGAAGAAATAGAATCGTAAATTTGTCGAATGAAATTATTTACAATTAAAGCAACCTTAGTGGTTGCTTTTCTTTTATTAGTGGGTTGGTTTTCTTGGATGGGATGGAAAAAAAGTGAGGCTTCAATAGATTTTAAGAAAATGGAGGTGGCTCGATTATTTGAAACTCAAAAACAAACCACCGATCAATTCAGTACATTTTTAAAGAATATAGGCTCTACAACCGATATTGTTAAACCGGATATTTTAAATTCAACAGATACTTTGCGCTTATCTATGGCCATTGAGCTGCTTGATACCATGAAAAAGTTTGCGTATGCTGGTGTTTTATCCGAAAAATTGGCTGAACAACAACAATCCGATTGGCGTTATTTTCAAAGTGCACGTTATTTTTTAATGGAAACATATTCACATCAGCAACCTGAAAATGAATTTATGTTTACCAAAAAAGCGAAGGTCAATTTAGAAAAATGTGTTGCAATAAATCCAAAGAATTATGCGGCTATGATTGACTTAGCGATCTGTACAAAGAATGTCTACGATGTTCAGCCTCCAAGTAATACCATGGATTTAATGAAGCCTGCTCAGTTGCTTTTAGCGGTAAATAAAGCTGAACCAAACAATACAGACGCCCTTTATTATTTAGGAAAATTAGCAATAGAAACACAACAATTTGAAAAAGCTATTGAAAGATTCAAAAAATTAGTATCTTTGCAGCCCCAAAATCAGGAAAATTACCTTGAATTAAGCGATATTTACTTGAAGTTGGGGAACGAAAAAGAATAAAAACTTTGGTCTGTAAAGGCTCAAAGCATTAAATAAAATTTATAAATATAAGAAATTATGCCAAGCGGAAAAAAAAGAAAAAGACATAAAATTGCCACTCACAAGCGCAAAAAAAGATTGAGAAAAAATCGTCATAAGAAAAAATAATTCATTTTTTTAACTTCTTACCATTGTGAATGAGCTTGTTATAGATCGCAACGCTGGTGGAATTGATGTAGCCTTACTTTTTAATAAACAATTAGTTGAATTGATAAAAGAAGAATCTGTTTCTTCTTTTCAGATAGGAGACGTTTATCTCGGCAAGGTTAAAAAGATTATGCCAAACCTCAATGCTGCATTTTTGGATGTTGGGCATGAAAGGGATGCATTTCTTCACTACACAGATTTAGGAGCCAATTTTAAATCTATCCTCAAATTAACCAAAATTATTACGCAAGGCGGCCTCAAAAAGGGCAGCCTTGATGAGTTTGCGCTCGAAGAGGAAATTGTTAAAACTGGTAAAGTTAGCGATATTCTTAAAAAAGGCGATGAAATATTGGTTCAAATTTTCAAAGAACCAATTGCAAATAAAGGTCCACGGATTACGACAGACATTTCATTTGCTGGTCGTTATTCAGTACTTGTACCTTTTGGTAAAACCATTGCCATTTCTAAGAAAATTGATGACCCTGTCCATCGAAAACGCCTTAAACAATTAACGGATGCTATTCGTCCCAAAAATTTCGGAATTATTATTCGTACCGTAGCCGAAGAAGCTGGAATCGAAGAAATAGAGGTTGACTTGAAAGGACTGATAACCCATTGGGAAAATATGGTGTCCGCCTCCCGAAATGCAAAACCTCCTTTCAAAGTCTTAGGTGAAATTTCTAGAACCGAAGCGCTCTTGAGGGATTTATTAAATGATGATTTCTCAGGAATTCATATTAATGACGCCGAATATGCCAATACAATTAAAGAATATGTAGGTGGTATTGCACAAGGTCGTGAAAATATTGTTAAACCATACAGCGGAAAAATTCCCATCTTTCAACATTTTGGAATCGATAAGCAAATTAAATCCTCTTTCGGAAAAAATGTAATGTTTAGCAACGGTGCTTATTTAATAATTGAGCATACGGAAGCCATGCACGTTATAGATGTAAACAGTGGGAGGAAAACTACCGACGCATCTAGTCAGCAGGAAAATGCATTGAAAATCAATATGGAAGCCACCAAAGAAATTGCTCGTCAATTGCGACTGCGAGATTTAGGGGGAATAATTGTGATTGACTTTATTGACTTAAAAAGTCCAACTGCTAGAAAAGAATTGCATGACTCATTAACAGCTGCTATGAAACCTGATCGCTCTCGTCACAATATATTGCCGATGAGTAAATTTGGTTTGATACAGGTTACCAGAGAGCGTGTTCGACCTGAAATGAATATTATAACATCTGAACTTTGTCCTAGTTGCAATGGCACAGGAACAGTTGTTTCGAGTATGTTGTTAAGCGATAATATTGAAGAAAAATTAGCCCATTTATGGTCGACCCAAAATGTTAAGAAATTAACATTGAAAGTTAATCCTATTATCAAAGCCTATTTAACCAAAGGCGGATTTAAAAGTATTCGATGGAAATGGTATAATAAATACCGAAAATGGGTTAAAATTGAAGAAGACCTGAATACACACTTAACCAATTTCATGATTCTTAATGAATCGGGAGAGGAGATAAGTTAAAATATTTAATTAGTTTAGCATAATAATGCAAAAGAAAAGCCACTTACTTGAAGTGGCTTTTCTTTTTTTAAATTTGAGGTATTAATTATTCCCCTCCGTCATCAATCAAATTATTAGCAGGTGCATTAGGTTCCAATGCTGCTAATTTTTTGCGAGCAATTGCTAATATTTCTTCCTCTTTGAAATTGTCAAGTACACTATTTAAGGTTGCTTTTGCCTGAAACTGATCGCCCTTTTTTAAATAATAATCTGCTAATAATATAAAGGTCTTACCTAACCAATAATCATAATTCGAATATTGGTTATTGAATTCCATAATACTCTTTTTGCATTTATCTAAACTATCTTGCATATAACGCATGTATCCTTCATAATATTTGGCCTCTGCGCCATAGATATCTTGCGAATTTATTTTAAGAGATTTTCTAAAGGATTTTTTTGCAATTTCATACGAACTATCATGCAGGTAATAAAGCCCAATGGTATTATTGCTCAAGCCTTTTTCTTCATTGGAAAGCGATTCATAGGTTAATAGTTGTTCTGCTTTTGTTTTCGCTTTAGCTCTAATGCCCATCTTGTTATTGCATATCAATTGGCCATAAACCGCTTTTTTCATGGAGAGGTTAGAACTACTGTATTTTTCTAGAAGTTCATAATACACTATACCATTGTCACAATCATTTTTTTGCTGATAATAATTGCATAAACGGTAAATGGCATCCTCTTTAAATTCCGAATTTTGAGCGTCTGCAACAAATTTTAAATGAGGTATCGAAGCTTCTGTTCGATCGAGTTTTAATTCACAGATAGCCAAGTAATAATGTGCGGTTAGAATAAAGAAACCTTCACTAAAATTGTTCAGATAATCTGTGAAATCTTTACTAGCATTGATATAATCTTCTTTCAAGTATTTTCTGTAAGCAACATCGTAATAAAGAGAGTCTTCTTTGCTTGTCGAAATATTGCCGTTTGGCACTGTTTTAATCCATTCAACATAAGCCTTTATATTGCCTTGTTTTTTATAAACCGCTTCCGCGTCTTTTATCGCTTTTTGTGCTTCTGATGTGCCAGGATAAGTTTTAGCAACATATTTATATTCAGCAAGCGCATCATCATTTCTGTTTTGATCGAAATAGATTTGACCCAAGGACATGTGACATCTTTTAACATATTGTGAATTTGGGTAGTCATCAATCAAATATTTAAATTGTCTTTCCGCTTCTTGATAATTTTCAAGTTCATTGTATTCAGTTGCAGTTTCAAAAATAGCATCAGCAATATAAGGTGAGTTAGGAAAATCTCTGGCAATTTTTTTCATAACATTAATCTTATTCATCACTTTATTCTGCAAGCCGTATATCATGCCTTGTTGAAACATTGCATAATCGGAACCCGCCTTTTTATTTGCTATTATGTAGGTATACGCATCAAGCGCTTCGCCATAATTATTGGTTGCAAAATAGCAATCGCCAAGTCTAAGGGTTGCATCATGAAACATGTTTTCTGGAAGTGTGTATCCGACACTTGTTTTATATTTACTGAAATAGTTAGCAGCTTCAGCGTATTTTTTCTGATTGAAATAAGTATAGCCTATGCCGTATAATGCTTCTGGATAATATTTTGTTTTCTTCGATTCGACTTGATCCAAAAACTTTTGGTAATAAATTCGTGCATTGTCATTTTTGCCCGATTTGTATTCAATTTCACCTAACCAAAAGTTACATTGACTATAAATGTTTTGATCGACCTTGTTTGCAATTGATTTTTTAAAGTGTTCTTTCGCGCCCTCAATATCTTTTTGGTTGAATAATTCTTCACCTCGTAAAAATAATATTTTTTGATAAAGCTCTTTGGTGCTTTCATCGGTAATTTGCATTTCACCCATTACGCTCGCCGCAGTTTTATAATCGTTGGAGGTATATAACAAAGTCGCTAAATTTTTCTTAGCATCATTGCTGTGTTTCGACTTTGGAAATAATTCGTTAAATTTTTGATAAGCTGCAATGGCTTTACTTGTATATTCTAATTCATGCGCTAATTTAGCGTAAGTGAACATTGCTTCTTCTTGAATTCCTTTGTCAAATTCAGTTCTTTGTGCTTCATAAAAAGCATTAAAAGCATTTTGTTTTTTACCTATTTTTAAATAACAATCTCCTAAATGATAACTGGCACTTTGAGCCATTGCATTGCCATTATTAGCAATTTTTTCAAATAATAGAGAGCTTTTAGCACAGCTTTTATTCATATAATAAGTGTAACCAATTTCAAAGGCTTCTGCATCATTTAAATTGGCTATTTTATAATTACTGGCATCAAAATAAGTTTGTGCTTTATCGAAATTATCTAAACGGTAATAACATTTACCAAGCAATAAATCACGGTTGGTATTTAATACGCCAAAGTCTTTGCCTTGGGCATAATCTATGGCCTTTTGGTGCTCATTTTGTAAATAATAAATTTCAGCAATGTACAATTTTACGGCTTGATTTCCCTTGTCCTCAACTTTCCTGAACGCACTTAAGGCTTGTTTGTAATCTTTGTCCATATAACACACGTAGCCATAGTAGTAAGTTGCTTCATCGCGGTAAGGATTGTCAGTATTTGTGAGTGGAGCCAAAGTTTCTTTAGCCTCTTTGTATTTGCCTGATTTGAAATAGCAATAACCCAAGTGATAGGCCAGTTTGTTGTTTTCTTCGCGACTTAATCCTAAGGTTTGTACTTTTTTGTAATAAGTAAGGGCGTTTTTGAATTTAGAAAGGTTGTAGTAATAATCGCCGACCTCAAGATTTGCATTGTTAACTTTTCTACTTTGCGGATAGCGTTCCATAAAGTCTAGCATGTTAGCCAAAGCATTATTATGCATCAATTTTAATTTGCAACTTGCAATGTAATATTCAACATCGCTAATATTTACAGCATCACTAGCGTAAGGTAAGTAATCATTGAAATTAGAAATGGCGGCATTGTACAATTGTTTATCATACAATTCGATGGCTGTATTATACAATCTGATTTTATCTTCGTTTGCAGCTGTTTTTTGAGCTGACATTGAAATGAAAAAGCTTGTGAGAAGAAGGACTAGACTATATTTTTTTAAGGGCATGAAAGACATTAGTTTATTGTATACAAAGTAAATCATTTAGAGTGAATCTAAGACTTAATACTTTTTAACATACGTTTATAACACTAAACGCAGGAAAAAATAATTAAGTATAAAATAAATAAAATTACAAGTTAAGTCTAGCTTGTTGTGCGGGAATTTCAGCAATTCTTAAAATCTTCACAACCATTTCAATTATCAACTGCCCATCGTCTGTAATACCAGAATCATTTACCCCTTTAGCTCTTAAATCATAGTATTTAAGATAACCAAAGATTTGTTCAATAAAAGCAGGGGAGTAATTGGTACTTGCTACTTTATAGCCATCGATAAAATATTCATTAATTCCCAAAGCGGCGGCTAATTCTTTTCTTGGACGGTTTTTTAAATTGTTGTATAAATAAACTTTGGTAAAAAAACTTAAAAGATTGGCAATAATTGGAATAAGCGGGTGGCTTTTAATGTTACTGGCAAAGTAATGCGCGATTTGAATCGATTTATTGAAATTTTTCTGACCTAGGGCATTCTGTAGTTCAAAGACATTAAAGTCTTTACTAACGCCAATATTTTGTTCGATGTGATTAATTGAGATAAGACCAACATCTGATTTTAAATTAATCAACATGCGGTCTACTTCGCTGGCTATTTTCACCAAATCGCTACCCAGATAATCAACAATAAGCTGCACCGCAGACGGTTCAATTCTCACACCTTTGTCTCGTATGTATTTTTCTACCCAAGGAGTTACTTCGTAATCTCGCATGCGTTCGCTTGTAAAATGTGTAAACTTTCCGAACATTTTGCCAACTTTTTTACGCTTATCAATTTTTTTGCCCTTGTAGCAAAATACTAATATTGTTGATTTAGGAGGTGAACTAAGATAATCTTCAAATACATCTAAATCGTCTAAATTTTGAGCTTCTTTAACTATGATGAGCAGGTACTGACTTAATAATGGAAATCGTTTGGCTGCCATTTTGATGTCCAAAGCAGAGCTGTCTTTTCCATATACAATAATTTGGTCAAAACTTTTTTCCTCTGGTTTTAGGACATGTTCTTCTAATGCCTCTGTAATTGCATCGATAAAATACGTTTCTTCTCCTTCGAGCAAATACACAGGAGTAAATTGTCTGTTTTTTATCTCTGCAAGAATTTGATTGTATTTAGTAATCGTGTTGTTGGCCATTGGTTTTATTTTGCTGCAGAACAACTAAATTAGTATTAATTTTGTAGTTGTGCAACTAAATTTTAAAGACTACAATTTTACGATAAAAAATGAGAATGGTAATGCACTAATTTTCGACATTATCCGAAAAAAGTATGTTTCTTTAACCCCCGAGGAATGGGTAAGACAGCATGTTGTAAGGCACTTGATTGAAGAGAAGGGATATTCAGCTGGATTGATTGCTATTGAAAAGTCGCTGAAATACAATGGTTTGCATAAAAGATTTGACTTATATGTGGCCAATAATGATGGTTCACCGCAAATTTTAATTGAATGTAAGGCGCCCAATGTTAAATTAACTGAAGCAACTCTAAAGCAAGCGGGAATTTATCAAAAACATCTGAAAGCGAAGTTTGTACTTCTAACCAATGGATTGCAGCATATTTATTTGTCTTTACAATCAGAAACTTTGGTGGTAATAGATGATCTACCCAATTTTAAATAATATTGAAAGTATTTTCGTTATTTAACTTTTATTTAACCCTACTAAAACATTTCATTATCTTTGCACAAAAGGCAATTGGTTTGTCGCCCTGGTGTTATAATCAGGGAGGAAAGTCCGGGCAACACAGAGCACCATACCATTTGAAAGGATGGGAAATAACTTGCAAAGGTTGTTGACAGATAGGGTCACAGAGAATAACTACCTTGACTTAGGTTAGGGAAAAGGTGAAAATGTGAGGTAAGAGCTCACAACTTACATTAGTAATAGTGTAGGTGGATAAACCTTATGGGTTGTAAAACCAAATATACCGGGGCTTGAGGGCTGCTCGCTCAAGTTAGCTTAGCAATAAGTGTATGCCTCGGAGGGTAGGTTGCATTAGATAAATGACAGACATTTTGCACTTGTGCAGAATACAGAACCCGGCTTATAGATTGCCTTTTTTTAAATATCTTATTAAAAGAAAAACACCTCCTAAATTTTGTATAAAAGAGGTGTCTTGAATGGTTAAAGTTGAAAATTTTATTTTTCGTGACAGTGAAACTGTACCTTTTTGCTTGTCTTGGTTCCAGAATGGTCAGTAATAGCAACTATTTCAAGTGACATATCAGAATGAACGATGCCATCATTTATAAATGTTTCACTGAAGTCGTAATGCTTAGCATTTGTACCATAAGTTTTATTCATAACCTCTGTATTGTCAGATAAACGGGTCAGGTGAACTTCATACCCATGCATTTCCTCAGGAGCATCAATTGCGCCTTTTATATTAACCGTATCCCCTGCTTCGAATTCTTGGGATTCATTGGGGGAACTTATAACAATGTTTACATCTGATACACTTAAATCATGGTGTTCTGGTTCTCTTTCGCATGATGCAAAAAAAAATAGTATTAAAAGGATTGAGAAAGAAATAAAAATAAAACTGAATTTTTTCATGATAAATTAAAAATGCTAATAATTTGAATTTTTCAGGATAAACTTTTTTGTTAAGTTTTTGAAAAGGTTATTGTGAATTTAAAACAAAAAAATAAATTTTCATAAAAAATTAACCTATTGTATTATAATTCGTTGATAAATAGCTTTTTATATTTTTGTAAATGAAGTTTTTTTTATTGCTAATCATTTTCTAATAAACGACACCAAAAATGGATTATAAGTTGCTATAAGCAGTTGAATT
This sequence comes from bacterium, assembly GCA_029945665.1. Taxonomy (GTDB): domain Bacteria; phylum Bacteroidota; class Bacteroidia; order NS11-12g; family UBA955; genus JABMMZ01. Next base: position 47,238 of record JAQSCZ010000119.1, on the reverse strand, counting down.
TTTTCAAACTTTCTTATGAATATGAGTATTTTAAAATGCGTATTTTATTCTCATACTTTCATTAAAAGGTATTAAATTATCGTTTGTAATTCTTTTGACTTCGCAAAGCGCTGTCAACTTTTATGGGGTCATATTCTGTGCGTGGTGCTATTATTTTTATTCTTGGTTGTTTATAAACAAATTTAAAATACATAGTCAGTGCTGATCCTACAAATAGAATAAGAAAACTTAGTAGTATAATGATTTTTATTTTTTTGCTTTTCATTGTTCTATTATTAAAAACTTCTGCCTACACCTAATAACCATCTCATTTGAACAAAGTTTTTGTCGGCATAAGGTGCAGTATTCAGATATAAGGGCATGTCGAATCTTAAAGTGAATGGCTTAATAAGCGTGCGTTTTCCCCATTTGTATATGTTTAGAGCGGTTCCAACGCCGCCATCAATTCTCAAAGGGGAATATAATCTTTTGCCGTTTATTGCAATTCTGTTTTCCATAATCATGCCAGCATCACCAAATAAATAGGCATCTATTTTCAACCAATTGCGAGTGAATTTTGGTTTGAAATGGATATACTGATCGAAATCTATCTCTACACTTGCAGATGTGCCATGTGTGCCTTGGTAAAGTGGCGTCACTGAATTTCCATTCTCAATAGGCGCTAAGTATCCCGCATAGCCTCGTAAATTCAATCCTCCGCCCGCTTGGAAATGATTGGTACTTGCACCATAGCCTAACCATTCTTGTGGAATAAAGCCTCGGCTCCGTGTAAACTTACTTTCTAACATCTGTTCCATATTTGCCCCAGCTAAATTTAAAATGGATTCATCGGCAATGTTCACACCCGTGATTGCTTGTGCAAAGAAGCGTGTCTTTACTTCGAATTTCCCAAAGTGGTTATTATTGATAACCTCTAATTTAATTGAACCATAGCCATAATCCTTTGTCATGGTGCTGCCTCTTAATCCAGAATTGATTGTGCCATTGCCATGTTTATAATTGTATCTTCTGGTATAATCAATATTTAAAGTGTTATTCAATTTACCTTCTCTGCTACTTGCGTTGGCGTATGGCCAATAAATATGACGACCATTAGCCATTCCAATAGACTTGAAGTAAAAGTTGAAAGTATTGTTGCCAAAACTTTTCTCGACTCCAATTTGATTCAAAGTGATGCCATCTAACCAGCGCGATTCCAAATGGAAATTTGCATAATGGCCTACCAAGGTTGAATATTTTATTCGATAACTAAACAAGTCGCGCTCTTTGGCTATTTTATATTTTTGTTCAGCCCCTAATCCAGTATTCAAAAAGAATGTAAAGTCTAATACATTTTTCACCCTGGCATAATCTGAATGAAAATTTATTCCATCCTTAAATCCATCGACCGCATTAAACCAAATATTTGGACTGAAAGTAAATACTCTTTTGTTGAAGCTTATGGGTTGTTGAATGTTTTTATCATTCACTAATTTCATGGGTAATTGAGAGCAACCATTTTTCGACTTGATATTGTCAACCCTATAAATATCGGCCAAACGATGCGTTGTATCAATCGCAACTAATTTTATTTTATGGTCAATTGTAATGGTGTCTGTATAAGTTGGATTTAATAATCCCCAACCCTTCCATGTTTTCAATACGGTTCTGCCGTCATTTTTTGTAAAATAGGTATTGGGAATTAGGTATTCATACTTTTTACCTGTTTTATCGGTAATGGTTATATCCAAAGGCATTTGCATTTCTCCTTTTCGAGCAAATGTGATTGCATATTGGTATTTCCCATCTTTCGTATTTTTAATTTTTTTAATTTTTTTAATTTCATAGTCGATGGATTTTGTAGTTTCCATCCATTGGTCGAAGAACCAATTCAAATCGACATGCGTGTAATTGATGATGGATTGTCTAAAATCATCTGGATAGGGGTGGGCAAATTTCCATTGATTGAAATAGTGTTTCATTGCATTTAGAAATAATTCGTCTCCAAGCACATACTGCAAGTTGTATAGCATTGTGGCCGTTTTATAATAGACATGTCTGTAGCCGCCACCATGACCTAATGCAGAATTGAAATCATCGCTATGTGTATTTAAAAAAGCATCATTTTTATTAATGGCATCATTTAAATAACCATTGTATACACTGCCTTCGTCATAACTATTAGCATGCATTGGAATATTGTTTATTTTTTTAATACTCCATGATGTCAAAAATTGCGTGAAACCCTCATCCAACATAGCGCGATAGGTTTCATTGTTACCTATCATTCCAAAGAACCAATTGTGTCCAATCTCATGTGCAATAACATATTGATGACCTGGCCAATTGCCTCCATCCAAAGTTAACATTGGATATTCCATGCCATCTCTGGCATCGGCTGCTACAATTTTTGGATAGCCATACATGCCAATATCTTTGCTATAGACGCTCACAAGATCAGCTACAAATTGTGCGGTTGGCCGCCATTCAGGTGCATTTTTTTCTTGTGCCAATGCAATGCATCGAATGCCATTCCATACTACTTCGCCGATACGGTATGTGGGATCGGCCGTAAATGCAAAATCGTGGACATTTTCAGCATGGTAGATCCACGTTTTGGTGCCCTCGCGTTTAATCGTGTATTTGTAATTATTTGGAACAATTCGGTTTTTATCATGCTCGTCTTTTACGATACTTGAATAGTTAGAAATATCTATGGCTTTTCTTAATTCAATTGGTAATACTTCGCGTTCATTTTGTATTGCACCGGTGGCTTCCACGACATAATTTGAAGGGAAGGTTAATTTTACGTCAAAAACACCATAATCACCATAAAATTCTTTGCCTAAATGTTGATCGGTTTCCCAGCCAAATTTGCGGTCGTATACACAAATACGAGGATACCAATGCACCCCATCAAAGTGTTTATTCAATTCATCGGGTTTAAATGATTTGAATCTTCTTCTCATGGTTCCTTCGTCCCAATACGTCCTGAATTTTATATTAAAAGTAATACTACTGTTTGGTTTTATCGGCGTTTTTAGTTTTGCAATCAAAATGGTATTATCAATTTTATATTCAAGTATTTCTCCCGCAACTTTAAATTCATCGATTAGTGTTCCCATTTTCATGGCTTCATATTTACCAAATACGGTGTTTTGATTATTGGCAATTTCTAAAGCATGTGCATAGCTGCCTGGTTGAAAGGCATTTTGATACAAATGGAAATAGACGGTAGATAATTCATCAGGACTATTGTTGAAGTATTCTAATGTTTCTTCGCCTGTGATTTCATCTTTTGTGTCGTCAATATTTGCATTTATTTTATAGTGCACATCTTGCTGCCAATAAGCATCATTTGGTTTTCTGGTTTTCCAATAATCAGCATAATTAAAGGTTTGAGAATTTGCAAATAGGGGCAATAAAAATAGAAGTATGAGTATTTTTTTCATATTGAAACAATTCAGGCGAAATTAGGGAATACACCATTAAATTGAAAGTAACCTGCGATTAGATTTAAGCATTTAGTTAACACTAATTGTTAAGTCCTGAATAAAAATGCAGTAATTAGGAAATTTAGTATCCTGATTATTCGATGTTAAAAAAATTAATGGACTGTTTATTCATCCATAATTTAATAGATTCTTTCATGTTTAAATTTAACCAATCGAGTTGAAAATCCAAAGGTGAAAAAGTGCAACTAATACTTGCAAAAACTTTGTTATTAGCCAGGTCTGCAATATTTCCGTTTTTATTGTAAAATGAATGTTTAACAATAACACTGTGAAAGTGTTCGTTGAAATAGAGCATGCCGGGTGTTTCGAACGTATAAACCTTATTGTCTTTAGTCAGTAAATTCAAAATATCACGGTTAATATTAAAATTAAGGTAAAATTCTGATTTACTTAACCCTATGATTTTGCTTAAAGTTGTATCCTTTGAAGCAAAAGAATTAAAGTTAACTTTTAAAGTGGTTTCACCAGTTTGGTAATTAATTCTGAGCAGACTCTTTTTTGATTTTATGTTTTGCCAACTAGAATCAAGGTCTAACATCGTAATATTTGTCTCACTAGTCATTATTACTTGTGCTTGTGCCTTATCAAGGCAGAAGAGTGTAATTAAAATAAAAAGAAGTTTACTATAAGTCATATATTTTTAATAAGCATTTAAACGGCAAAAAGTTTGAATTATTGTAATTTGTAGTGTACAATTGTTCATGTTAATTAATCTCCCAGCCTTTTTTGTAGCTATTGTAAAGATAAAACAAAAATACGATGATACCTGCGATAAAGGGAATTATGCTAAAATAACGCAAAGGCAAATTAAAAAATTCTGCAATCATCCAATTGGCATTGGCAATGATCCAAAATGCAATTGATAAATTCGGCAAAAAACGCGCTTCATCTTTTTGTGTAAATATGGTCAAAGCAATAGCAACAGAGACTGTTGGTATGGCCATAATAACACCCAAAGTTTTCCAAGTCAATAGCCAACATAAATCTTTTATTAACCAAAGCGGAATATGAGTCATTTCCAAAATCAGAAGTAGTTTTTTGTTCGCCATAGTAAAAGTCCCCGCAATATTAATTAATCAATTCAAATCTTTTATTAAATAGTTGAGTTGTTTTCTGTAAATTATAATTTGATTCTTAATCAAATGACCAATAAAATTAAGCATGAATTGGATTTTTCATTTTTAAATATGCATGCTTTAGTTATTTTTGAAAAAATGTTGATGCCTGTTTTTAAACCTTTTCCAATTATTAAAACTGAACGCCTTGTTTTAAGGCGAATTAATGAAAATGATAAAAATGATATTTTTAATCACCGCTCAAATGTTGAGGTTTTAAAGTATTTAGACAGAGCGCCAATGAAGGTTTGTGAAGATGCTATACACCATATCCGTCAATTAGATAATCAAATCGAAAATAATGAAAGTCTTATTTGGGGCATAGCTTTGAAAGGGGAGCAACGTTTAATTGGAACGATTGCATTTCACCGATTAGATAAGCCAAATTACCGGGCCGATTTAGGTTATATGTTGATGCCTTCTTTTTGGAAACTTGGGCTAATGAGTGAAGTATTAAAGGAAGTTATAGAGTATGGATTTGAGGTGATGAAGTTGCATACCATTGAAGCACAAATAAATCCTTTTAATATGGCCAGCGAAAAAATTCTTAATAAATTTAGTTTTGTTAAAGAAGCCCATTTTAAACAGAATTATTTATTCAATGGTACCTTTGTAGATTCAGTAGTATACAGTTTAATCAACCCCAAACATACAAATATTCAGAGTACTTCAACCGATTTTTAAATGCACTTAGTAGTTTTTTTTTTGAAAACTTTGAACTAAATTCGAATCCAATATTAACCAATATGAAAAATATTTTAATTTTAGCTTTAATTTTATTTCTTTCTGCTTGTGGGGCCAAAATGATGGAATTATCGAATGCAGATGCTGAGAGAGGAGCATCAAAATTTCCAGGCTTAACCATGACTGAATTAACGCATGGAAAAGCCCAATATGAAAAAAATTGCCAAAGTTGTCACGGTTTATATGCCCCAGGGTCGAAGAATGAAATGCAGTGGAGATTAATCGTTCCTGCAATGGTAAATAAGGCCAATAAAAAAATGGGTAAAATGGAAGTGCCTATTGATAGTGCTAATCAGCAATCCATATTAAAGTACGTTATAACCATGGGCACAGCTCCCGTTAAAAAATAATTTTTTTAGTGATGGATAAAACAAAAGAAAGACCGTGCTGGATAAACTTGATGTTTTTGAAAATTTAGAATTTCTTCTTTACTGCTTTTGTGATTTATAAAAAATTAGCAACCTGTTTATTTAGCAACAAAATAATTTTATTCTTTCTAAATTTTAATTTATTCATATAATCTAAAAAGGCATGTTTAGGTATTATCTCATTAATTCCAAACTTTATATATCTCTCGCGGCAGTAGCCTTAACGGTAGGTACGCAAATACAACTTGGCGGACAGCCGGCCATGCATCCTTATCTTTTTATTGTTTTTTTTGCAACTTTTTTAGAATATAATCTAACCCGTTTAATTGTTTTGGTTGGCTATAAAATGCCTTTAGAAAATCCAAATGATATATGGGTGAATAAGCATTTGAAAATTTTTTATTTTGCAATGGCATTGGCTTCCATTGGCCTTTTAATTGCATTGTTTTACGCAAAAATTATTGTACTAATGAGTTTAATACCAATGATCGTTATTACAGCACTTTATACCTTGCCGTTTTTGCGACTAAGGCAGTTGGATTTTAATATAAGAAGGATACCTTTTTTGAAAATAGTTTTAATCATGGTTGTTTGGACTTTTTCTACTGTAATGCTTCCAATTTTGCAGTTAGATAATAGTTATAACTGGAAAACGACTTGTTTATTATTATTGGAAAGGTCGCTGCTTATTGGTTCACTTGCTTTGATATTTGATGTAAGGGATTTAATTATAGATCGTAAAATTGGATTAAAAACTATTCCAGTTATTTTAGGAGAAAGGTGGTCAATCTTTATAGCGAATGCTATGGTCGTTGGTTTTCTGTGTGTCTCTTATTTTTATTATCAATTAAGTAATACCGATTTTTTAATGCCGGCTGCCTTGTTGTCTTTTATTGTTTTGCTTATCCTAATTAATCATCCGAAAATAAGATTAAGTAAGTTTTATCACTATTTTTATATAGATGGAGCCATGCTATTGCATGGTATTTTAATTGTTTTGGTTTACTTTTTTCATTGAATACGAAAGCAACTAAGGTATAAATATTTCTATTTCTATCGTAAGTTCAGGATAAGAAATTATTATAAAACCCTAAGAGCCTTTACTTTTTTTTATTGATGAAAGACCCCGAGATATTTCTAGCCCCCCAACCAAAAAAAATGGCTATATACGGACTTCTTGCCCAATCAAAATTAGCAGTTTTTGCCAAGCTTAAACTAGAGAAAAAAATACCATTCATTGTTTAAATCTGATTTTAATCTTCTTTAACAGAAGTTAAGATGACATTATTGAAATTTTTGTTTTTCGAGTAATCGCAATTGGGCACTTGTTTTAGTACTTCCATCGGGACTCCAGCCTGGAGGCATAAAAAGAAATTTTATTTTTTGTACAAATGGCCCTGGTCTCAAAATGTCTTTAAATATTTTTTGCCATTCATTGAAAATCACTTTAAAGGGGTGGTATGTTCTAAGATTTGTCGTTAAACCATATCGTGGAGCTTCTGTTTCCTTTTCAAAAGTCCCAAATAATTTATCCCAAATAATAAGTACCTGTCCCATGTTTTTGTCTAAGTATAAAACATTGCTTGCATGGTGCACCCTGTGATGCGAGGGTGTAACAAAGATTGCTTCGTACCATTTTGGTAATTTCGGGATCGTTTCTGTATGAAGAAAGAACTGGTAAAATTGATTGACAGCATACATGAACATAATGGTTAAGCCATCGAACCCAAGAAAGGCCACCGGTATATAAAACATAAAACGATATAAGGGTTGCAACACCGAAGAGCGCAGCGCCACCGTAAAATTGTATTTCTCGCTGCTGTGGTGATTGCTGTGTACGGCCCATAAAATGCGACTGTAGTGTTCTGTACGATGTAACCAATAAAAGCAAAAATCTTGACCAATAAAAACCAAGAACCATGCTAATACAGGGTAATAGGTGAGCAGGTCTGGTTTATAGATAGCATGCCTGTTGCACCAATCTAAAACTCCAAAAGTGGCGAATTTTATTGAAATGTCTAGCAATGCGCCTGCTACTCCAAGCCAAATCGAGGCCATGCTGTCTTTCCAATCATAAAGTTCTTTGCGTTGTTTGATACCAATAAATATTTCGGTGATAATGAATACCAAATAGACAGGAATCGAAATTACCAACAACCATTCTTCTTTTGTCATAGTATGCTGCAAAAGTATTTATATTATTTGAGGAATGATAATGACTTGATTTATTTTATATGATAATGAAGTGATTGTATGTAAAAAATTTATAAAGTATCAATTCGAAACGTCTTCTTTATTTTAAATTTGTTCTTTCGTTTTAGTTTGAATTCTAATAAAAGGACATCTAAAAATGAAATTAATTTAACAGCACATTCTATAACTTATTAGAAATGTGTCGCCGTTTTGGTTAAAAAAATGATATAATTGCATATATGTCTAGCCGTCTTAAATTACTTTTTCCGTGCTTGCTTTTAATGAATTTTTATTCAACAATAGGTTGGACACAAGTCATAGATTATAGTCATTATTCGCCTATGAAATGCGAAGGTCAGATACCTGTTGAGTTTTTATCTACAAGTTTTAGTAAATACAATGCAGATGCAGCAGAATTTTCAAAGAGCAAAGTAGGTAGTAAAAAAGAACTTAAATTACAAAAAAAATTTACACTTATTAATCATTTTAAAATTGATGAAATATTGTTTTCAGGTAAAGTTATTTATGGGAATTCTGTTTGTAAATACATCAATAAAATTGCCGGTAAATTGTTGGAGAAGGAACCAGATTTGAAAGGTAAAATGCGTTTTTATTTATTGAATGTTCCTTTTGCCAATGCATTTGCTACAAATAACGGGGTTGTAATGGTAACCACAGGATTAATGGCCCAATTGGAAAATGAAGCACAACTTGCTTTTGTACTTTCGCATGAAATTTCACATTATAAATTAAAGCATTCGTATGAAGCATACAAAAGGACTCAAGATATTTTAACAAGTAAGCGTTATGATGATTTAGGAACAGATGAAAAACTATTAAAACTCTTGAAATATAGCAAGGAACATGAATCAGAGGCTGACGTAGAAGGGTTGAAAATATTTGCTAAGGCTGGGTATGATAAAAATGAATCGATAAAAATGATGGATATTTTGTTGTACAGTTATTTGCCATTTGATGAAATTCCATTTCCAAAAGATTTTTTCAATGATTCATTATACAAACTGCCCAAGCAATATTTTCCTGATTCGGTAACTCCTATTTCGGCAGTTGAAGACGAATCTGATGAAGAAAAATCCCACCCTAATATTCAATTTCGAAAAGACAATTTAAACAAGTACATTAAATCCACAGACACAGGCATCCTTGAATTTTTTGGCAATGAATCTTTTGATAATGTGGTAAAGACTTGCAGATATGAGATGGGTTATTTGTTAATTGTACGTGGTGAATATACTAAGTCCTTTTATCATGCCTTTTTATTGAATCAACATTATGGCGAGAATGAATATATAACAGAATTAATGTTGGGTAGTTTATATGGATTGCAAAAATGGAAAATTAATTCAAACGACCTAATGGCTGTGACAGAAATAAAAACTGAGAACCAAGGTTATGAGGGCGAAATTTCTATCCCATTCTATTTGTTCATGGTGATGAAGAAAGATGAATTTAATATTTTATCGGCTAGAATGATTGCTAAATGGAGTGGAAAATATCCCAATAAATATACATATAATGTTAAGTGCGATGCCTTTATCGATTTGTTATATGCGCATAAATATAGCATTAATGAATTTAATAGTTCACAAGAGGCGCTCGAGGACGAAAATTTACTGTACAACGATTCTCTTGATTTTAAAATTATAAGCAATAAAAAGAAGGAGGCTCAAAGTATTTCAAAATTAATAAATGATAGTAAAGTAAAAAAAATAAAACGAAATAAACCACCTGGTGAATTAACTTTCAATCCTCATTATTTTAGGAATGGATTTGTTGAATTATATAAAAACATCAACTTTACTTCTTTTTTTGACTCAGTGGATAAGGTGGTTAGCAAACTAAAAGCAGATGAGACTGAACTTGGTTTAAGCCAATTAAGAAGTGAGCCTTATAGACGCAATCGTGAGGCGATAAGTGATGATATGAAAAGTCACAGAAATAAGGGTAAAGCTCTTGGTATTGATTCAATTATTTTTATTTCGCCTTCTTATAGTTCAGCATATTTTGATGCTTTCAAATCGGAAGTTAAATTTGAGAATGTTAATGATGAATTAAAGCGGATAAATATTTCTAAATTTGCTGAATATTATGCTCAGTTAATTGATTTGAATACCAATTTAATTGATATTAATACAAGAAGTAAACTTACAACAATTCAACTAAATCAATATTCTTTATTATCGAATTGGATGATAGAAAAATATTCGCATATAGATCGCAACGATTTTATTTTTTCTCAAATATACATGGATAGTATGGTTTCAGAAGAAGGGTATAGAAATGTGTGTATTTCTGGGTTTAGTTATAAAAGTGTGAAACACGAAGCCAACATAGGTGTAATAGTTGCTGGGGTGTTTTTATTTCCTGCCTTGCCATTAATTGTTGGATATTCAGTTGATTCAGACAAAGAACTTTTGTGTTATAATGTTGTATTAGATTTGACAACCGGGGAGCAAAAACTCATCAATTATCAAACCATTCGTCGACGACCGAAATCAAAAATTATTAATATGCATTTAGCATTTACCATGTATCAAATTAAAAAAAAGATAAAGAATAAATAATATATGAGAAACTACCCATTTATTGCCTTGATTATTTTTGTCACAATTAATTCAAACGCTCAAAAATACTATGACTTTATGGCGAAAAATAGCATCGGTTATTCAAATACTGTTTTCCATACAATGAATGTTTTATCGTTTAAGCATAACAAACATACCTTTACACTGCAAAGAATTTTAAATACACGAACTACAATTTTGTTTAATTATTCTATAACCAAAGCAATCTGTCGATTTGGTTATGAGAATGCTCCAACTTTAGCGAAAATTAATACCGATCAATTTGGAAATACTACTCTATCTGAAGGGTTTCATGCTTTTACGGGAAACAATTATTATGTTGTTAGAGGTTATGAATTAGGCTTACGTAAATTTATTAGGGCTAAAGGTTCACTATCGCCATAAGGCACATTTATAGAAATGAAATTAGGCTATGAAAATTTAATTAATAAACCCGATGATTCTCTAAAGTATTATAATTCAAATGGTGTTAGAACTTATGAGAAGTTTACAAACCTTGGAAAGTCAAATTTGGCCTTTGTTAATTTGATTGGAGGTGTAGGATCAACTAAACCAATTGCAAAGCATATTTCTTTTACTTGGCTTTTGACTATGACATTACCCATTGGTTTGTGGGGTAGTGATTCAACTCAGCAATTATCTTCCAATGGATATAGAAAAATTGTATTTAATAGTGATGAATATTTTTTAGAAAGTTCTAAAATGACCCATACCAGAAACAATGTTCTAAATCTTAGTCTAGGATTAAACTACACCTTTTAGCTATGCGTGCTGGTGGTTTGCTGCCAACCAGCGCTCTGCATCTAGTGCTGCCATACAGCCGCTACCAGCTGCTGTTACTGCTTGTCTGTATATTTTATCTTGCGCATCGCCACAAGCAAATACACCTTCTATATTGGTGTAAGTACTATCGGCCTTGGTAATTAAATAACCTTGCTCATCCATGTCCAACCAATTTTTAAAGATGCCGGTATTCGGTGTATGCCCAATGGCTACAAAGAACCCTGTTACTTTAATCTCTTTGGTGCTTCCATCCACTACATTTTTGATGCGAACGCCTTCAACTAAAGTGTCTCCTAAAATTTCGTCGGTTTCGCTGTTAAAGTGAATTTCGATATTGGGTGTATTTTCAACACGGTGTTGCATCGCTTTTGAAGCACGGAAAGTATCTCTGCGAACAATCATGTGTACTTTGTTACAAAGTTTCGCAAGGTAACTCGCCTCTTCGCAAGCGGTATCACCAGCCCCAACTATCGCAACATCCTGCTGGCGATAAAAGAAACCATCACATACTGCACAGGCACTAACCCCGCTGCCGTTGAGTCTTTTCTCACTAGGTATTCCAAGCCATTTGGCACTTGCACCAGTAGCAATAATTACTGATTTTGCGTAAATTTTTTTCATGCCATCTGCAATGCATACGAATGGACGTTTACTAAAATCTACTTCGGTAATCATTCCAAAACGAATATCAGCACCTAATCTAACCGCTTGTTTCTTAAAATTATCCATCATCTCTGGTCCCATAATTCCATCCGGATAGCCAGGGTAATTCTCAACGTCGGTTGTAATTGTTAATTGTCCACCTGGTTGCATACCTTCATACATTACTGGTTTCATATCGGCTCTAGCTGCATATATCGCTGCTGTAAATCCCGCAGGCCCACTTCCTATGATAAGGCACTCAACATTTTCTTCACTGCTATTCATGGTCGCAAATTAAATGAAAAAATTAAAAATTTGATATAAATGGAATCGATAGAATCATTTTTACTTTAAAAATACAATAATCTTAGAAAATTTAAACGCTAAATGGAAGTTTAATCCGCTTAAGACTTTTATCATATTTTGTCAATTTAGGCTATAAAACAAATCAAGTATCGCTATATTTGTTGAGTAATGAATAAAATAATAATTTTTAGCACTTGCATTTTATTATTTGCTTGTAAACCAAAGGTAGAAAAAATTAAACCGACCTTTTCTCCCATATCTGAATCTGTCTATGCATCGGGTGTCTTAAAAAGTAAAAATCAATACCAAGCCTTTGCTACAGTTGGAGGTATTATTGACGAACTTTTGGTTGAAGAAGGTGATACGGTGAAAAAAGGAGATGCTATTTTAACGATTGCCAATGAAGCGCAAAGATTGAACAAGGAGAATGCGGAACTCAGTGCGAATTTTGCCGAAATAGGGGCTAACCAAGGCAAGATAAATGAAGCGAAGCAAATGGTTATCTTAGCTAGAATTAAAATGCAAAATGATTCTAGTTTGTTTTCTCGTCAATCCACATTATGGCAACAGCAAATAGGTTCGAAAGTTGAATTGGAACAGCGTGAGTTGGCTTATCAGAATTCTAAAACGGCTTATTTGTCCTCGATTGTTCACTACAATGATTTAAAAAGACAACTCGTTCTGAATTCAGCGCAATCAAAAAAGAACTTTCAAATTATAAGTAAAATGGCCAGTGATTTTACCTTGAGGAGTGAAATTAATGGTAAGATTTATCAATTGCCAAAATCAAAAGGTGAATTAGTAGGTGCTCAAACCATATTGGCTGTTATTGGCGATGCGCAGAAATTCTATCTCGAAATGCAAGTCGATGAAATGGATATTTTGAAAATAAAAAAGGGGCTAAAAGTAATGGTGGTTATGGATAGTTATAAAGGCCGAGTTTTTGAAGCTTTGGTTACTAAAATCGACCCCATTATGAATGAACGCAGCAAAACTTTTACAGTTGAAGCCGAATTTATAGAACTGCCCAAATTGCTTTATCCTAATATTACGTTAGAAGCAAATATAGTAATACAAACTAAAAAAAATGTCATGTTATTGCCTCGAAATTATTTATTGAACGATTCTTTTGTGATCAAAGCCAATGGTGATAAAGTGGCAGTAAAAACGGGTCTGAGAGATTATCAAAAAATTGAGATATTATCAGGTATAAATGCGGATGATGAATTAATAAAACCGATTCAATAGTTGTTATGAATATCAAATTGCTGGCGAGTGTATCAAAATCATTGCTTTTGGCGCGGTGGAAACAAACATTGGTAGCAGCGGTGGGAGTAACTTTTAGTATTACCATGTTCATTACTTTGTTGGGATTTATGGCAGGCTTGAATACCATGTTAGACAATCTAATTTTAAATCGTACGCCGCATATTCATTTGTATAATGAAATTGAACCTTCAAAGAATCAACCGATTTCGCGAGCGACTGAATTTAAAGACAATTATAATTTTATAAGTTCGATTAAGCCTAAAAACGAAAGGCAAGAGATATACAATAGCAGTGCAATTTATGAAGCCTTGTTGAAGGATGATCGGGTATTAGGTGTTGCGCCTAAAGTAATGGCCCAAGTTTTTTATAATGTTGGGTCGATTGATTTAACAGGGGTTATTAATGGGATTGATGTTGAAGCAGAAAATCGATTGTTTAAATTTAGTGATTACATTACAAGTGGACAATTTATTGATTTGAAAAACATACCAAATAGTATTATTTTGGGTAAAGGTGCCGCCGAAAAAATGATGGCAAATATTGGCGATGTAATTCAGGTTACCACTACCAAAGGTGAGAGAATACCGCTCAAAGTGGTTGGTTATTTTCAATCTGGTATTCAAGAAATTGATAAAGTACAAAGTTATGCCTCTATCGTTACCACTCAGAAATTATTAGGCGAATCTAATAATTATATAACTGATTTACAGGTAAGGTTGAAGGATTTAGCAATGGCGCCAATGATGGCTAAGGAATACCATCAACTTTTTGAAATAGAAGCCGTGGATATTCAAACGGCAAATTCACAATTTGAAACAGGAAGTTCTATTCGTACCCTAATTTCATACGCAGTTGGCATTACCTTGTTAATTGTTGCAGGGTTCGGTATTTACAATATTTTAAATATGATGATATACGAGAAAATGGACTCCATTGCTATTCTAAAAGCAACTGGTTTTTCAGGTAAAGATGTGCATAAAATATTCATTGCAATTGCTTTAAGTATTGGCATTTTCGGTGGAATTCTAGGATTGCTATTTGGTTTTGGATTGTCGGCGATTATAGATCAGGTACCTTTTAATACAGCGTCATTGCCAACGGTAAAAACATACCCGATAGATTATAATCCTAAATTCTATTTGATAGGCGGAATTTTTTCTATTGTCACTACTTATTTTGCAGGTTATTTCCCATCAAAAAAAGCGAGTAAAATAGATCCAGTTGTAATTATAAGAGGTAAATAAATGGAACCAAAAATATTAGAAGCAAAATCCATTTTTAAATCCTTTCACACGCCAATAACCATCCCGGTATTAAAGGATATAAATTTCTCAATCAACCGTGGAGATTTTGTATCTATTACTGGAAAGTCAGGCTGCGGAAAATCAACTTTGTTATATATTCTATCAACAATGGATACAGATTATGAAGGCGATTTGTTAATCGATGGGATTTCTATGCGAGGGAAAAAAGAGGGTGAATTAGCGAAAGTAAGAAATGAAAAAATAGGATTTGTTTTTCAATTTCATTATTTGCTAAACGAGTTTTCAGTCATTAAAAATGTAATGCTTCCGGGACTAAAACTTGCTGCTATGTCTGATAAAGAGGTAGAGGCAAGGGCCTATGAGAAATTAAAAATGCTTGGTATAGAAAACGAAGCATTAAAATTGCCGAATCAATTATCTGGCGGGCAAAAGCAGAGGGTAGCTATTGCGAGGGCGTTAATCAACGATCCGTTAATTATTATGGGAGATGAACCAACTGGAAACCTAGATAAAAAAAACGGTGAAATTGTATTTAATGTTTTTAAAGAATTAGCCGAAGTCTATCATCAATCCTTATTAATAGTAACCCATGATAATGAATTTGCAGCCCGCACCCATCGCATCATTGAAATGGAAGATGGAAAAATTATTAATTAAATAAATTTGATTCAGTTTTAAATTTATTTTATTCTATTTTAAAATTAGTATTTTACTTCGATAATTGAGCGATTTTTAAGACTACTTTTTACTTCGATCTGATTGTAAATCTGGCAATCCAATGGCCGTTTTAATGCCACTTAATAGCGATTTTAAAGTGTAATTGAAAATGAAACGTTCGGGGTTACGCCTATAATGTATCCGTGTTACCCGAATTGGATGGTTTTTCTTGGGGTTCTCATCTATAATAATTAAAGTATTTGCCAAAAACGAAAGTAATTTTTTAGCAGGATTGTGTTTTAAGTTGCGGTCTTTAAGTAATTGTACTTGAAGGCCTTTGTATACAAGTTTCATTTTGCCTTCCGAAGCGTATTCGCTTGCCTGAAATGAAAAAAGCATATAATCTAATTCACCGCTGGTAATCTGCATATTGGTGATAGGCTGAAAAACCTTGTTGATTTCCAAAAATGACATGGCTTGTAAATGACCCTCGCAAGTGAAATTGGTTCCTTTGGTGTGATATGGAAAACGGTATTCTAAATTTAACTTTCCTTGGCCCATTAAAAGACAATTGACCTTAATGACAAGGTCATTTTTTGGATGAATACTGTCATCCCGGTTTTTAAAACCAGTAATTGTTGCATCCAAATTATTAAAGAAAATTTTACCAGGCTCTTGTGCATCTATAGCAACCTCCTGATAAATGCATATTGCATGGCTCAATAAAACAGTATCAATTTTAATATATATGGGTATTTTACTTATGAGTTCTTGGATGCTAGGCAATGTTTTGGGCCGCCTTATGTCGTTCTTGTCCCTATATACATTAAGTACTAGTTCGCTGACCTTAAGTTGCCTTGCAACGAACCAATTTTTTTCAAAAAATAGTTTTACATCAATACGGCTGAATTTGATATTGTCAACAGCTATGCTAATTCTATCGGTTTGTTCTCCCGCAGCCTTACCGAATTTCAGTTTTGAATAGTTGGGAATTAGTTTTACTGAATCCATAATTACAGATGAATCGGTATAAGAGGTTAATAAGCGCCCCACTTTGATGGTGTAAAGTTTATCTGGAGTCGTAAATAAAATGTCATGAATGCTTATTTCGGTTTTCTTAGCTAAAAATAATCGGCCATTCTGATCTGTTTCTTTGTCAATATGCAGTCCTGTTATTTTTTGCTTGTTTTTCGAATTGTTGAGAATCAAAAAAGAATCCTTATCGTCGACATATATTTTTATAGCGGCATTGTTAATTTCAATATTATCAATACTCAAAGCATTGATATAAGGTTTCAATAATTTATAAATAGAAAATTTGCCTTTTTGTTGTGTCGGTTTATCTGTTTCACTGTCTATTTTATTCCTAAAAATAGTTACTTTAGGTCCAATGAGTTCTAGTTTTTCGAAGCTTAAAGCGCGACTGAAAATAAATGAGAATATATTAAAATCAATAAAATTAATTTTAGCAGATGATAAATAGTATTTGGCCTTTTCAGGACTTTTGTCTTTGACAGATTTTATATTTAGATCGGTTATAAAAATAGACTGATTAAATATATCGGTTTGCCATTTTTCAATTGTCATTTCAAAATCACCCTTTGTTTGTATGGCAAACTCATGACACAAATCTGTTTTTATTTTTTTGTTAAAATAAAGGACAAAAGAAAAATGGAGGGTTGCACAGCCAAAAACCAGAAGACAAACCATCCAAATAAGCACTATTCGGATCGTTCTAAATGGTTTTACCGACATTCGGGATTTTGATTTTAGGGCAGTGAATCGCAAGAATTCTGGTCATATTTGGTGGTCGATTATTAGTTGTAAAATTCAGTTTTTGAATGTATTAAAGACTTACATTTTTAAAAATTAAAATTATACAAGTCACATTTAAAAATCAATTTAGATCCCATTTTATGTAAATAATGTAACTTTTTTAAAGGATTTTGTAATATTTGAGCAAGCTTCTCAACCCATCTTTGCCCTTTAAAGGTTTTAAATCTTTATCGCAAAGATTTTAAACTAGAATACTTATCAGCAAATTGAAAATTAAAAACGAAAAAAAACGAAAGGGTTGGAAACGACTTCTATGGGTGTTTTCATCACTGATTCTTATATCTATTGTTACTGCGATTATTTTAATATCACCAATCGTAAAATTCGTTGTTGAAAAATACGATAAACAATTATTGGGTCGTGAAATAAAAATGGATTGGGCTTATGTCAATCCTTTTACGGGGTATGTACATTTTGATAACTTGGTAATTTATGAACACGACAATGATTCAGTTTTCTTTTCTGCCAAAGGAATTAATGCAGATTTTGCGATGTTGAAGCTGCTATCAAAAACCTATGAAGTTAGTTCTCTTGTTATTCAGCAACCTGTTGGTAAAATAGTTAGAGACAGTATTTTTATGAATTTTGACGATTTGGTTGAGAAATTTGCGAGAAAGGATACAAATATTCATAATTTGAAAGGCCCTATCCACCTCAATATTTTAAATATCGAGATAAAAAATGGCACCTTTTATTACAATGAGCCGGATATTCCAATTCATTATTTTATTAAAAACGTAGATTTTAAAAGCACAGGCAAACGATGGGATGTCGATTCAGTATTTGGCGACGTAACATTTAAGTCTGGCATAGGCTCGGGTGATGTTAGCAATCGTTTTGTAATCAATATGAAAACTTTGGATTATAGAATGGCCTTAATTGTCAAAAAATTGGATTTAAATATTATCGAACAATACATGAGAGATTTGGCCAATTATGGCAGTTTTAGGGCCAATGTCGACGCGAACTTGATTGCTAAGGGAAACTTTGATACGGCTCAGAATATAAATTTAAGGGGAGAAATGTCATGTAGTGATTTTCATTTTGGGGAAAATGAAGGTAATGATTATGCAGCCTTTGAAAAAGTGAAACTTGGGATTATTGAAATCGATCCCGAACATGAAAAGTATTTTTTCGACTCAATCATTTTAGATAAACCATATTTTAAATTTGAATTGTACGATCGTTTGGACAATATTCAACGCATGTTTGGCAAAGGCGGGGCTGTTGTCAGTGCAGCCAACAGCAATCCTTCGAAATTTAATTTGATTATAGAAATTGCCAATTATGTAAAAGACATTTTTCAAAATTTCTTAAAAAGCGATTATAAAATAAAAACTTTACGCCTTAATAAAGGCGACTTAAGATTTAATGATTTTTCAATTAATGAGCAATTTTCTGCAACACTTTCTCCTTTGCAAATTAGAGCTGATTCGATTGATAATAATAAACAGTGGGTGAAGGTGTTTTTGGAAAGTTCAATTATGCCTTATGGAAATGTGAATGTAAATGTAAATATGAATCCTTTGGACAACAAGGATTTTGATTTAAATTACCATATCTCAAAAATACCTGCTGCTACTTTTAATCCTTATTTGATAACTTATACTTCTTTTCCATTAGATCGTGGCAGGATTGAATTAGAGGGCGAATGGCATGTTCGAAATGATGTTATTGCAAGTCGAAATCATTTTTTGATGATAGATAGTCGCGTTGCTAAAAGGGTTAAAACAAATAAATCAAAGTGGATACCTCTGCCGCTTTTTATGGCTTTTGTTCAAGAACGAGGAAATGTAATTGATTACGAAATACCTGTATCAGGGTATCTTAAGAATCCAAAATTTCATTTGAAAGACGCTGTTGTAGACTTAATCCAAAATATTTTTATCAAACCATCTACAATACCCTACAGAATAGAAGTTAAGAATACAGAAACAGAGATAGAGAAGTCGCTTGCTATGAAATGGGAAATGAATCAATCCTCAGTGAATAAATTTCAAGATAAATTTATGCAATCTTTGGCGGAGTATTTGGCTCAAAATGCCGAAGCAACCATCACCATTCGTCCGATGACTTATGATGCGAAAGAAAAAGAAAATATTTTATTTTTTGAGGCTAAAAAAAGATACTTTTTATATTTAAATAAAATAAAAAGCCAAACAATTACTGAAAAGGATTCAATGGACATTCTTAAATTATCTACTAAGGATCCAGGGTTTATGAAATTTCTAGATTCACATGCCAAGGATTCTATGTTATTTACGATACAAGACAAGTGTTATAGCCTTGTTGGAACATCAAAAGTGAATAAAAAATTTAATCAATTATTGAAATTAAGAGAGCAGGCTTTTTTATCATACTTTAAGGAGAATAATACAACAAAACAGGTAAAAATGTTGACTTCTAAAAATGATATTCCTTACAACGGGTATTCATTTTTTAAAATTGATTACTCAGGGAACAAACCAGAGGCACTCATTGAAGCATACGAAAAATTAGATGCATTTAATTCTGAATCTCCTCGCAAGCAATATTTGAAATTTAGAAAAATTAAAATGCCTAGGGCTAAAATAGACTAAAATAAAATTGAGATGAAGAAATTGAAATTAGATAAACTCGGCTATTTACTAAAACTTACTTTTAAAAAATGGTATGACCGCGATCCATTTAAAGAAAGTTCAGTAATTGCTTATAATGCCATTTTTTCGCTGCCAGGTTTATTAGTTCTGGTAGTAAGTATGACGGGGTATTTTTTTGGAGTCGATGCCGTTAATGGGCGATTGCATCATCAAATTTCCATAGCAATGGGCAGTGATACTGCAGACCAAATACAAAACATGGTAATAATGGCTGCAAAGAATAAAAACTCCAAATTGGCTAGTATCCTTGCGATTGCTACCATTTTAATTGGAGCAACTGGTGTTTTTGTTCAAATGCAAAAATCATTAAATACGATTTGGACCGTAGAGGCGACGGTATACAAGTCTGGTTTTTGGATATTTGTAAAAACGCGTCTTTTCTCTTTTGGCCTCATTATTTCTGTTGCATTTCTCTTACTTATTTCGTTAGTCTTGTCATCCCTTTTAGCCGCTATCAGTTTATGGGCTCAACAAAATTGGTCGGAATCATTTCTTGTATTGTTTCAAATTATTAATGTTGTTTTTACAATGGTTACAATAACGACCTTGTTTGCATTTATGTTTAAGTTTTTACCAGATGCGCAGATAAAATGGCACTTGGTTTGGGTTGGCGCATTTTTAACAGCTATCTTGTTTATACTTGGTAAATCTGCCTTGGGCATATATTTTGGTAAAGTACAGCCTGCATCGGGCTATGGCGCAGCAGGCTCGGTCATTTTGATTTTATTGTGGACTTCCTATTCTTCAATGATTGTTTTTTTTGGGGCTGAGTTTACTAAAGTTTATGCGGATCATTATTATGGTGAAATTCCAGCATCGGAAAATGCTATTAAAATAAAAGAAAAATAATTATGGAAATTATAACACCAACTAAAAATAAATTGGATAAACCAGTAGCTTTCATTCAACCAAATGAACAAACAGGCAATGTGGTGAAAAAAGCATTGATGGATTTTTTTATGGAAGTAACATTGCTTAGCCGATTTACCATTCGTTTTTTTAAACAAGTTTTTTTACCACCTTATGAATTGAAGGAATTGCTGAAACAGTGTTATGTAATCGGCTATAAATCCCTGCCTTTAGTTGGTATTACAGGATTTATTATGGGAGTTGTATTGACCATTCAGTCGCGACCAACCTTAGCGCAATTTGGAGCTGAATCGTGGCTACCTGCCATGGTTGGTATTTCTATAATTCGCGAAATTGGGCCAGTTATAACCGCATTGATTTGCGCTGGTAAGGTTGGCTCTGGGATAGGTGCTGAATTGGCTTCTATGAAAGTTACCGAGCAAATTGATGCAATGGAAGTGTCAGGTATTAATCCATTTAAATATTTAGTTGTAACCAGAATATTGGCCACAACCATCATGTTGCCAATTCTTGTTATTGTTTCAGATGCCATTGCATTGGGAGGATCATTACTTGCAGTGAATATTAAAGCCGATGTAAGTTTTAATTTATTCTTTGGTAATGTTTTTGAAAAGTTAGTATTCATGGATGTTATTCCGGCGGTTATAAAAACATTTTTCTTTGGATTTGCCATCGGACTCATCGGTTGTTTTAAAGGATATAATTCCAACAAAGGAACTGAAGGGGTTGGAGAATCGGCAAATTCATCGGTGGTTTATGCTTCTTTACTGATATTTATAATGGATATGATTGCAGTCCAAATCACAAGTTTATTTTCTTAAAAAAAAATGGAAACAATTACAAAAGATATCCAATCGGAGGAAACTAATAAGGAACAACCTTCGTTGATGATTGAAATAGACCATTTGTCAAAATCATTTGGAAGTAAGGTTGTATTAAAGGATTTTAATATGACACTTAACAAAGGAGAGAACCTTGTTATATTAGGAAAGTCGGGCAGTGGTAAATCTGTATTAATTAAATTACTGGTTCGCTTATTAGATATTGACGAAGGCACAGTCAAAGTTTTAGGGCAAGATGTCGTTCAGCTCGATGACAGCGATTTGAATAAATTAAGAAAAAAAATTGGATTTTTATTTCAAAGTGCCGCCTTATACGATTCGATGTCTGTTAGAGAAAATTTGGAATTTCCAATGCGGGTTATGAAAGATTTAAAAGCTCAAGACAAAGAGAAGCTTGTTAAAGAGGCACTCGAGAATGTTGGACTTGAAGACGCCATTGATAAAAAACCATCTGAACTTTCGGGCGGTATGCGCAAAAGAATAGGGTTGGCAAGAACGCTTATTTTAAAGCCAGATATAATATTGTACGATGAACCCACAACTGGATTGGATCCGATTACATCCAAAGAAATTAGTAAACTCATACTTGATATGCAAAAAAAATACATGACAACATCTATCATTATTACGCATGATATGGAATGTGCTCGTATAACTTCAAATAGAGTTATTGTCATTAAAGATGGGTCCGTTTTGGCCGAAGGTACCTATGCCGAATTAGCTAAATCTGACGATGCCTTTGTTCATTCATTTTTTGAATAAAACTATAAAAATAAATTAAAAAATATCACATGCAAAAAAATACAATCAACACGATCAAACTTGGAATCTTTGTTTCTATCGGCATATTGTTACTTATTATATCCATTTACTTCCTGGGTAAAAAACAACAGTTATTCAATTCGACGATTAAGGTCAGCGGTGTTTTCAAAGATATCAGCGGACTACAAGTGGGTAACAATGTGCGCTTTTCAGGCATCAATATTGGGGTAGTAGATAACATCGAGATGATAGCAGATACGGCAGTTAGAGTAGATTTAATTGTCGACGAGAGTAGTATCAAGTTTATAAAAGTAGATGCCAAAGCCATCATTAGTTCAGATGGATTAATGGGAAATAAAATTGTTGTGATCATGCCTGGAACCAATGGCAAGAATTCAATTAAAGACAATGCTGTGATTGGCACAATAGTGCCTGTGAGCATAGATGATATTTTGTTGAAATTGCAAGTAACTAGTAACAATGCCGCTGAAATAACCACAGATCTGGCTCTTATTGTTCACAATATTAGTTCGGGCAACGGCACCATCGGTAAGTTGTTTATGGATACAACTTTTGCTGAAAATATCGATCAATCCATTGTAAATATCAAAAAAGGGACAAAAGGATTTAAACAAAACATGGATGCCGCCAAAAGTAATGTTCTTTTGAGAGGATACTTTAAAAAGAAAGCCAAAAAGGAAGAGGTAAAATAGATTTTTGTTATTCTGAATAGCATCATTTATGTAAAATTCAATGAAAGATGTATAACATAATTTTGTAGGAAGGATTGCAATTTGCATGACAACAAATACAACAAATTATGATGAATACTTTAGAGAAAAAAGTTGCCTTAGTTACTGGGTCAGGGTCTGGAATAGGCAAAGCAGTAGCTATTTTATATGCTGGTAAAGGGGCCAGTACAATTGTTTCTGATATTGATGAAGATGGCGGAATGGAAACTGTTTCTATCATTAAAGAAAGTGGGGGAGAGGCTATTTTTATAAAGGCCGATACTTCAAATCCTGAAGATCATAAATACATGGTTGCTCAAATATTAAAAACCTATGGTGCTTTGCATATTACATGTAATAATGCGGGTATTGGTGGGCCACTAGGGCCAACTGGAGAGTACCCGATAGAAGGATGGGACAAAGTAATTAGTGTTAATTTATCAGGTGTGTTTTATGGCTTACACTATCAAATTCCAGCCATGTTAAAATCAGGTGGTGGTAGTATTGTAAATATAGCTTCAATATTAGGGATGGTCGGTACCAAAGGTTCGCCCGCCTATGTGGCAGCTAAGCATGGTGTAGTTGGTTTAACCAAAGCTGCTGCATTAGAATATGCCGACAAAAATATTAGAATCAACGCGGTTGGCCCTGGTTATATTTTGACGCCACTTTTAACCAAAGCTTTGGATGAGGATACCCTTAAATTATTAGCGAGCATGCACCCAATTGGACGCTTAGGGACATCTGAAGAAGTTGCCGAATTGGTGTATTGGTTGAGTATATCCAACTCATCTTTTGTAACTGGATCATATTATACTGTTGATGGTGGCTATACCGCTCAGTAATTTAAAGATTAAACAGGATATCTACTAGGTATTGATTATGCTCATTTATTTGAAATTATTTATGACCAAAAGTTTAAGGGATGAAAATTTTTAATTTTTTTTGCTGATAGAAATTAGGAACCTTTAACAGCGCTCCTGAGTATTAAACATTTTTATTATGTTTGCATTCATGGAAATCATTAATCAAGCTGTTAAAGATAAGTACACTTCGCAATATGAAACAATGGACAGCCAATGGCGGTACCTAGGAGGTAAGCAAAAATCAGCTAACCTACTTAAATTGTGTAAAAATCTTAAAATAGAAAATTATGTAGATGTTGGCTCAGGTGATGGTTCTGTGATAGATTTTTTAGAAAAAGCTGGTTTCTCAGAAAACATGTACGCCCTTGAAATTTCCGAATCGGGTGTAGAAAGAATTAAAGCTAGGCAACTAAACTCGCTTAAAGAAATAAAGCTATTTAATGGTTATACCATTCCTTATTCCGATAAACAATTTAGTTTGTCATCTTGTTGCCATGTATTAGAACATGTCGAGCATCCAAGAACATTGTTAAGAGAGATAGCAAGAGTTTCCGACTATCAGTATTTTGAGATACCAATTGATTTTAGTTTTTTTGTAGACAATAAGATCAAGCATTATTTAGATTATGGGCATATCAATATATACACGCCTTCATTGTTTAAATTTTTATTGAAAAGCGAAGGGTTTGAAATTATAGACGAAGACTTTTGGTTTACTAGCGATGAATTATTGAAGTTTCAATTTAAATCTAATTCATCAAAGTATTGGAAACAAAAACTAAAAAACTTTATCGTTTCGCTTACGCCCTATAAGAAAATTAAACCAAGTGCCTATTCTGTTTTATGCAAAAACACTGGTACTGGTTTGCAAATTCTTTGATATTATATGTTGTATAAAAAAATCCACATTGCTTAAAAGCATTTAATTTGACTTGTGATTTTTTTAGTACTTATACCATTAAACTTAAATGGAAGTATGTTGGCATAACTTCATTTGAAATATTTTTTTATCTCGGAATCCAATCTAATGTTCCTAAAAAGAAGTTCAGAAAGTATTTCAATAAAAATAGATGATAAAAAAGCCCTGAAAGTTTAGTTTTAGGGTTTTTCTGCTTCAGGGTGGACCCTCAGGTATTAGCTACGCTGATCCCAGTGTTGGGGGCTAACAACCATTTTGAATGCCATGCTGCGCATGACCTTTTTTTTCCTGTCAACTTTTGAAAGCAAGCTTTTAGCGTTTCCTGGAAACAAAAATGCTGCCTAAAAGGCAGCATTCAAATTGTTTGTGGACCCGGAGGGATTCGAACCCCCAACCTCCTGATCCGTAGTCAGGTGCTATATCCAATTAAGCCACGGGTCCTCTTTTTTAGAGAGTTGCAAAGGTAAGAATAAATCAACGTTTGACAAATATTTTTTTTATTAATAATAATGTCTTATCTTTGTTAAGTATTTTACTATTTATAGTAGTTTACGTTTTAAAAAATTTAGATATAATGAACATTTACGTAGGTAATCTTAGCTTCAAAGCGAGCGAGCAAGATGTCGAAAACCTTTTCACTCAGTATGGTGAAGTGAGCTCAGCAAGAATTATTAAAGACAAATTCACAAACCGTTCACGCGGATTTGCGATTGTAGAAATGAGCGATGACTCAGCTGCAAATGCTGCGATCGCTGCTTTACATGAGAAAGAATTTATGGAAAGAGCGCTTGTAGTTAACGAAGCACGTCCAAGAGAAGACAATGGTGGAAACCGTGGTGGTGGAGGTTTTAACCGTGGTGGCGGTGGTGGCAACGGAGGAAACTCTGGTGGTTACAACAAAAGATATTAATCAAAACCAATTTTAATTATAAAACACGATTCATTTGAATCGTGTTTTTTTTGCGCTATTTTTTTTAAAATTCCTAAATAAAATCAACTGCCAATTATAAATGTAATATGAATCCTAAAAAAAATACTGGTAAATGTTGGTATTGTTTTCTCATGGTAAAATGCAACGTTAACTTAATTGCACTATAGAAAAACCGCTGGCATTATAAATTCAAATCAGCATTGAAAAAGTATTGTTTTACATTGCTTCAAAGAAAATATAATAATTAACAGTGCTTTTAAAGTTGTTTTATTTAAGAATAATATCACCCTTGCCATAACGCTCGAATAAACTCTTATTGCTTGGTGTACTGATGTAATAGATATTGCCATTGCCAAAAACCTTCAATCCTAAAATGTTTTTAGCATTTACATAACTGTCCTCTTGACTAAAACTATTAAAATAGGTGTCATCAGTAATCAAATCTCTGTTGTCAACAAAACTTATATCATCGGCATTGCCTCTGTAAATATTGCATTTGCCGTGTAAAATTATGCCTCCGGTATTTTCGCCTCTTACATTAATATCATTGGTGTATATTGTCAATTCTACATTCTCTAAACCATTGTGAATTATTTTAAATTCATTTTGCTGTATAATAGGGTCTTTACTTGTGAATTTTGCAGAACCGCGAATTGATAAGCTGTCTAAATTCTTAAAATAAATAATTGCTTTCTGCCTTACGCGCAATTTTCTAACCCAATTGTATTTATTGATATTTTCTAATACCAATACACCATTTCTAACTTCGCTCACATAACCGTCTATCACATGCTCGCCTGCAGTCATTTTTACAGTGCCAGCCAAAGCAGAATCCTGAATTAAAAAAATATCAAATTTTTCGCCAGCAGAGATGGCCCTGAAATTACCAACTTGCCTTGTTTGCTCTGTATCCTTGCCATAAGAAGTAACTATATCATCAGCCCTTTTACAACCGATTAACAAAACAAAAACAATCAATATGTATTTAAATTGGTTCATTTATTGCGTAAAAATTCATCTGAAAAACGATAACCACCACTCCAATAAAAGAAATCGGCAACAGCCATGTGCGACTTTAAACGGGTCTGAGCCACTATGCCATTGTTAAAGAAATAATTAAATCCAATAGCAAAGTAAACACGCTTTTTGTATTGGTTTGGCCGGTATACATAAGTTCCCAAATCGGTTACAATGGCTATTCTGCCAAATATAAATTCATGCCCAATCTTTACAGCCACTTCGGTCATTTTTGCGAGTTTAACATGTTGCAATTTTTCGGGATGAAACAATTCGTAGGGATATGTTTTGTCGAAGAAAAACTCAGTACCCGCGCGCCAGTTTCTGGTTTTATTGTGCTTAAAATAATACATTAAACTACTTGATAAGATAGTAAATCTGCGCGTATCGGCCACAGCAATTTGCTTATTGGCAATGCCTGCACTTATTTCAAAGCCATTGGTAGGGAATAATTTTGGAAGGGTTTTAAACTTTGGTGCATCGATGCTCTGTAAACAATGATACCACCCTAAATTTAAATGGGCAATATTAATACCCAAGTTAGGACGCTTAAAATTGCCATTGCTGTAATGCGTTATACCAGCGCCTAATATCAATGAGTTATTTGGTGATACTTTAAAATAGGCCTTATACATTATTTGCATATTCCCATTAAAATGCGAACCAATGGCTTTATTTTGTCTGTTGGATTGTAAATTAAATGGTTTGGTTAAATAACCAACGCCTGATCCGAATCGCAAGGTGCTTTGAAAGTTTTTTCTGTTTTTTAAATTGGCTTCAACATGAATATGCCAAGCCAAAACATCGCCATTCAAATCTCTGTTACCTAAATTAAAATAAGTAAATCCAGTGCCCCAACGCAAATTTCTATAAGAGGAATCAACTTGTTTCCAAGCGGTAAAATTGCTGCTGTAAATGGCTTCAAATCCCAAAGTATGGGCCTCCATATTGGCCATGTATTCACGGTGTGCTATCAAAAATCCAGGCAATAGATTCACCTGAAATCCTCTTTGAAATTGTGCGTTTAATTTCAAAGTTGCAAAACAAAGGAGTAAAAAAATAATTAGCCTTCTCACCAAAGAACAAAACTACATTTTTTTTAACTTATTTTTTTGAAAATGAAAATAATAAATTTTATTTAATCAGCAACTTTGGACTATCTACTTTGCCGGCCATGCAGAAAAATCCTAAGACCTTATTGTCTGGATTGTTAATGCATATAATATTACTAGGAACATTGCTTGGCGGCACTGCAAACAAACCAGTATTTTGTAATTGAGTGGTTAATAAATTTAAATAAAAATACATTTCTGGGGTAATGCTTAATATTTCTACCCTTGCAGTTTCGCCAATGTTCCATGGGCGACTTGTAAAATTGCCGCGAATTGGGATAATAAATAAATCGCCATCACCTTGTCCACCCTGTGAAACTGAGTTATCAATGGCAACTCTTATATCGCCTGCTTGCAATTGAATGGAATCATTTCTATACAATCGCAGCCAATAAAAATCGCCAGTGCCAATTTTATCTTTAGACCAAAGTGTAACGTAATTGCCCTTATTGCCGCCAAATGAGCCCGATTCCTCATATTTATAAGTCAAAGAATCGATGGTCGTAGGGGAATTTAAACGACTTTGTGAAACATAGGTGTTGGCCCCGTCTTTACAAATTAACTGGTAGTCCTTATCGAATTGAAAAGTATTTGCACCTGGTGGTACAAAGAAATATTTTCCATTGCCACTGTACTTAAATGGATAGAATATAAAAGTTGATGTGTCTAAAATACCAACAGAATCGATTTCATAGCCAGCAGGTATTCCATTGTTTAAATAGCCTACAGATTTTGAAACGAAAATGTATTGTGTATCGCTGCTTTGATTAATCACAGCATCTATTACCAATTGCTCCACTGGTTTACCAAGGTCTAACTCTATTGGGTCTTCGCAGGCAGATAAGCTAGCAAGCATTGCAACTGCAATAACTAAAAGTTTTGATTGTTTAAATATTTTTATAAATGATTTCATGAAGATTAAAATTTAAAATTCCAAGAGACAGATGGAACGATTGAACCAATGACAGAATAACGGATTAACTGTGTAGCGAAATTGTTTTGAGGATCGGGCTGACTGTAATACGAAAAGGGGTTTCTGCGTTTATAGACATTATACACACCAAACACCCAACTACTTTCCCATTTTGCGGTTTTTCTATGGGTATAGGTAGTAGATAAATCTAAACGGTGGAATGGTTTGATGCGGACATTGTTTCGCAGTTCACTGGCATTTTGAGGGATGCCCTGTATGCCTTGAAAGGAATACTTTGTATTTGGTAAATTGGTTGGAGTGCCAGTGCCAAAAACAAAACTGGCCGATGCCGACCATTTTTTACTAAGGTCGTAACTGCCCGTTATATTCAAATTGTGGCGACGGTCGAAACGGTTAGCATACCAATCGTTGTGACTGATGCCTTGCACTTTTCTTTCAGATTTGGCCAGTGTATAGGAAATCCATCCATTGAGTTTTCCAACATTTTTCTTAGCATATATTTCTATCCCATAGGCTCTTCCCTTACCGCTTAATAAATCGGCCTCTAATTGCGAATTCAGTAACAAATCGGCACCATCAATATAGTCAATTTGATTTTGCATTTCCTTGTAATAAGACTCAATAGATAATTCGTAATCAACATTTTTACCAAAGTTTTTAAAATAACCAATGGCAACTTGGTCGGCAATTTGTGGCTTAATATTATTGGTGCTTGGTGTCCAAACATCTAGTGGTACGCTGGCAGCAGTATTTGAAATTAAATGAAGATACTGGGCCATTCTGTTATAACTTAATTTAAACGAATTCAATTTATTCATTTTGTAATTCATGGAAAATCTTGGTTCAGGTGTTACATACGATTTAATCACTTGCATGTCTTCATAAGTTTTAATGCCTAAAACTTCGGCTCTTTTCCCTGCAATGTCCCGCTGCAATTGCAATGCACTGCCTTTTCCTAAGTAATTGAAATTAGAAACTCTGATGCCATAACGCATGGTAATTTTATCGCTTACTTTTTGCTCGTTCTCTATAAATAGAGCATTCTCCATGGCGTATTTTTTAGGTAGTCCAAATTCTACAGTAGAAGTTAAATCTTTGGAGGTTGCTTTACCAGGACTGAAAATATAATAGGTTGAAATGGCACCAAAATTTAAGGTATTATTCGGTGTTATATAATATGTGAAATCTGGCTTCACACTAAAATTAATAATATTTGATTTCCATTTGAAGGAATTATTATCGCTGCCGAAGCCTAAGCTATAATCGTACTTACTGTAATAGGTGATAAAGTTGGTAAAAAGTTTTTTGGAAAATAAATGATTCCATCTTACGGTGGCAGTGGTATTGCCCCAATCAAACTTAGCGTTTGGAACACCAAAAGCATCACGACCTAAATAACCAGATACGAATAGTTTATTGTTAGAGTTAAAAGTATAGTTCACCTTGCCTGTAAAATCATAAAAATAGAAAATGGCATCCTTTAAATTGGCATTGTTTTGAGTAAATGGTTTGACCAACACATCTATGTAACTTCTGCGACCAGCCAAAATATAAGATGCTTTATTATTTAAGCGTTTAGGCATGATTGGACCTTCAATTGAAAGCCTACTAAAAATTACGCCTATACCGCCATTTACTTCGGTTCTTTTATTATTACCTTCTTTCATTCTGACATCTAAGGTAGATGACAATCGACCACCATAAGTAGCAGGCATACCACCTTTTATTAGTTTTACATCTTTTACGGCATCGGGATTGAAGATTGAAAAGAAACCGAATAAATGCGAAGAGTTAAAAACAGGTGCCTCGTCTAATAGAATTAAATTTTGATCGATACTGCCACCCCTCACATTAAAACCCGTTGCGCCCTCGCCCACAGTGCTAACACCAGGGAGTAATTGAATGCTTCTTACCACATCGACTTCGCCAAGCAATGCTGGGATTTTTTTAATTTGTGCAATGTTTAAATTATTGACACTCATTTCTACTTTTTCGACATTGTTATCTCTTCTTTTTGCTCGCACGGTGACAGTGCCAAATGAAGTTAAAACTTTGGTTAATTCGATGTTAAGCGTGGTGTTTTTTGTAATATCTAGTTTTATACTTTGAGTTACAAAACCAACAAATGAAAAGTTTACAATATAGATGCCCGGTTCAACAGATAATGAATAAAAACCATAGGCATTAGATTGAGTGCCAACCTTAGTTTCATCAATTGTTATGTTGCAAGAATTGAGCGCTTCGCCATTGGCCGAATCTTTTACGTAGCCACTCAATGTCACTTTATTTTGTGCAGATAAATGAATAAAAAACAAGGAAAAAACGAATAGAGATATGTACTTTTTCATAAAAGAATTGCAATTGTAACCACTTTGAGCCTTAATTGTTTTTAAATGCGACAAAGTAATTTTCATCTTCGACAAAAGGTAAGATACAACCTACAAAAACATTGAAAGCTAGATTTTAACCACCCAAATGACCTAGAAGTTTAAATTACATTTAAACCAAAACTACAGTCCTCGTGGATAAGGCATATCGTTAAGCGAAGCAAAATCAGCTATTAGATATTGATAATGCGCCAAAATTCCAATCATTCCAGCATTGTCAGTACAATATTCGAAAGGCGGGATATAAGTAGACCATTTGTTTTTTATACCAGTCGTCATTAGTTCATCTCTAAGCAGTGTATTGGCGCTTACACCGCCTGCAATGCCTATCTCTTTAATGTTTAAATCCATTGCTGCCCGCTCCAATGTTTGCATCAATGTTTTAACAATCGTAAAGCGAATGCTCGCACAAATATCATTTAAGTTTTTTTCTATGAATTGAGGGTCC
This sequence comes from bacterium, assembly GCA_029945665.1. Taxonomy (GTDB): domain Bacteria; phylum Bacteroidota; class Bacteroidia; order NS11-12g; family UBA955; genus JABMMZ01. Next base: position 15,502 of record JAQSCZ010000119.1, on the reverse strand, counting down.
TCTGCTTTGTGCTTTTGTAAGAAATATAAAATGGAAGTTTTTAATCCACTAAAACTAAAATTGTATCCATCAACTTTTGCAATGGGGAATTTATAGGCCATTGGATTGCCCTTGTTAGCTAACTGATCGATTAGTGGTCCGCCAGGATAGGGTAGGCCAATCATTTTAGCAGCCTTATCAAATGCCTCACCTGCGGCATCGTCTATCGTGGAGCCAATTATTTCCATCTCCAAATGATTGGTAACTTTTACTATTTGTGTATGACCACCCGAAACAAGCAAACATAAAAACGGGAATTGAGGTGGCACCTCATTTAAATAATGCGCCCCAATATGGGCTTTTAAATGATTGACTCCAATGGTTGGTATGTTGAGCGCTGCAGATAAGCCCTTGGCAAATTGACAACCTACCAATAAGGAGCCAATTAATCCAGGACCTTGGGTGTAAGCAATTGCCGATACATCTTTCATGGTTTTGCCGGCTTGTTTTAAAGCAGAATCGACAACAGGCAATATGTTTTGTTGATGGGCTCTGCTGGCCAATTCCGGAATTACACCACCATATTGCTCATGTATTTTTTGGGTAGCTACAATATTGGCAAGCATTTTGCCATTGTATAATACAGCTGCAGCAGTATCATCGCACGATGTTTCAATGGCCAGTATAAGGGGAGTGTCTGAATTTAATGGCATACTGTTAATATTGGCAATTGCATTGTAGGTATATTTGCAAAAATTGAAAATTTAAGTGCTTGCAAAAATATCTAAAATAGCGCGTTTTATTTTACTATTGTTAATTTTTAGCATAGGCTTACTTTATATTGTTTTCAAAAGTCAACCCGTTCAAACCTGGTTAGTCCAAAAAGCTACTACCTACCTAAGTCAGCAAATGGGTACTAAAATTAGGGTTGGAGCAGTGGATATTGATTTTTTTAAAACAGCTGTTCTTCAGAATGTCTACATTGAAGATCAGCACCAAGACACCTTGTTTTATTTTAGAAATATTAAAGCGGATTACAAAGATTTTGATAATTTAAAGCGAATTGTAAGTTTTAATGAGGTAACTATTGAAGGAGCTAAGGTTTTGTTTGGAGAGCACAATGGTGATTCAGTGGGGAATTTTGAATTCTTTATAGATTATTTTAACAGTGGTGGCCCGCGGGATCCCAATAAACCTAAACTCATTTGGACAGTTTACAGTAAACGTGTGAATGTGATCAATACCCGGTTCGATTATTTTAGCAGGAATGGTGAAACGCCCGATTTCATGGATTTTAATTACAATGACATGAGTTATCGCAATATCAATGGTATATTGAATGACTTTTATCTGGTTGATGATTCGATGCATTTCCATTCAGAACATTTTGAGTTTCGAGAAAAATGCGGCTTAGTAGTTACCGAACTTTCGGCAGATGCTAAAATACATGAAGGTGGCATTGAATTAAATGATATGTTATTACAAACACCTTACAGTCTCATAGGCAATCAATTCATCTTGGTTTCTAAAGATTGGAAAGACTATAATGATTTTAATAATAATATTTTCATGAAGGCGAATTTCAAAGATGCAAAGATTGATGCAATTGATTTGGGCTTTTTTAGTAATTATTTAAAGGAATATAAAACAGCCATTTTCGCAACAGGCTATGCCGAAGGGTATGTTAAAAAAATGAAAGGTAGGAATATCAAATTGAAACTCTTTGATAAAACGACCTATGAAGGCGATTGGAGCTTAACTGGATTGCCAAATATAGACAACACACTCATGGTATTCGATGTCAATCATTTTGTAACCAATTACAAGGATTTAAATACCATTAGTTTCGGAAATATTCCAAGCAACATGAGTACTTTGGGAACCATTGGTTACAAAGGAAATTTCTCTGGATACTATAATGACTTTGTTACTTTTGGTGCCATAACAACCAGCCTTGGCGATTTTGATGCAGATATGAATTTAAAATACAAAGATGGTTTGGAGACTGCAACCTATTCCGGAAAGTTAAAAACTGCTTATTTTAAACTCAAAACATTCTTGCCTCAATCCCCTTTTGATAACGCCGCTTTTGATATGAAGATTGAAGGCGTTGGTATGAACGCCGAAAAATATATGTTAAATGTCGAAGGCGATATTAGTCAATTGGGTTTTCGCAATTACACCTATCAAAATATTAAAGCAAAAGGTAAAATTAGCAAGAATCTATTTTCGGGAATAGCAGAAATTCGCGATCCGCACTTGAACTTAGATTTTGACGGTGAATTCAATTCAGGTGGCAATATTCCAGAGGCAATCTTCAATGCAAAGATATTTAATGCCGACCTGGGTTCTTTAGGTTTTGATACGACCGAACAAAATGTAAAAGGTATATTTATGCTAGATTTTAAAGGTAAAAATTTAGATGATGCCGTTGGAAGTATTACGGGAACCGATATTAAAGTTTTTAGGAATAACACAACCGTTGATATTCCTTCCATTCAATTGTCTTCAAATTATATAAGCAGTCAGCAAAAGGAATTGAAACTAAGCAGCGAATTTGCCGATATTCAAATTGAAGGAAAATATACCCTTAGTAAAATAGATATTTCATTGTTGCACATGTTGCACCAGTTAATACCTGCTTATTTTAATAAACCCAAAGAGAATTTGCCAAACGAGGATTTTAAGTTTAGTATTGATTTAAAAGAGCCTGATAAATTAACAACGCTCTATGCTCCTAATATTACATTAATGCCATGTAAAGCAAACGGATTTTATCAATCGGCTAATCAATACATTACTTTTAAAACAAGCAATGAAAAAATAACTTACGATGATTATGAAATCAATAATCTTGCAATTAATGCCTATAAGTTGGATAATACTCTTTTGAAAATTGACGTTACCGCTAGTAATTTCACAAATAATTCAAGCATAAAAACACAAGATATTGTGATCAATTCTTCTGTTTACGACAACATCATTAATTTTAAATTAAATGTTCAAGATACAGGTTATGCCCTGGCTTTAGATGCTGGGGGTAGAGTGATGTTTGGAAAAGATAGCATAGAACTACAAATTTTAGAATCGAATATTGATTTGGAAAAGGACCAATGGAAGCTCCAAAAAATGGCATCTTTATTATTTACCAACGATAAATTCGAACTCAAAGATTTTACATTGTTAAATGGCAATCAAGCACTAAATATAGTGGGAGAGTATGGCACTAGTTCGGCAAATCAATTAAATATCATGGTCAATGACTTTGGATTGGCGAGTATTAATAAAATTTTAAAAGACAAAAATATTCCTTTGTTAGGCGGTGTTACCAAAGGGCAATTAACCTACAAAATAATTGAAAGCAAACCCGTTCTTACGTCCGATTTAAACATCATAAACTTGGTGGTTGGCAAAGATACAATTGGTGATTTGTTTGTAGTATCTAAGAGCACTGCGAATCCTGTTATACAGGATGTGAGTATTAAAGTTGTCGGCGGTGTATTGGATTCTTTACTGGTAAAAGGTATCGTAGATTTTAAAAGTAAGTCTAATAATTTAGATCTTAAAATAACAATCCCACCTTCAGAAATCAAAGTCTTTCAGCCATTCTTAATTGATTTGGTAAGCAATATGCAAGGCCGTTTTTATACGAACAATTTAGAGTTAAAAGGCAGTTTCGAGCACCCAATGTTATCTGGAGATATTCATATAGATGAGGCCAATTTATTAATTGATTATTTAAATATACCTATTGCATTCGATGCGGTGATTACCACTTCCCAAAATGCATTTACTATTAATAAATTTGATGTTAGCGATAACCGCGGTAGTAAGGGTATCGTTCAAGGAAGTATTAGGCACAACGACTTTAGTAATTTCTATTTGGATTTGAGTATCACTAAATTTAACAACTTCCATGTTTTAAATACAACTTCTGTTAATAATAGCGTGTATTATGGCACGGCTTACGCCACTGGAAATGCCTATTTCAGAGGTCCTTTTGACGATCTAGATATTAAAATAGATGCCAGAACAATGCCGGGCACCTATTTTTATTTGCCAATTAGCGATGGTGATGCCAGCGGTTTTCCGGCTTATGTTCATTTTAAAACAGCGAAGAAGAATTCAAGGAGAGGAAATGATGATTTCCCTATTCGTTCCTTAATTATGGATATTGAAGCCACTACAGATGCTAATATCGATATAATTTTTGACGAAAGTTTAGGTGATAAAATTTCAGGAAATGGTCGCGGAAATATTAAAATGGAAATGACGAAAAGTGCTGATTTTTATATGTTCGGAACCTATACGGTTGCAAAAGGAAAATATTTATTTACAGCATTTGATTTGTACAATAAGCCGTTTTTTGTTCGTCCTGGTGGAACCATTAGTTGGTTTGGCGACCCATTGAATGCGCAATTGAATTTGGTTGCTTATAATACCGAAAAAACAACCTCTAGTCCTTTGTTAGCTGCTGTAACATTGAATTCAAATGTTTCAGTACCAAATATAACGGCAGAAAGTGAATTGTATATAAGAGGTAACTTATTTACGCCGGATATTAGTTTTGGGTTGAATTTTCCGAAACTTCAGTCGGAGGTTCCTAGTAATTTAACAGTTCAATTGTCGTCGATAATTGGGAGAATTCGGGCCGATAAAGAGGAGGTGAGCAGACAGGTATTTAGTTTGCTTATTATGAAACAATTTATCACCCCTAATTTTGCGCAAGGCAATGCCGGCTTATCAAACGCAGGTGGCCAAGCTTTGTCAAGCGCAGGTAGCGATTTGTTATCAGCGCAATTGAGTAATTGGTTGAATAAAATCGATCCCAACTGGAAAGTAAACGTGATTTATAAAAATGGGAATTTCTATTTACCTGCCGAATACGGTTTAGCATTGAGTAGCAAATTTTTTAATGACAAGTTAATCTTTGATGGAAGTTATAGCAATTTGAGTAACCGTCCGAATATCAATATTGAGTATAAAATAACTAAAAAAGGCAATTTAAGAGTAAAGGCTTATACCCGGTCGAATATAAATTCTGTGAGTACCACAGTACTCAATACGCCAATTAATACTACTGGTGTTGGTTTAGTTTATACCAAGGAATTTAATAGAATTAGGAAAAAGAAAAAGGCGAAAGATTCAGCAACTAAGGTTGAACAATAATTGTTGTAAATTAACGTGAGTTCAGTTTAAGTATGTCAATTGAATATAACATATCAAATATTTTAATCATATTCATTTGCTTCTCCTTTAGCTTCGCTACGACCTCGTCGTTAGTGTGGGCAAAAAAGTAGCAAAACTTAGCCGAAGGCGTTCTCATGAGCTTGCGAATAAAAAAACCACCACGCATAGAAAATTTCAATTGGTCTTCACGCGCAGGCGCACCCTTCATCCCTGACCAATTAAAATTTTTACGCATGCGTGGACCCAACGCGCAGAACCTGCCTTCGATAAAAGTTGTAAAATTTTAATAGGTAGTAGTTTTGGTTAAGGTTTTTTTTAATTCGCACAAATCTTCATCCCTGACCGCTTGAAATTTTTACGTCCGATGTAAATCGGGATGGACCCAGCCCGCATTTTCCTCCTAAAATGCCATTATTATTTACAATTTATTTACTTCGATTACCTTTTTTTAAATTATTTACACAAGATTGAAGCAAAATTTAGTTGACCATGCCTCCTAAACCCGAACTTACGTTAAATTATTTTTTATTTTTAAAGGCCTTATCCCTTTTAGAGAACTGATTGAAAATTAAATAGAATCCAAATAAAACCAACGCAGTTATAACAATTTCGGAAATTATTAAGGTTGTTTTAAAACTTGATATGGAAATATTATTGCTAAAAGAATCTTTCATTTATGTGATAAGCTAGTAAAATCAGGACTTTTTAAGTCGTGTTTCAGGACTGCAATATACAACCGCTTAGGTTTTATTCCAAACGGCTTTGATTAAGCGTTATTTAAAAAATTTACCCAGTATTTTTCCTACGGGTGAATTCACAAGGTTCAATAATTTCTTATCGATATCGAGAAATTTACAAATGCCATCCAAATCCTTGCTATTTCCCGATTCAACAAAGCCTAACTTAAAACGGTCGATTAAATAGTTAATTGAAAATTCAGCTACCTCATTCGTTTCTGTGGCACTGAGTATTTTTTTATCTGCAATGTCTTTTTCGAAATTTTGAAAACAAAATTTTTGTAAAGAAGTGCCATTAAAACTACTTTTATTTAAAAGTACCGATTCAATTTCAGTGGTTCCATTTTTAATAACAAAGCTCTTTAAACTGCTTATAATTGAGGCCTTCCCAGCTTCGCTTACAGCCAATACTTTGCTGTCATCCATTTGGTACTTGGCTTTAATCGATTTGATTAAGTCCTGGTTAATTTGATTGAGAAATACTTGATTCATTTGATAGTTTTTAAATTTTTAGAACCAAGAATTAGACTTGCGTCTAGTGCTCGATTTTATACCCAATACACCCAATAAGCCACGGGTAACCTCGCGTATAACAATCTTAGCAACGCTATTATTTAATACTTTTTCAACAGTTGAAGGTTCATTACTTGCTTTCTTTTCTTCTTTTTCTTCAGCTTTTGCTTCGGCTTCTTCTTTAGCGGCAATTTCATGGGCCTCTAGTTTCTTAGTTAATATTTCAAAGGCCGATTCACGGTCTATTTCTTCGTTATAAATACGCACCAATTGCGATTGACTAACCAAGGCATCCATTTCAGCGGGACTAATTATATCCATTCTGCTTTGAGGAGCCGTAAGGTAGGTATGAATAAGTGGGGTAGGTATTCCTTTTTCATTTAACACAGTCACCAAGGCTTCGCCAATTCCCAAGGCGGTTAATAAATCGGAGGTTTTATAAAAATCTGAAGGTGGGAAATTTTCAGCCACCGTTTTAATGGCCTTTCTATCTTTTTCGGTAAAGGCTCTTAAAGCATGTTGCATTTTCATCCCTAACTGACCCAATACGGCATCGGGTACATCTGTAGGATCTTGTGTGATAAAGAACAAGCCGACGCCTTTCGAGCGGATTAATTTAACAATAGTAGTTATTTGGTCAAGCAATGCTTTCGACGCTTCATTGAAAATCAAATGGGCTTCGTCAATAAAGATACATAATTGCGGTTTGTCCATATCACCTCGTTCAGGAAAAGTAGCGTATATTTCGGCTAATAGACATAACATAAAGGTGGAAAATAATTTGGGTTTACTTTGCAAATCGGCTAAGCGTAAAATATTGCAATAACCGTTGCCATTACTGTCTTTTCGCAATAAATCATTCACATCGAAACTGCGCTCGCCGAAAAACACATCTGCGCCTTGTTGTTCTATTTCTAAAAGACTGCGAAGGATAGCACCTACAGAAGCTGGACTTACCAAACCATAGTTTTTTTGTACTTCTGCCTTGCCTTCGTCCGTTTGTATATACTGACAGATTTTCCTTAAATCTTTGATGTCTAAGAGTGGCAATTTATTGTCATCACAATACTTGAAAATTAAGCTGAGTACTCCACTTTGGGTGTCGTTTATTTCTAATATTTTTGAAAGTAAAACAGGGCCAAATTCAGAGATGGTTGCTCTCAATCGCACCCCTTTTTCGCCTGAGATAGAAAGCAGCTCAGTGGGAAAACCTTTGGCTTCCCATTGGATACCAATTTTGCTATGGCGTTCTTCAATTTTAGGATTGGTGGTGCCTGCTTGGCTAATGCCACTCAGGTCGCCTTTAATATCCATTAATAAAGTAGGCACGCCATGCGAAGATAATTTCTCAGCAATGTTCTGCAATGTTTTTGTTTTACCAGTACCAGTAGCACCCGCAATTAAGCCATGTCTGTTAAATGTTTTAAGTGGAATTCTAACCAATGTGTTTTCAAGTATCTCATCACCTAATCGGGCAGTACCTAAAACGATGCTATCACCTGTAAAATTAAACGATGTTTCTACTATTGTTTTTAAATCTTCTTTCGTTGGCATGGGTGTAATTATTGTTGCGAAATTAATTGAATTTGAGCTTTTATTCAAATGGTTTACAAATGAGATATAACGGTTTAAATTGGAGGTAGTTAAGGAAAACATACCGAACGGTATGTTTTTTAAGGTACTGTTTTATTGCCCAGTAAAATGTTGAATAAACAACAACAAAATATCTGGTTTTATTAATATGGTAAAAATGATGCCGAACAAAGCCCCAAAAAAATGCGCATCATGACCGATATTATCCAATTGTTTTTTGCTCATGCTCCAAGAATAAAACAAATACAAAATGCCAAATAACCAAGCCGGAATTGGAATGGCAAAGTACAATCTTAATACCGATGTTGGGTCGAATAGAATAAAACTGAATAGAATGGCAGATACTGCACCCGATGCGCCAATAGCGGCATAGCCAATATCGTTTTGATGGCGATAATAAGAGTACATGCTGCTAACAGGTATTGCAATTACATACATAGCCGCATATAAAAATTCACCATTTAGTCCGAAAATTTGAAAGAAATAGGATTCCAATTGTGGACCGAAAAAAAAGAGTGTTAACATATTTACAGCCAAATGAAAATAGTCGGCATGTATAAATCCACCACTTATCCAGCGCCAATATTCGCGGTTGTTGTGAATATAATAAGGATAAAAACGGGCCTTGTCAAATAAGTTATGCTGGGCAAAACCAATGATACTGACAATGGTTGTGATGGCTATAATTAAGATGGTTAACATTTATATTTTTTAATCTTACAAATTAAGAATTATTTTGTGGTGTTTTGAAAAAAATATTATTATTAAGTGATACACATAGTTGTATCGAGCCAGATATCGTTAAACATTTTGCCAATGCCGACGAGTTATGGCACGCGGGTGACTGGGGTTTAGAGGCTTTAAGTGACATGGCCGAACAAACAGGAAAGCCCATTCGCAGTGTATGGGGTAACATAGATGGGCAAGCCATTCGCGACCGATATCCCTTGCACAACCGTTTTGAATGCGAAGGCATTAGGGTATGGATGACCCATATTGGCGGTTATCCTGGTAATTATAATCCTAAATTAATGGGTGAACTGAAAGCCGATACACCCGATTTATTTGTCTGTGGTCACAGTCATATTCTCCGAGTAATGCGCGATAAAAATAATAAAGACATGCTCGTGATGAATCCAGGAGCCGCCGGCCGGCATGGTTTTCATGTTATGCGCACCATGCTTCAATTTGAATTAGACAATGGGCAAATAAAAAATGTAGCGGTGATAGAATTAGGTAAAAGAACAGCTGGTATTGTGCCAGAAAAATAAATTTTAATAACTTGAGTTCGTTTTAAGTTTATCAACTGAATATAATCTATCAAATATTTTAATCGTATTCATTTTCATTTCCTTTTAGTTTCGCTTTGACTTCGTGGTTTATTAGGACAAACAAGTAAACACCTTAGCCGAAGGCGTTCTCATAAGCTTGCGATTGAAAGCCTGCCAGGCATAGAAAATTTCAATTGGTCTTCTCGCTCAGACTCGCCCCTCATCCATGACCACAGTGAAATTTTTACACATGATTTGACCCCCAGCACATTCGGTTCCATAAAATAAATTTTATTACTTTTTTGTGTGGGCAAAAAAGTAATCACCTTAGCCGAAGGCGTTCTCATGAGCTTGCGAATAAAAAAACCCACCACGCATAGAAAATTTCAATTGGTCTTCACGCACAGGCTCACCCTTCATCCCTGACCAAAATGAAATTTTTACGCATGCGTGGACCCAACGCGCAAATCCTGACTTCGATAAAAATTGTACAATTTTAGTACGAAGTAGTTTTGGTTAAGTTTTTTTTTTATTTGCACAATTCTTCATCCCTGACCAATTAAAATTTTTACGTCCCGATGGCAATCGGGATGGACCCAACGCAGATCCTACCTTCTATAAAAGTTGTGCAATTTTAGTCCGAAGTAGTTTTGGTTAAGTTTTTTTTTAATTTGCAAAATTCTTCATCCCTGACCAATTAAAATTTTTACGTCCCGATGGCAATCGGGATGGACCCAACGCGCAAATCCTGCCTTCGATAAAAGTTGTATGATTTAATAGGGAGTAGTTTTGGTTAAGTTTTTTTTTAATTCGCCCAAATTTACTTCCTAATCCAATTGGAATTTTTACGCATCCCTTAAACCAGACCATACATTCTCCATAAAATGCCATTTGTAGTTAGTATTTATTTACTTCGCTCCGCTTATTCTTGGTTTATTCAATTGAATTGGCGCTGGTGTACAATGATAAAATTTCTTTTTCTACTTTGATTTTTTTATCAAATCGCAAGCCGAGTTTTTCTAATAATTTGATAGAGTTCGTATTGTCTGTAACTGTCGTCGCCAAAACAACAGGGTGTTCTTTTAATTGTTGAAATGCCTTTAATACGGTTGACGCAGCTTCAAACGCATACCCTTTTTTAGCATGTCGCAAAAGAAACGCAAATCCAATGTCCCAATGGTCGAGGTAAGTGCGTTTCATAAAAGTGACCAAACCAATTGGTGTTTTGGAGTCTTTTAGTTTCACCACCCAATATTGCAATTGTTTGGTGCGCAATATTTTTTCTATATAAGCCTCTGCATCATCAAGGGTGTCAATATTTCTATCGCCAATAAAACGGATCCATTCTTTGCTGTTTAACAGTTCATATATAAACAAAGTCATATCCATAGAAAGTGGTTCTAGTAATAAACGGTCGGTTTCGAAGTTCGAATTCATTGGTATTTTATATTTGGATATTTGAATTTTAAAAAGGCATGGTGACCCAACGTTGAACGAGCGTGCTATTTCGCACTACCCAAACAACAGCATAACTTCCAGCGCCATCGCTGTTGATTGCATGGATAAAAATGGTATGATTGGATGCATCATAATTAACTGCGGTAAATTCTAAATTGGGGTTATACAAATCGACACTCGAAAGTACGAATGTTTTATCGCCAATTGTCAATTCAATTTTGCCATATTGAAATTGAGGCATCTCGCCATCAGTCCCCCAAACTACATGATCATCAATCTCTGTCAGAAATTTTCCTGTTGGATTTAAGGAATCATTTTTTGCATATTTGAAATGATGTATTAAGGGATTAAATGGAATTTTAGAAATAGAGAGTCCAATATGGTCCCACTTAAAAAACAGGCTTGTGTTCAATGTTTTTAAGGGTGTAATTTTATTAAACTGATCAATGAATTGTAGACGGCTTATATGCACATATCCAAACATTGGATGGTTGTTTTTTTTATAATCCACTCCAATCCATTGCTCCCCATCTTCACCAAAAGCATATACCAAATGCCCATTCTTTAAGGTGTCTACCACCTTGCCAATCATACCACTGCTATCTCTAACATTAACATACCCATCGGTATCTTTTATTATAGCAAATTGACAATTGCTTGTCATTGGTAGGAGAAACAATAAAGTGGAACACAGTATTGTTTTTTTTAATAAACTCATTGGCATACCTCTCATAGCGATAATAAAATTCAATAATAATTATTACTTTTAAATTGACCATAATGAATTCGACCAATAAAGGGAGTAGAATAATTGTTGCCATACCGTAAACGTAAACTTGTTTTAAAATTCCCTTTGAAAATGGGCGCCAAGGTTAAAATATAAGTATTGGGAGGTAAAATAATTGATGGCAATCCAGTGCCACAAAAGTTAATATAAGGCTTTTGAATAGGGAGCCAATGACCCAATGAATCTTTTGCCTCCATTTTAATATCTAAATCAAAAGAGTTGTTAAAAAAGATGGTGTCTTTTGTCTTATTGCTGATTAATACGGGATAGAAATTATTTTTTGATTTGGAGGTGTCTATGCGCATATCGATTTTAAATGTATCTATTTCTGAGTAACGGTGATTTTCAAAATCGAAGAATTGTACCAAGTGTTCTGGTTGGGTTGCTTGTGGCTTTACACGTCCTTTTTTGTCGAAAATTAAGGGTGGTGGTGGTAATCCATTGATGCCATTTGCTATGGTTAAAGTATCTTGATAAGGACCAATATAATACACCCAATATTGGGCCGTCGACATTTCTTCGACAGAATCATCGCCTATCAGTAAGTTGTAATAGTCAGTATGCATCGTTGGCTTTATGATTGGAAATTCTTTTTCAACCTCCTTTAAGCCTTTGTTATTTTCTTTCGGTTTACCTGCATGGCAAGCAGTCAAAGCCAACAGCATAAAATTAATAGACTGTGAATTTATGATTGAACGGTTGTTGCTTAATGCCATGGTGCTTTTTTTAATTGAATTCAATATTACAACATCTTTTTTATTTAATAAATTCAAAGCGGTGACCGAATTAAAAAGACTATTCATTCTTCTGCTTAGACAATATTTTACTTTTCGTTCGTCGAATATTTTTCCACATTCTACAATATAAGGAGCTACAAATAAGTTAACTATTCTTTAATTGCTATAAATTGCCACCTATTTGCATGAATAAAACAATACAAATTTTCTTTTTAATTCTTTGTCTAACCATTGCTTCTAATGCCAATGCGCAAAAAGTGATGCGCAGTTTTAAAGGTAGAGTTGTCGATTCGGCTACCCAATTGCCCCTCAAAGATGTGTCGATTTGCCTATATAGAGCCAGTGATACCAGCTTGATTAATTTTGGATTCACCACGCCCAATGGTAATTTTAAAATCAATACATCTAACCAAGATTCTGTAATACTAATTTATAGCATGGTGGGTTTTAATGAAAAAATTAAACGCATGCCCGCAATGATAGGTGAATGGTCGTTTAGCGATTTTGGTGAAATTAAGCTCTCAACGGCTAACTATACACTCAAAACATTTTCTGTGAAGGTGGCTGCAATTCGCATGAATGGCGATACCATGGAGATAAACGCAACGCGATTTAAAGTGTTACCAGGCAGCGATGTGGCACAATTATTTAAAAAAATACCAGGCTTTGAGGTCAATGTAAAAGGTGAAATAAAAGTGGCAGGTGCTCCAGTAGAAAAAATAATGGTAGATGGTTCAGATTTTTTTGGCAACAACCCAGGCATGGTATCAAAAAATTTAACAGCTGACATGATAGAAACAGTGCAAGTATTTGAGGAGAAAAATGAGGATGGTTCACCCAAAGCTTCGCAAAGTAAAATCATCAACCTGAAATTAAAAAAGGGTAAGCGCAATGGTACCTTTGGTGATATTCTGGCCGGTGGAGGAAACAATGGTCGTTACGAATCTGGGATTAGGTTAAACAGTTTTAAAAATGATCGTAAAATTTCGTTCATAGCCAATGCCAATAATATCAATGAAACAGGATTTGATTTTGGTTTCGACAATTGGCACCGGGCTCAGAATGATGACAGGAGCGGAGGGGGCAATAATATGTTTTTTTACAGCAGCAGTAGTTTTGATAACGCCAGTAACGAAGGCAATCTTAATAATACGGCACAAACAGGGGTGTCTTATTTTAATGAGTTTTCACGTAAACGTAAATTCTCCGTTAATTTATTTGTAGAACGGAATAAATTTAATTCAATTTCAGCCTCTAACAGCAGCAATCCATTTAATGATTCAGTACGTCGATTTAATATTGATAGCAATATTATCAATGGCTTGGCTTATTCAACATCGCTTCAAATGAGCTATACCAAAATGCGCGATTCAACCCTAAGATTTGAGACTGGTGTTAGGTCTTCTATCGATTTAAATGATTTGGTAACCAATAAAGATAACATCATTCGTTTTAATACCACAGAAATAAATAGGGGAGTGAATGAATTAAAAAGCAACTTTAAAAATTCCTACCTTAGAGTCACTGGGTTTTTAGAAAAAAGGTGGAGAAAAGACCTCCGTTACCGTTACTCAATTTCTAGTAATTTTAGAAATTTTCAGGTTAAGAATAACTTGTATCAATATTTAAAAAACACCAACGACACATTTAATAATCTCAATAACCAAAACATAAATCGCCAAGAGTTTTTGATTAAAGTTTTTGGACAAATGCCTGTAAGTAAATATTGGAGTCTCAATTTTTCGGCCGACCGTTGGTTGCAGAACAATGTCAACAACCAATTAACCAATGGTAACAATATGATACAGCAAGCCAATTTTAACGAAGCTTACAATGCCAAAATTGATACCCTTTCTGTAGATTTCACCAATCGCATCGAACAATATTCGGCCCATCCTTACATTAGTTTTTACAAAAACAGATTCTACTTTAATTTTGGATCTACCTTCATGCGGGTTAATATGAGTAATGTTGACAATACCAAAGCAAGCAGTGTGCCTAAACAATACAATAAATTTTTACCATCCATGGTGCTGAGTTATAACGCAATTAAACTAGGCTACTTTTCATTGCAATTAGAGAAGTCTATATTGTTTCCTTCGAGCAGCGATTTACTGCCAGTTCTCAACTTAAATAATAACTACCAGCGATTTTCTGGTAATAATAATTTACAGCCTCAAGAATCTTATAAGGCAAGTACCTATATCAGTATCAGAAAAATTAAAGGTTTCAAATCGATTTATTTAATTGGCGATGCCAGTTTCTCCGACAATGCGAAAATATACACTAATACAATCAATAATGAAGGCATCGTGGTGCAAAAACCAATTAACGAAACAGGATTACGTACGATGAATTTGTCTGGAGGATTTGATAAAAAGCTAGGTAAGCAATTGGTTTTAAATACTTACATCTCTAACCAAGCAAGTCATACGCCGACCTATTATAACAGTCAAAAAACATTTACCAATGTTAACAATTGGAGCATTTATCCGGGCTTAACTTGGGCTGTAAAAGATAGTTTCGAGGCTGGTGTCAGTTTGAGTATTAACAATCAAAATTTTAAAAACAATTTAAATCAAAAGTTAAACTACCAGCAAACAACGGTGGGTTATGATTTTAAAATTAGAGCTTTGTTTAAGTGGGGCATGGAGTTGAATTCTAACATCAATTTCAACGATCAGCGCAAGGTGCCAGGCATAGGAAAAATAGTAACCGTTTGGAATTTATACTTACAACAACCCTTGGGCAAAAAAGCGAAGTTTAATGTCAAATTAACAGCCTACGATATACTCAAACAAAACACATCAATTAGTCGCTATGTGAATGAAAACGCAGTATACATTAGCCAGAGCAATCAATTGACCCAATATTTCATGCTCTCCTTGGTTTATAAAATTAAGAAAATGGGAGGCGATGAGGATGCGTTTGATTATGTGTATTAAGCAAGACTTATTTTTTTGCCTTATAGAAAAATTAGTATTTCTAATTAGTCAACTTAGTTGACTATTGTTGTCTTGTATTAATAAATTGTATTATTAATTAACAGTACTTTTGGAAAAAGTACCATAGAAAATGTCTGCACTTATTTTAGTAGCTCAACTTTGCGGCATAAAATAGATAGTATTATTTGGGTGAATAAGAAAGATAGCATTATTGGTAAGATAAACACTGGATGTATATCTATAAGTGGATCTGCTAATCTGTTAAAATATGTGGCGTATGACAAACGCAATG
>JAQSCZ010000118.1 GCA_029945665.1 bacterium | reverse complement strand
TCCATGCAAATATCTTATTTTAAATTATTCTCCCCACAGGTTTTGAACCTGATCCCATAAAAATCATTGTCAATTTTTTCCCATATAGGATCAACTTTTTTTACTATTTGAGCTATCGTTTCAAGCCTCTGATTGAGATCTGCTAGTACTATGTGATTTGGAAATTGATCAATTGCTTTTTGCAATATATCTTCCGTTGTATTGGCGCCTATTGCAATTAAGGATTCTAATTTTTGTTGTGCAAAGTCACCACTTGAATTGGAAAAATACAAACTAAATCCGCCATTATTAACTCCTCTTTCTAAATTATGATTGTAATAGAATTGCTTCTGTATATCATTGAGGTTTTCCATTTCATCTCCATAGGAGCAAAATTCACTTATGTAATGGTCTATTTCAATAATACTATCATTGATATTATCGGACGCAAAAAGTTTTTGAATATCTGGTTTACTTTTCCCAATACTCTTTTTAAATCGACTAAATAATTTTTTAAATAGGTTCATTTACAATTTGACTTTTTGAATTATAGCACTACTACCTCTTTTCTTTCCTCAATAGCTATTAACCAAAAACAATCACCCAATAACTGTTTCCCAACCCAATCGTATGTCATACTGAGCCTGTCAAAGGGCTACCGACTGCCTATAAAGCTTAACTGAGCAAGCAACAATATCTCAAACAAAAACTATATCGCAAGCAACATCGCAAACACTGCGTACTGCTTTCTGCCGATTACATATACTGTCTATATAATACCCCTGGCCTTTATCTCCAAGTACTTATTTACACTATTCAACGTTAGGTCTTCTGGTTTGGTTAATATGGTTTGTATGCCCATATTGTTTAATTCTTGAGCAATTATTTTTTTCTCATTAATAGCTTGTGCCGCCAATATATTGGTATAAATACCTTTTAAATCTTTAACGGGCTCGTGGGTTACAGCTTCTAATTCGCTATTCTCAAAAAAGACTACAATTAATAAATGTTGTTTGTTCAAATTACGCAATACTGGCATAGCCCTCTGTAGTCCAAATAAACTCTCGAAATTGGTATATAAGAATAATAAACTTCGTGTTTTAATTAAATTCTTGATTCCATAATAAAGTAATTCATAGTTGGCCTCAAAGTCACGTTCTTTCTGGTTATAAAGACTGTTCAGTATGTTTTGTAATTGCCCATGTTTGTTATCTGCTTTAATCGCCGAACCAATCTTATCCGAAAAGGTAATAAGCCCAGCCTTGTCTCTTTTCTGTAGCGCAACATTGCTAATTACCAATCCCGCGTTAATAGCATAATCCATTAAACTTAACCCATTAAATGGCATAAGCATGATTCTGCTTTTATCAATAATAGTGTATATGGGTTGAGAGCGCTCATCCTCGAATTGGTTAATCATGAGTGACTGGTGTCTACCCGATGCTTTCCAATTTATTTGACGAACATCGTCGCCTCTTACATAGTTTTTTATTTGCTCGAACTCATAACTCAATCCTATGCGCCTCATTTTTTTTATCCCATGTATATTGGCAATTTTTGAAATGGTATACAATTCAAATTTTTTCATCTGTATAATACTCGGATATACAGGTACCATTTGTTCTTCAGGGATACTTATTCGCCTACGAACCAGCGCCAACTGACTCATGGTAAACAAAAGAATATGTCCAAAATGATATTCGCCTCTACTAACTGGGCGAAGGAAATAATGCAAGACCTCATTGCCAAAGGGTTTCAATTGACAAGCAATACCAAAATCGCGAATCTGAAACTGCGCGGGCAATTCATCAACAACTTTTAAATTCCAATGGCGGCTACTTAAGTTTCTTAAAGTAATCTCAACTCTATTTTCATCTGACAATGAAAACAACGGCTGAGTCGTTCTATGGCCTTCTATCAGTATTTTTTGTGAGAATAACCAAAGGCCATCTAACAATACCAAAGCACCAAAAACAATGCTAGCATATACCGTAACGAGATATAAAAAGGGTACAAAAAAAGCAACACAATAAAGTACGATCAATAATGTGATGGTATAAAAAAATCGGGTACTTAAATATAGTTGCTTAAACATGATTGGTTTATCTTGGTACTTCTATTTTTTGAAATATCTCTTTCAATATATCTTTGATTTCAAAGCCTTCCATTTCTTTATCTGGTGCCAACACGATACGGTGATTCAATACAGGGTAGGCAACATACTGAATATCATCTGGTGTTACAAAATCGCGACCTTGCATAGCTGCCATTGCCTTGGCTGTTTTAACTATTGCAAGTGATGCACGTGGCGAAGCACCTAGGAACAAATCGCGGGTGTTGCGCGTATGGTCAATAATTTTAGCAACGTATTCTATTAACTCACGTTTGATATAAACTTTTTGTATCATCTGTCTGCAAGCCTCTATCTCCTCGGCAGTAATTACTGCTTTTACAGTGCTTGTTACTTTTTGTTGGAAATCGCTTTCGAAGCGCTCCAGTATGCGAATTTCTTCTTCTAAACTTGGGTAATTTATTTTAATTCGGAATAGGAACCGATCTTGTTGGGCTTCTGGTAATTTATAGGTACCCTCTTGCTCAATCGGATTTTGAGTAGCCAATACCATAAATGGCTCATCCATTTTATAGGTGTGCCCATCTACAGTTACTTGTAATTCTTCCATTACTTCGAACAAAGCAGCTTGCGTTTTTGCTGGCGAGCGATTAATCTCATCTATTAATACAATATTAGAAAAAACGGGCCCTTTTTTAAATTCAAAATCGCTGTTCTTTAAATTAAAGACACTGGTTCCTGTAACATCAGCAGGCATCAAATCTGGTGTAAACTGTATGCGTTTAAATTGCAAATTCAATGTTTTTGCCAATAAATTAATGGTCAATGTTTTGGCAATACCAGGCACTCCTTCTATTAATACATGCCCTCGTGAAAGTAAGCCGGCAATCAATAAATTAATCATTTCATCTTGACCTATAATAACTTTGTGTATTTCATTTCTGATTTTTTCTACACTTAGTCGCAAAGGTTCCAAATTCAGTGCTGGTCGTTCAAACACTTGCTGTTTCTCAACATGTTGTTCTTCTTCGTTGGGTAGGTCGTTTATATCGATCATAAATATTTATTTTTTAGCGTTGTAATAATGATAAAAGGTTTCAATATATGTATTGAATTGAATGAGTTCGGCTGCCTCTAGTGCACTGTTCGATTGAATGAATTTTTCATTGAATTCAAAAATGTTGCGCGTGTCTTGCAATGGTACTTTGGCTTTATTCGAAATGTGTAGGATTGTTTCCTCATCAAATGATTTCGTATTGATGGCTAACTTAGTGCGTAAAAATGCATTAAATAAATTCATTTTAATTCGCGCCATTTTTTTGTGGTCATTGAATTTGAAATACAAACCACTAATTGTTTCAATGAAGTTTAAACTCGTATTTCTTTTCTGTTCCAAAACGGGTATTATCCGCTGTTCTCTTTTGGCTTTAAATAAGAAAAATAAAATAACTGCTGCTAATAAGAAATACCAAGCAAGCTTTAGTGACTTTTGCTTTAAGATGTATGTAAGCGGTGAGTCTGATTGGCGTGCAAATGATTCGGAGTCCTCCTTGTCATAGCGGGCCGCAATATCGTATAAAATAGTACCTGTATGCAACTCCGCAAAAACATGTTGGGCATGCATAAAGCCTGTATCGTTGGCCATGAAATAATTGGTGAATAGGATAGGATTCGTGTGTAAATAAATATAGCCATTGCCAACTCTGAATTTGGCGTAATTTAATGCTTTGTTTATGGTGCCTAGGCGCAAGTAACGCGAATACATATTGCCGTAGTAATACTCCAATTGCTCACTTTCATCAATGTAACTCCAATCGGTAACCTGTTTTAAATTACCTTCAAAAAAACGATAATTAAATTTGTAATTTTGAATAGGTGACGAACTGTTCTTGAAATTAACCATTACTTTTTCAGATACCAGTGGCTTTATTTTAAAAGGTTTTCCGAATTCTTGCAGTACCTTATATAAAGTATCGGGTATTTGTTCAACAATTAAGACTGCTTGACCACCTCTACTAACAAAACCTAGTAAGGAATCTAATTCTCTTTTAGTATAAATGCAATACTGCCCTATGAAAAAATATGTGTTTGAATCGCTTTGCTTCAAAGTGGAAAGTTTTTTTGTTAAATCGCTCCTAACTTCGGTAAAACCTTGCGGTGACTCATGTATTAAGAGTTTTTTAAATAAACCGAAGTCGTAAGGTTCAACAAGTCCATCTTCATAGGTTTTGAACCAATTATATGATTTATTGCCTTTTTTTATATTGTTAAACCATGTAAAGTAAACCCCCGTGAGTATAGCCAATAAAATAACAATCAATATAACTACTTTATTTCTATTCATTGTTTTTCATTAATGGTTTGTTCAAACTGATAGAAATTGGGCAATAAGCTCTCATAACGCGCCTGGTCAATTTTCATTTCACCATACCAAATACCATCAAAATTAAAGGTTAATTGGCGGAAAGATTCATATACATTTTTACCACTCAGTTGCATCAAGTATTCATAATTGGTCTTTTCTTTTTTGTAATAAATTAAATTTTTATGAATCAATTTTTGCAATACCTCCAAGTACTTAATCCGATAGGCTCTTTGATAATCGCCTTGCTTTATTGCGATACTTAATGGTGTTAATAATTCAGCATTGCGGAGGGTTGTTTCGTCAAGATCATCAAAATTTACTAGAATATTTGAATTTACTTTTTGATTTTTAGCGGACGAGTTTTTAAGCAATACGACAATTAAAATTAACAATAAGATAAGTGCAATTGCAATGAATACAAATTTGAGGTTAGCAAAATTGAAACTGCTATTGCTTTTATTTGTTTTTTTTGAGGTGTTATTTATCGAATCTTTTTTATTTTTGGGACGAGTCGTATCGCGCGTTTCGTTAAATTTGATTGTCTTTCGTTCTTTGTCCCAATAGGCCTTATCGAATTGAGGTTCTAATTTTTGAGAATTATAATTTGACTGTTCGAGGTCTCTAAAGTTATAGCCTTCATAAAAATTATCTTCATTGTCGGCGTCATCTGTTTCGACTTCGCTTGATTCAGTAGCAGAGTCTGTGGGAATAGTTAGCTCCGGTGGTGGTATATAAATTGGCGCTTCTATCTGTGCTTGTAAGTTAAAAAAACTAAGCAGCATTGTGAATAAAAGGTATAAATATTTATTCTGTCTCAATGCCATAGGCTTTGTTTACTGTGCCAATTTCTAAGATTCCCTTTTTTAAGCCCTCTGCTGTGCTTATTTCCTTAGCCACATGGGCCACAAAATACATTTCTATAATATAAAACACCATACTAAATGTTACTACACTCATAAACGAAAAAGTCATTATTGATTGCAAAACTTTGGTATATATTTCATCACTTAATTTAACATTCATCTCCATTAACATTATTACGAAATATGAAAGAGGTGAAAGAATAAAAATAAAACCAAAAAAAGTAATCATCATCATCATACTAAGCACACTCAACATTTTGCCATAACCAGAGAAAAGTTGGGAGAAAGTTGTGTAATTTTCAGATTGTAAATTTGTGAAATTATAACGCAATAAAATTAAAATTACCAAAGGTATAACCAATATATAAATAAACACAAATAGACCCTTATCGGAGAACATGAATAAGTTTATAACAAGGGAGATAGTTAAAGATGAAATGAGTGTTTGCCAAATATTACGCGCTGGTGATTTGAAATGGCGTTTGCAAACTTGAATTGCAGAAAAAAAACACAGACCTATCCAAACCGAAGAGATTACATACATGGGAATAGATTCATCGGCATTGAAAAGTAAACTGACATTCTGATACAAACGCATAAATTTTTCGATGTTTCGGCTAAAAAAACTTGCAAAAAAATCGCCAATACCAATTTGTAATAATTTAAATTTACCGATAGAATTTTCGAAATAAAAATATGATAATCCGCTGAAAAATACCAAACAGATAAAGATTGTATTTTTTAAAATGCGATTGAAATTAGAACTCAAAATTTGTATGGTCTTGAAAAATATTTGAGCATTGGAATATAAAGTTTCTTTTTGAAACTCCAAATCCGTTTCGGCACTTAAATCGGGTAATTTATCATAATCTTCGGGTGTATGGCGATATTTAATGTAGGGGTAAATTACAAAATAGTAAACCATTAAAAACAATGAGCCTGCGATGATAGCACCACGCAAAATATTGGGCATGTCTGTATACCTTGTTAAAAAAGATTCAATGAATGCGGCAAATAAAATAAAAGGAACCGTTGATAAAAACAATAAAGCACCTTTTCGGCCATATACACTAAATGCTTTGTATCTCGACAAGGTGCCTGGATATAATAAGCCTCTGCCTAAAAGCATGCCCGCAGTAGTTTCAATAACCAATGTTAGCATTTCGATGGTGCCATGCAGAAAGACTGTGTAATTAAATTCGGCTGCTAATCCTCTACTGTAAAAAAAGTACATGAATACACCTAGCATAATGCCATTGCGAACCATCATTACCACAGCACCGTAAGATGCGAATATACCTGCAAGAAAAACAATGAGAGAAACCATTAAATTGTTCATGGCAATGGAAATAAACATTTGAATTGGCCCTTGGTGTTTGTATATTCCAAATGGGTCACCTTTTTTAATGTTTTCTATGGTTTGGTCAACATAAACATCGCCTAGAATCGAGCGGGCAAACATGATATCTTTGGCTGAAGAAAATGCGCCAATTAAAGTTGAGAATAATAAAAGTAAAAATGAAATTAATATTACTTTTCTATTTTGCCAAGCTATGGAAGGAACCTCTTCTTTAAAGAAATGAACAATGGATTGGCCAAAATTCTTTCTGTTCTTGTAAATATTAATGTAAATTTTTTGCGCTAAGCTGTTTAAATATACACGAACCGATCTGTTTCTGTAAAATGTTCGCGCATAGGATAAATCATCAGTTATTTGAATAAGTTGAGCCCTCAACTGATCAGGATCTTTTCTATTCGCAGAAAGTTCCTGTTCAAATTGTGCCCACTTTTCCTGATTTTGTTTTACAAAATTACTTTCGCGCATCGCTTAGGCAATGATATAAAAAAAATGCTACTAAACATAATTTAAATCTTTCTAGAGCTGAGAAAAATATAAGCCACAGATTCACAGATGAGAACCATTGATATGGCACATATTTTATGTAATAATTTTTTTTTCTAATTCTGATTTATTTTGGTTCTCTTCTTCAATCTGTGAATCTGTGGCTACGTCCTATATCTCGCAGCGTTGCTGCGAGTGTTTTATTTAAGCCACAGATTCACAGATTAGAACCATTGATATGGCACAGATTTTATTTAATAATTTTTTTTTCTAATTCTGATTTATTTTGGTTCTCTTCTTCAATCTGTGAATCTG
>JAQSCZ010000117.1 GCA_029945665.1 bacterium | reverse complement strand
CGCTAGTAAGCCGTGGTACCAGCCATATGTGCAACCTTCGTAACAGTCATATAAATTTATAAATTTACCCCTCACCTTTTTGCCATTGGTAGCTTTCATTAAAAAAGGTAGCGTTGCCCTGTCGGCTACTCTGTATTTGTATAAAAATACTGTTTGTGTATCGTCTGCAGAAACTACAAAATAAGGTTCTATGCCTAGTATCTTTGATACCTGCTCCTTACTTTGTCCTAGTTTTAGAGTCATCACATTTTCCGACAAAGCATATTTAGGGGCTCGCATAATACAACTGTTTAGTGTACTCAAAAGATAAACTGCAATTAAAATTCCAAAGTACTTCATCGTTTTTTTATTATGATTCAAAAGTAAGATAATTGAGTTGTTTAAATGAATTGGCTTTTTTATTAAAAATTATGGCAATTAACCTGCCGCTTCAAAATAAATGGCCTTAAAAACAAACCATGCATTTAAAACCATATAAGCAATTAATAACACCAAACCGTTTAGCTTATTTCGTTCCTTAGCCTGACTGATCATACCTTCCTTATGTCGCTTATAAGTATATACCGAAGAAGCAATAACCATAAAGATATAGAACAATGTTAACCCATGCAGGCTATCTACTAAAGTAAAAGAATTCGATTCTGGTAACGAAGAGTCTACTATGTATTTATTGCCTATTACTGCAAATAAAGACCCCAAACTCAATGCAAGTCTAGCATCCATATTATCTGTAGGGATATAAAAACAAACGCATGAGATAAGAAAAGAGATATACATACCTAAAAACAATTTAAAAAACAACTCCCACGATTCGCGGTGCACTGCCATTACCACCTTATAGGAACTATATGCAGATTCGGGCTTCTCCAATGCCGCATCGCCAAAGGCCGTTTCATATTGGTTAATTTCCGATTTCATCGTAAAGCTATCTTTCTCCCAGCCCATCAAGAAAAATTTGCCGTAGTGTTTGCCGAGGGTATCGGTTATAAATATCAACTCTTCCGAATCGTATTGAGAGTTTTCTATTGTAAATCTAAGTTTCTGACTATCGAACGGAAAGTTATTAATCTTCCAATTGCCTTTCATCAGGCATTGCAATTTCATAAGCATGTAAATCCTACCATCTTCTAGCGTATCTATCGTTGCATAAGATTTTTCGAAAGTTTTGGCATTAATTACTTCCAGGTTCTTCATAAAGTCGAACTCGGGTCTTTTGTATTTTAACCACAACCACAGGTTAATAGAATACTCTTTTTCCTTAAAATTAATATCGTGTATACTGGTTACATATACACCAACACTAACGGTATCAGGACTTTGAGTAGCAAATGTTGCTGGTATAAATACTAAAAAATAAGTTATTAGAAATGCCGAAAGAAATAGCGCTTTTTTCAAATTTTAGAAGGTATTGTTAGAAGCGTTAAAAATATAAAACAAAGTAAAGTGTAAATTGTTTTGAATATAAATTTTTTGAATATAAATTTTTTGCTTTTGCTGTTAATTGTTCCTTAAATAGTCCATTCATTTCCCTTGGGCTGTGCTTTTCTTTTTTATTTCAGTATTAATCCTTTGCTTTGTAGAGTAAAAGAAAATATAAATAGCAAAATTTGCACAAAGCAACCCACATTCGGATGTATAAGGATGCAAAATGCATCCTTATAAACTAGTTATGGGCAAGGCTTTGGGACACTGCGACTATTGAACTGACGACATCAAACAAATAGAAAAACAAAATGGAAAAGAAAATATTTAAATGTCTTGTTGCATCACCTGGCGACACAAAAGCAGAACGAGAAAGCTGTGTTAAGGTTTTTGAAGAATTAAACAAAGGCATTGGTGACAGTTTTGGATTTGTAATCGAAAAAAGAATGTGGGAATACAATACAAGACCAAGCATCGGAACATATAGTCAGGCAGTTGTTGGCGACCAATTAGGTGTCGACTATGATGTATTCATTGGAATAATGAATAATAAATTTGGAACTAAGACTGAAAAAGCTGGTTCAGGCACAGAGGAGGAATTTGACAATGCCTATGACAGAATTACAAAAAAAGATAAGGTTGAAATAATGTTCTATTTCAATGACGCACCAATTAAAAAAAGTGAAATAATAACTGACGAAATAAATAAGGTTAATGCATTTAAGAAGAAGGTTGGAGATTTAGGAACATATCATTGGACATATAACGGAGCAACTGAATTTGAAAATATTTTCCGAACTCATTTGACAGATTTTTTTCTAAACATATTTGGGAAAAACAAAACAAGTTCAACAAAGACAAATGTTCAGATAGAAATTTTAAGAGCAAAATTTCAAGAGCGTTTAAATAATTCTCTCCAAGCGTTTAGCTCGCAACCAATAATTTGGGTTGACCCAATTTTAAGTAATACAAATGAGATTTCTCAAAATGCAGACGAAAACTATACAAAGCGAATTGACATAAATGAAATAATAGATAATCCTGAATCTATTATTATCAATGCACCACCGCAGTTTGGGCTAACTTGTTTAGCAAACCATATTGTATTACAAGCATGGGAGAAGGAAAATTTATTTCTTTACCTTGATTCGGATAATACTAAATCGCACTATATCCATAAAACTGTCATTCGAGAAGTAGAGTCGCTTGGCTACAAAGTAGAAGACATCAAAGCAATTATTCTTGATTCATGGAAAAGTTACGAATTGGATAGCCTTAAGAAACTAAAGAATTTATCGGATTCGTATAAAGACATTCCAATCATTGTTATGCACACAATTGAGGATTCCAAATTCTTAAAAGAAACGCATGAAATAAAAATTGAAAGAAATTTTAAACCACTCTTTTTATTGGCTTTACCAAGAACCCAAATTAGAAAAGTAGTATCGGAATACAATAAAGTAAAAGAAATTGGACTGGAGGAAAAAGTATTGACAAAGGTTATAACAGACTTGGAAGTTTTGAATATTCACAGAACACCAATGAATTGTTTAACCCTATTGAAAGTTGCAGAAAAATATTTTGACGAAAGCCCGATAAATAGAACAGATATGATTGAGAAGGTCTTATTTGTTTTATTCAATATGGACGGCATTCCAAGATATAGAACAAAGCCAGATTTAAAAGACTGTGAATTTGTTCTTGGGCGTTATTGCGAAAAAATGATTCGCAATGAGAAATATAATTTTACGAGAGACGAATTTATTAAAGAAATAAAACTCTATTGCCAAGAAAAACTCATTGACTTAGAAGTTGATGTTGTGTTCGATGTTCTATTCTTAAATCACATAATCGTTAAACAAGAATTTGATTATGGTTTTAGGTCTTCGTATTGGATATACTACTTTGCAGCAAGGCGAATGCACAATGATGAAGATTTTGCGAAATACATTTTTTCATCTAAAAAATATATTGCTTACCCTGAAATCATTGAATTCTATACAGGCATAGACAGAAATAAACTTGACGCTTTAGAAATACTTACGAAAGACATAAAGGAAACTTGTGATATTGTAAACTCAAAAGTAAGATTAACTGGTGATATGAATATTTTTTCAGCGATTCATTGGCAGCCGACAGAAGAACAAATTCAAATTGCCCAAACACAATTAAGTGAAAATGTATTAAACTCTGGTCTGCCTGAGAACATTAAAGACCAACACGCTGATAGAAGCTACGACCAGATAAAGCCCTATAATCAAAGTATTCAAGCATTCTTCGCAGAATATTCACTTCATAATTTAATGCAAAACATTAGAGCTTCTTCAAGGGCTTTAAGAAATAGTGACTATGTAAAGCCCGAGGCAAAAAGGGAAATGCTGACCGAAATTTTAAGAAGCTGGGAGCAAATTTCAAATGTATTACTTGCATTGACACCAATCCTTGCTGACAAAGGACAAGCTGGATTTGATGGGCATAGTTTCGCACTTCAAGGAGATTTTGGCGACACATTTGAAATAAGATTAAACCGTATTATACAAGTCAATATGACAAATGTCGTTGGCTTTTTTAAAGACGATATTTATTCAAGCAAAATCGCACCACTTTTATACGAACACTTTAACAATGAAAAAAATCCAAACAAAAAACATCAACTTGCCCTATTGTTAATTTTCTGTCGACCACGAGAATGGAGAAGACAGATACAGGACTACATTGTTTCGCTTCAAAAAAATTCTTTCTATCTCTATGACACTCATAATGCACTAATGGCAAAATATAACTTTGACTTTATTACAGAGGAAGAACGTAGAGAAATAACACTCCTTGCAAAAATGTGCTTTGCAAAACATGAATTTGGTTCTAAAAATCCGTCTCCAAAAGAAATAGCAAGAATTAATATTCCAAAACCTAAGACAAATGACGGAGACGAAACGGAGAAATAGCCCAGCCCATAACAGCACCTACCCAAAAGGCGGGGTTTCGTGCTCCGCAGACACATTTGTGGTAACAGAAAGTGCAGTGCTCCGCATTAAATTCAGTGGTAAAAATCCCGCCCTTCGGGTAGCTGCCAAACGTTACCTGCAACCCGTGTGGACAGTGCTAACTTAAAACTGACTGCATAAAACGAACAGAATAAACAAAAAAATATGAACGACATCATAACAAACGGAACAGAAATAAAGCAACGGATTCTTTCTGAAATCAATAATGCTACTCAAAGCATTTACCTTGCAATGGCATACTTTACTGACAGAGAAATTGCAATGGCAATCGTTGGGGCAAAGAACAGAAATGTGTTAGTTGACATTATCCTTTCTTCAAATATCCAAAACGACACAGTAAAATTAATCCTAAAAGGTGCAAATATTATTGTTCATGCTTTTGAGACGGGTGACGCAAGAGGAATAATGCACCATAAATTTTGTCTTATCGACAACAAAATTACAATTAACGGCTCATACAATTATTCCATAAATGCAAGCAACAACAACGTTGAAAATATTCATGTTTCAGACGACTCTTCAACTTATTCCCAGTTCCTTTCAGAATTTGAGCGACTTAAATATAACATTGACAACCAAATAGCCGTGAACATAACAACACAAATACCCGAATTAAAAGCTGAACCAATAAAAGCAATAAATATTGTTGATACTTTCTCACAACAATTACACAATCTTCTATACTCTTCAGCGCAAATCAACACAGAAGAATACAAAAGACAAGGGTATGAAACATCAAAGAAATGCCAAGGCAGTATTGATATTTTTAGAACAGAATACAGCAATATAGAAGAAGAAATTAAAGCATTTACAACTGATGAAAGTTTGAGCAACAAGAAAAGTGTTTTGACTTCAAATATTTCCAACGCTTTTGAAAGCACGAAAACAAATTTGGATGTGGAAAAACAAGAGAAAATTGCGGTTGCTAAAAAAGATAGCGAATTAGAAAAACGTCAAACTACCGATAAAATTTCAGGCATACAACAAGAGAAATCAATTTTAGAATCGGGAAATCAAAACACAGGCGAAAAGGGATTATTACAAATTAATAAAGATATTGAGAAGAATAAACTTGAAAGAAAGGCTTTAGAACAATCATTTGTTGTTAAAAAGTTTTGGACTGCTGGTAATATTTTAATCTCCTTTTTCTTATTCATTTTTGCTTGTTATTTATTAGTATTTTTTGCCTCTGCATTGTATAAAATGCTATTTGAAAGTGACGTAATACGCAAATCTTTAGAAGCAGGCGTAAACCCTGGATTACCTAAACTTGTTGATGCAAATGCTATCATTAAAATATTTAGACAGCAAGGGGCATTATTCGGATTTATAGGGATGATTTTCTTTCTTTTCCCAATTCTCCTATCTAATATAAAGTTGCTTGGCAGTGAAAGAAAATCGCTGAACAATCTTTTATTTTGGGTTGGGTTGCTGATTTTCGATGTAATTGTTGCAGGAATGATAGCAATCAATACAGATGAAATGAAGTGTTTATTAGTGGGTAAAGAATCACAACTTGCCATTTGGGAAGTTGTGAAGCATGGTGAGTTTTGGATGATTTTTATGTTTGGTATGGTGCCTCTAATTATTACACATTATTTAATTGAAAACATAACCAGTGCATACAAAAATTCTAAAAGAGAACTGGTAGATGCCGAAAAAGCTAAGAAAATCCAAGTGTTAGACGAAGAAATGATAGACCTCAATTCTGACAAAGAATCTATTAGCAACAAAGTAAAAGAAAAGGAAGATGCTATAACAGAATGTAAAGCTAAAATTACTGGTTTGGAAACTGAAATAAACAATGCTCAGAATCAAATTGAAAGTAGATATTCAGAATTGCAAAAACAAATAAAATCAATATTTGACGACTTCAACGCAAGAGTAATTAGTGGCAAAATTT
This sequence comes from bacterium, assembly GCA_029945665.1. GTDB lineage: Bacteria > Bacteroidota > Bacteroidia > NS11-12g > UBA955 > JABMMZ01. The sequence goes on along the minus strand of JAQSCZ010000117.1, from coordinate 1,160 downwards.
TTACAGATGTGGTTTTGGACAGTGTTATCTCTGCCTATAAATCAGGGTTTATAGAATATCTTCCAGAATATTATGCGACCGATGAAGTTTCCAATCGAGTGCGTGAAATTGAACAAGTGACAAACAAATAATTAAACACCTGAGATGAAAAATACTATAACCAGTTGTTTGGTGTTACTCTTGTTTGCCTCTTGCGGTTCAGAATCACAAAACAAATATCTAACGTATCAAAATATCGTTATTCTTTCTGATATGTCAAGTCGTCTTGACAATAGACCACAAAAGGACATTGAAGAGATTTCTAAAATAGTTCAATTTTTCAAAACCGAATGTGTGAAACCCGGTGAAAAAATTGGAGACAAATCTTGTATTTCTTTTTCAGCATTTTCAGAAAAAACGGCTGCAACTATTGACATTAATAAAATTAAAAACTTGGGGGAAAAACAACGTTTCATCAACTCCACAGCCGAATTTCAAAAATGCGGACTAAATCAACAAATTGTAAATTTCAATAGTGCTGTAAAGAATGTATATGCGACAACAAAAAATGAAGGATTGGATTTAATAAGTCTTTTAATTGAAAAAATTTCAAATGAACCCATTATCAAAGAGGACACATACTTGACAGATGGAATTGATACAACTTATTTAGCCTACGACAATCATATTTACATTTTCACAGACGGTTATTTAGAATATCGTGGTAAAGGTGCAAATAGCCAGTTTTATTTTGGCAGTTCCGAAATAGAAAAAGTGCGACAGTATTGTAAAACACACGAAGTTAATATTGCTAAAGCTCTTGAATTAGACACATCTTTGTGCCTACCAGCTTGCAAATACAAACTCAATAAATTTATAAACCTTCACATATTAGAAACCCACGAACGTGATAAAAATTTAGTTTCACAATCTTACAACAACCCGACAGGACAAAGGGACAATGAAATACTTGAAGCAGTATGGCGAAAGTGGGCAAAAGACAGCGGTTTTAAAGACTTAACATGGGACAAATATTGACAACGGAAAATCGGGCAGCAGGTAACAGCACCTATAAGAAATTGGCGGTTCAGTGCTCCGCAGACACATTTGTGGTTAATCAAAACTTTGTCTCGTCCTGAAAAAAGTTTACAGTTTGATTAATTAATCCTGCTATTCGTTTA
>JAQSCZ010000116.1 GCA_029945665.1 bacterium | reverse complement strand
AAGGGCTCACGAATGATTTATTGCCAAATCTTGGAAAAGTTCGGATCAGTGTGATTTTAATTATCTAATAATTGCAGTAATCACCAAGGGTTTTATTCATTTAAGTTCTAAAATTGTCTTATTTTTGTCCTTTAATATTATGCCATACGAAGCCGTTATAGGACTGGAAATACACATTCAACTTTTAACCAATAGTAAAGCCTACAGCAGTGATAGTGCCGAATATGGTGGTGCTCCCAATACCCATGTCAGTGTAATTACTTTGGCGCATCCTGGCACTTTGCCTAAACACAATGCAAGCGTTATTGATAAAGCCATTACCCTTGGTCTAGCGCTAAATTGTAATATCACCAAAGTGAATCAATTCGATCGCAAGAATTATTTCTATGCCGATTTACCAAAAGGGTATCAAATCACCCAAGATAAAACACCGATTTGCAGAGGTGGTTTTGTGAAAATTAAAACAGCCGATGGTATTGAAAAACGCATCAATATTACCCGTATTCACATGGAAGAAGACAGCGGTAAAAGTATGCACGATCAGGATTTAATTGATACATTAGTTGATTATAACAGAGCTGGCGTGCCATTGGTCGAGTTAGTGAGTGAGCCTGAATTGCGAAGTTCTGAAGAAGCTTTCCAATTTGTAAGTGAAATGAGGAAGTTGGTCCGTTATTTAGGTATTTGCGATGGCAATATGGAAGAGGGTTCGATGCGTTGTGATGCAAATATTTCCATTCGTCCAGTAGGTTCTACTGAATTTGGAACCAAAGTGGAAATAAAAAACATGAACTCTATTAGCAATGTTAAACGTGCCATCGAAAGTGAAGTAATTCGACAAACGGAATTGACTGAAAAAGGGGAGGTGTTCTATTCAGAAACGCGCGGATTTAATGCATTAAAAGGCAATACATTTAGTTTAAGAAGCAAAGAAGCCGCAAATGATTACAGGTATTTTCCTGAACCAGATTTGCCTCCTTTTATTATTTCTGAGGAATACATTCAGAATATAAGAGAAGCAATGCCTGCTTTGCCAGAGGAACTGTATTTGAAATTGAAAAATGAGTTTGGTTTATCTGATTACGATGCATTAACCATAACAGATGATAAGTATTTAGCAGAGTTTTATATTAACCTAACTGCCTTTACTCAAAACTATAAATCAGCAGCTAATTGGACCCTTGGCACTATAAAATCGCACCTAAATGAAACAGCTACAGATATCATGGATTTTAAGTTGCAACCTGCTGCGATTGCTGATCTGATTCAATTAATCGATAACGGACAATTAAGTAATACATCTGCATCTCAGGCTGTTTTTCCAGCAATGCTTAATAACCTGGGAAAGACTGCTTTGCAAATTGCTGAAGAACTAAATGTGATTCAAACCAATGACAGCGATTTTATAACTACACTTATCAAAGATGTTTTAGCAAAATACCCTGAGAAAGTAGAGGAATATAAAACTGGCAAAAAAGGTTTATTAGGGTTATTTGTCGGAGAAGTTATGAAAGCTAGTAAAGGGAAAGCTGATCCAAAAGTTGTCAATACTGAAACAATTAAAGCTTTAGAAGCTTAATATAGCATTTTCAAAAAGTTAGCTTTAAAGCTTAATACAAACATTTTTAGCTTCGGTAAAGAAACGCATGGCTTCCCAGCCGCCTTCTCGGCCAACACCACTTTGTTTGACACCCCCAAAGGGTGTTCTTAAATCGCGCACCAACCAACAATTTATCCAAACTATACCACTCTCAATTTTCTCGGCAACTCTATGTGCTTTTGTTAAATCATTGGTCCAGATACTGCAAGCTAAGCCATAAGGTGTGCTATTAGCCATTTCTAAGGCCTCATCAACAGTGTCGAATGGCGTGAGCGTAACCACTGGTCCAAATATTTCTTCTTGATTGGTTCTGCATTCGAAGTTTAAATTTTCAAAAATCGTGGGCAGAATAAACCAACCTTGCTCATTCTCGTGCGAACCATTAAAGGTTTCGCCACCCAATAATAGTCGACCGCCTTCTTGTTTAGCCAACTCAATATAGGAAAGTACTTTTTCAAAATGCATTTGACTAACAATGGCTCCAACTCTATTTTCATCGTTTAATGGGTTACCAATTTTGAGCTTCTTCACTTCTTCAATAAACGCAGTTTTGAAAGCTTCGTATATGGATCTTTCAATTAATATTCTAGAGCCACATAAACAGATTTCCCCTTGGTTTAAAAAAGAAGACTCAACCGAAGTTTTTACAGCTTTTTGCAAATCGCAATCAGCAAAAACAATATTTGGATTTTTTCCGCCCAATTCTAAACTCAATTTCTTAAACATAGGAGCGGCTATACTTGCAATATGCTTACCAGTAGCAGTACCCCCAGTAAATGAAATGACTTTTATTTTTGAATGAGATACCATGGCATTTCCCACTTTGGGACCTAAACCATGCACGATGTTTAATACGCCTTTTGGTAATCCCGCCTCGGTACAAATTTTACCCAATAAAAAGGCAGTCATTGGCGTTATTTCACTAGGTTTTGCTATTACACAATTGCCTGCGGCCAATGCAGGAGCAATTTTCCATGAGAATAGATACAATGGTAAATTCCAGGGACTGATACAACCAACTACACCAATCGATTGACGCAAAGTATAATTAATGGTATGCCCTTCGTTGTGGTGACTTTCATTTGAAAACTGCATGGCGGCTGTGGCAAAAAATCGAAAATTTTGACCCGCTCTTTTTATCTCATTTTTAGCCAACCATTTTGGTTTGCCTTGATCAATACTTTCCGCCTCAGCCAAAGCATCATTATTCAAATCAATTAATTCGGCAATGCGATTCAAAATGATAAAACGTTCCTCATGCGGCGTAATTTTCCATTTGCCATAGGCTGCTGAGGCACTTTGGTAAGCCTGTTCAACGTCTTCATTATCACTATCAGCAATATGACTATATACCTTTCCTGTTGCTGGATTATAATTATCCAACCATGAATTACCAACTGCATTGGTGAATTCGCCATTGATATAGTTTTTTATCTGTATCATTTAAATATCGTTTGTTATTAACCTTGTTCTAATCTAAATCGCTCGCGTTTTAGTTCACTATAAGGCAATGGATTTTTCTTCAAATCATCACTTTCAATTTGTTGATGATAAATTTTGATAGCAGCAAATAATGCGTTGCCAAAACTCTCTGATGAAGCAATGTTTTTACCAGCAATATCGTAACCTGTTCCGTGGTCAGGACTCGTTCTGATAACTGGTAAGCCAGCAGTATAGTTTATTCCATCGTCGAAAGCAATTGATTTAAAAGGAATCAATCCTTGATCGTGGTACATGGCCAATACCAAATCGAATTTGGTATAATTTTTCATGCCGAAAAATCCGTCAGCACTGTATGGTCCGAAACAGAAAATACCTTCCTCGTTCGCTTGTGCAACTGCAGGTAAAATAATGTCTTTTTCTTCGTTTCCCATCGTGCCATTGTCGCCATTATGTGGATTTAATCCTAAAACTGCGATTCTTGGTTTTGTGATTCCAAAGTCTTTTTTAAGTGATTCATTCGCGATTTTTAGCTTTGTTACGATGATCTCTTTGGTGATGGCCGATGCTATTTTACTAACCGCCATATGCTCCGTAACCAATCCAACCCGTATATCCTCATTGGCTAAAATCATTAACGAATTGCTCGCTCCCAAGGCTTTGGTAATGTAACCAGTATGTCCGGTAAAACCTTCTGGTGTTTTAATGGTTGACTTATCAACGGGGGCTGTAACCATAGCATTTAATTTACCGCTTTTGGCGTCTTTTAACATGCTATCTATGGCTAATAATGCTTCTTTTCCAGCTGCTTCACTTGGTTTTCCAAATTGAATTTCTACAGCTTCATTATTAGTAACAATTAGATTTACTTGATTTTGTTTGGCCTCGTTAATATCGCGAATTAGCGTATAATTAGGTTTTTCTAAGCCTAGTGTTTTTTTTACAAAACTAAAGGATTTCGGATTTCCATAAATAACAGGCGTGCAATAATTTAAAATAACCTCATGTTGTAGGATTTTAATTATTACTTCAAGTCCTACGCCATTTGGATCGCCTTGTGATATACCAATGATTGGTTTTGCCATGGCTTATTTTTTCGCTTTTTTACTGAAAAAATCAAACATTAAACGAACACCTACACCGGTTCCTCCTTTGGGTTTATAGGCATCCTGTGCATGGTTAAAGGCAGGGCCTGCGATATCAAAATGCAACCATGGATAATCGGTAAATTTTTCAAGGAATTTAGCCGCACTAATTTGTCCACCTTCACCTTTGCCAAGATTTGTAAAGTCTGCTACCTCCGATTTCAACTCATCTGCATATTCATCCCAAAGCGGGAATTCAACCAATCTTTCGAATACAGCATAACTGCTATCAAATATGTCTTGTTTAATCTCATCATCTGCTGTTCCTAAAATAGCAGAAGCATAGGGTCCAATGGCTCTAACCGCTGCGCCAGTTAAGGTCGCAAAATCACAAACCAATTCAGGATTTAATTTTTTAGCATAATGCAAGGCATCAGCCAATACAATTCTGCCTTCGGCATCGGTATTCATCACTTCAACCGTCGCACCGCTATACATTGTAATTACATCACCTGGGGCATAGCTATTTTCACCTATCCAATTATCTGTAGCAGGCACCAAGCCTATTACATGAATAGGCAATTCTGCTTTTGCTACTGCATACATTGTACCTGCAACAACAGCACTTCCAGCCATATCACATTTCATATAATCCATACTCATTGGCGTAGGTTTTAAGCTCAATCCGCCTGTATCGTAGACAACACCTTTACCAACTAATACATAAGGTTTTTTATTAATGGCGTTTTTTGGCTTATATTCCATAATATTAAAAGTAGGAGGGACCTTGCTTCCTTTATTTACGGCCAATAAACCACCCATTTTCTGAGCTTCTATTTTTGCTTCATTCCAAACTTCAACATTAAAGCCTGCCTCTTTACCAATTTTCTTAAACTCTTCTGAAAGTTGAACAGCATTCAAATGGCTGAATGGCTCATTCACAAGGTCTCTAGTAATGTATGTAGCACCAATAATAATATTTAAATCCGCAATTTCTTTTTTAGTGATTTTTGAATTGGTTAAATTGATTTCTGAAAGTGTATGGCTTAGTTTCTTTTTATCGGCTTTGTGTTTTAAAAATTGATAATTTGCTAAAGCAATTCCTTCTGCCATTGCTAGTGCTGCTTTCGTGTCATCTGCCAAAACATTGACTGATACCGACTTGTTTTCATTAAGGATAGCACAAACTTTTGCACCACTTTTTCTCAGAAGTTCTGCAACTTTCCAGGTAACTGCTCCTTCTGAAAATATAACCAATGTATGGAAAGATCCGTTGTTAAAGAAGATTTTTTTCGTTTCTGCTTTAATTGCATTTTTTACTGCTGTATTTTGCTCAGTGCTCAAAGCATCTGATTTTTTAAAACCCTTTGGGTCAATAATTAATACAATATTGTTCTCTGATGTTGATTTTGTTAACGCTTTTATTTTAATCATAGCGGTGCAAAAGTAATCAAATCTCTAGGATTCTTCATCATATTGCGTGTTGAATTATACACCATTATTAGCATGATATAGATTCAATTGAATGGCTATTAGGGATCTATTCAATATTGTAAGTCCTGTCATTTTCGCCCGAATGAATGGATACTCTTAATACTTCAACAGGGTAGAGTGGTTCAGCTATTTCAGGCCATTCAATCAAACAATAATTTCCAGAGTCTAAATATTCTTCGAAACCAATTTCAAATAATTCATCGATTGTTTTTATTCGGTACAAATCGAAATGATTTATGCTTAATCCATTCTCAGTTTCGTATGTACTAACTATATTAAACGTAGGACTTGTTACTGGTTCAGTTACACCCAGTGCTTTAAGGATATATTTCGTAAGTGTAGTTTTTCCAGCACCTAAGTTACCCTTTAATAGAATAATAGGTTTTTTACTGGCTTCTGCGATTACGAGATTAGCTAGTTCTTCTAGTTGATTTTCTGTCGCTATAATTGTTTTCAATTACTTCGCAACAGATTTGTAGTATTTCATAGCCTCAGGCATCCAAGCCTTCAAATCGTTGATACGGGTGGCATCACTTGGGTGAGTACTTAAAATTTGAGGTGGTTTAGCACCTGCAGACATTTTACTCATCCTTTCCCAAAAAGGAATTGCTTCGTTAGGGTCGTATCCCGCCAAAGCCATAAATACCAATCCAATTTTATCAGCCTCGGTTTCATGCGTTCTTGAGTATTTTAAAAGACTTAAATTGCCCGATACACCAAAGGCCAAATTAAATATATCTTGCGTCGCTTGTGGACTGCCAGAAACTGCTACTGAAAGGACCGTACCTAATGCTTGCGCTTTCAATTGTTGACTCATTCGTTCGTTGCCGTGTTTGGCAACAGCATGGGCAATTTCATGGCCCATTACAACAGCTAAGGCTGTTTCGTTTTGCGTAACAGGTAATAAACCTGAATATACAACCACTTTTCCACCCGGCATACACCAGGCATTTACTGCTGGATCTTCAACCACATTAAATTCCCATTTATAACCTTGGATATTTTTTAAATATTTGCCATTGCTATAAGTTTTGAAAAATGCAGTGATATTGTTGGCAATATTATTGCCAACTTTCTTTACAAGTTCAACCTGCCTCGCATCTGTAGAAAGTTTATGGGTACTTAAGAATTTTTGATACTCACTAGTACTCAAGGTCTCCAATTCTGCCTCGCTAACAAGCGTATTTTGCTTCCGTCCTGTAATTGGAACTTTTGAACAACTCGTAAATATAATTACAGGAATGAGGAGCAGGATTATTTTATTCATATTTTATTTTAAATTCAATTAGGAAAGCATTTCGATCTGAGCTGAAAGCCCATTTTCACACAAAGCATCACACAAAGGTTGAAGAAAAGAATAGTCACCTGACTTTACAGCGCATTTTCCTTTAGTGTGAACCAATAAAGCGCATTGTTCTGCCTGTTGGGCATCATGTTTGCAATATTTCATCAAGCAATCGATTACATGATCGAAAGTGTTTACATCGTCATTATATAATACAATTTCAAAGGCAGCTAAATCTATCGCTTTACTTTGTAATGTAGTATTGGTCTTTTGCAATGAATCCAAAATAGAGTTTTTCATTTTATTGGCGGTGTTTTTTCAGTAATTTAGCTTTGTTTTCGTTACCAGCAACTAACCTTTTAATATTTTTTTGATGGGTTAAAACGACCATTAAAGCAGCACCAATGCCAAAAGCAATAAACAAAGGTTCCTGATTTTTGTACAAGAAAATAGCAATGAATGGAAATGCAACAGCAGTTAATATGCTACTCAAAGAGACATATCTGGTGGAAAATAAAGTACCTAGAAATAAGCCCATGCAAATTAAAGCTGATAAATAATGAATTGCAATGAGCATTCCCAAAAGGGTTGCAATGCCTTTTCCACCTTTAAAATTAGCATAGATAGGAAATATATGGCCAACCACAGCGGATAATCCAAATAATAACTGCAAATTAACGTATCTTATACTACCCAACTCTACAAATGGAAAATAGCGAACTAAACTTGCTGCCGTAAGTCCTTTGATAACGTCAATTAACAATACAGCAATGCCAGCCTTTTTACCTAATACTCTAAAAGTGTTAGATGCGCCTGAATTACCACTACCATGCTCACGTATATCCAAACCAAAGAATGCTTTTCCTACCCATAATGCAGTTGGCATTGATCCTATGAGATAGGAAATGCCAGCACCTAGTAATACCAAACCAACTTCATTAATTGTACTCATACTTAATCTGCAAAGATAATCATTTTTTTAAATATCAAATTTCACTCGTTCTTGTTAAAATAATTACAACGGGTAATTACTATTCTTGATCAACATCATTTTTTATTAAGAAATTATCTTTAGTTCTCTCCGTTCCTAGTTTCAATGAGAATTCAGGGTCGAATAATTTATCTGATGCTGCGCTAATTGCCGCGGCCAATTCAGCATTATTTGTAGCCATTGTCATGTTACCTCTTGCATATTCCATGTATAGCCATTCGCCATTGTCCGTAACTATGTAGATTATAATTTTATCACCACTTTTTTTCTTCTCAATGGCAACTGTAGCTTCATAACTCTTGTTAATAATCTGTCCGTTAAATAATGGCATTGTAATATTACCTGTTCCTAAAAATTTTCGCTTTATTCTGTTATATCCGAAATTAACGTTTGAAAACACAAAGCCAGTTTTGAATTCGCCTTCAGCTGGTAAAATCCCAGTAGATTCAACACTCTTTTGCATTTTTTCAAAAGTTTTCAGGTCGGTAATTAATTCAGCTAATGCCTTTTTACTATCCTCGTTTTTAAGCGAACCAGGTGCTTTTCCCGCCCCCTCTGTAGTCAGAAATTTAGTGATTTTAGCATTCACTTCAGATGGAAGAGGGAAACTCAACCACATCATAAGATTAAACCTATAAGTGCTGTCATCTGCCGCATGTATGGCTGTTCCTGCAGTTTCAATTCGCGCTTTTTGGGTCACCAGGTTGAAATTGAATTTACCTTCTGCATAAACACTTTTATCTACTTCATTGTATTGCATATAATTGCCACGCAAAGAATTTTTTAGCAACTTAGCTTCGTTACCTACAAAGAATGCATCTTTTGAAGCATTGTAATATAAAATGCCGGTGTCAGACTGCAATTCAGGATCGCTATATCTTCGCTTTAAATCGAACATAATTGGGTACACGTGGTTACTGTCATTGGCAAAATATAAGCCCACAGACAATTTGTTATTGTCTTTATCTCTTGGATTCAAAACATTGATTACAACATTTTGCGGATCAACGACGTAGTTGTATCGCAGCCAACTGGTTTCCATAAATGCAAAGGAGTGCATTGGTCGAACATAGCCAATAAACTGGATAGGTTTACGTGTACTAATAACTTCAAACAAACCTTTGAATCCGATTTTCTTATCAAGTCTAAAAGCTTTTTCTTCAGCTATCCTGCCATATCCAACTAAGTTTTTTTCTTTGTTGATTCTAATACTATCAACATATAAAGGCTGCTCTGCTTTATATTTATCAATGTAACGGTAATAACCATCCGCATTTAAACTATTACCTCCTAATATGGTCGTATGGCAATTTTTAATTTCATGGAATTTATCAAGTCTGTTAGCTACTATTCTAGAACTATCCAACCTATCCATGGCAGCCTTTTCTCTAATTACAGCTTTCCCTTCAAATGGAAATACTCTGCTGTCAGCAATATCTATGTGTGGAATTTTTTCTAAATTTAATACAAATTTGGTTAAATCAAATTTAGCATAAGCACATTCAAATTTTACACTATCAGGTGTGTTTTGAGGCAATCCAACAAACATAGGTTTCAGTCCAACCATGGTGGCATTTGGTTTGATTTCCATGGTTTTCTTCGTCATATCCCATTTATAGTCATTCATGTTACTTGAATAATTATTGAATGGAAAGTGGGTGTAAGAACCCAATACGTTGGTTATAAATTTACCTTCGCGTTTGTCAAAATCAACATTGCCTTTAACATTATTGCTTTCAAATGCAAATTTAGCAGGGTCAACTGCATATATTTTTATACTCGATACAGCTGCATCAGATTTGTTTCTGCCAAATACCATATCATTACTTGCGAATACAGCTTCAGGCCATAATAATCTGCCATCGCCGCGCAAATCAGCTGGAGAAAGTGTCAAACGACCATCAAAATCATATTTGGTTTTAAATACTGAAAAATTACTATCCAATTTGGTTTGAAACATTTTATCTTGTTTTGGAAACCATTCTGTTTTAACATTAAAACCCGAAACAAGGGGATACTTAGCGCTTTCTGGTAAATTAAAGCTGCTGCTATTGCCGACGGTTGCATCTGGCAACAATAAGTACTCCGGCGATTTGGAAATTGATGTCTGGTAAAGTAAATCGCCGCTGCCGTAAAAACCGCGATTACTTAAATTAATGACTAAATCACCGCTTCCTTTTCCTCCATACATTGGTAAATTAACCTTGTCCACAAATCCCAATGAATAATCAGGTTGTATACTCGCTTTGTTTTTAATATCAGGAAAAATACCATCCGAAATTAAAGTTCCTCCAAAAGCAAATCCTGCTATGGTAAAGTTATCTAGACTATCGATTGTGAATGGGTCAATTTCAAATAGAAATTTATCTCGTTTATAAGCGTGGTTGTGAGTACTGGCCCTGTCGTAGTTTATTTCTGATCCTCTTTCTGCAATAAAAATGGGATATTCTGCGTAATCCTTGAGTCCCGATTTGTTATTGGGTTTGTCAATGAGTATCCTACCATAGGTATTGGAAAGCACACTTTGCACTTTCCTTAATGCGTTGGTGTTCAAATCAGGATAAAAAATGACCATACTATCCATGGTTGTGTTTTGTATCATGAACTGAGAATAATCGAAATTAAAATCTTTGGAATAAAAATCAATCCTTCCAGCCCTCATTTGCCCTGCAAAGTGCAAATTCTTATCCTTCTTAATAATTACCAATTGATCTTTAGGCATCGATACAACGTTCTGTGAGTCACTAAATGTAAATTTTCGAACACCTTCCATTTTTAAATCAAAAGAATTAAGATTAAAAGTAATGTTGGGTTTGCCCCCAATAACACTGCTAAATCGGATAATATCGTAGTCTTTGCCACCGCCATTATTGGATATCCAACTGTATAATTTATCTCTTACATAAATTGAGTCATTTAATCGGTTATAAAAAAGAAAACCACCATCCGATAAGTCAATAATTTGTTGTTCCAAAAATTCTTTACTCGATCCGAACGAACTAGCGTAATCCTGAATAGTAAAGGCCCTAGTCAGTTTTTTTCCATTCATATTAGTTCGGCAATAATGAAACAATTTTTCAAGTGGATTTGAAGCCAATGCACCTTGCCAACTTTCATAGAGAAATTTTTTGAAGAACGTGTTCGTTTCAACATAAGCTGTTTTATCATTCGAAATCATATCAAAGTCAATATAGGGCTTGTCTTGATCCCAAATAACTTGCTCAACATCAATTTCCACACCGTGATAATTATCGGTGAATGGCATGCGCATCAAACCATTAGTGCCTTTGTTTAAGGTCATTTTTTTCTTCTCAATAATATAATTGAAAATTACTTTTGGGTGGTATATAAATCCTGTATCTGCCTTAATTTTAACGGATGCAGCTTGACTCATAACTTTACCACTATCTAATCTAAAAGCATCTGAAATAACCTCAACAAAAGGCTTGCCTTTATATAATAATATTATTTTAGCTAAACCTTGGCCAATACTTTGGCTACTAACTTTTGCCCCTTCCATTGAGAAACCGCCTTTGTAAATAGCATTAGGTCCAACTATTCCTTTAATTTCAATGGTAGGTTCGCTACTATAAAATTGTGGAAACGCAGATTTTTTAACTTGCTCTGCGGATACTGTTTGCGAAACTCTATCATTTAACTTTCCCAATATTTTTTGCGAAGAAATTTTTGGATAATTCAGTAAGGCAGAATCAGCATTAATTGAACCTGTATTCATATCAATTTGATGCTTGGTAAATGTGGCGTATACTTCTGTCTCTGGTTTTCCAACGCGTTCCCAATTGATTCGCCCTTGGGTACCAACCCATAATTTTTTATCGGGATAATAGGTTCCAGCACAATTTGCAATTTTAATTTTATCTTGATCTGCTTGACAAATCAATTCAGTATTTTTAAAAACAATCGCAATTCGATTGTTAATGTAAGTAAGTTCATAATTACCATTGCTTGTATACCATCTGCGTGCTTCAGAGCTAGTGAGCGTATTGTCAGCGAATAATGAATTACAGGTCTCTAAGAATGACTGATATTCTTTTTGATTTTTTTCTAATAATTTCATCGCAATGATTTGCCATTGCTTAAATATGGCTGGATTTAATTTGTTCTTCAAAACCAATTCCATATTGGTAACCATCAATTCAAAGTAAGGATCGCGAGGCATCTCTTTATACATCATGCTATTGGCGATTCGAATTATGAAAACTTGTTGTTCTGGAGTGTATTTATTGGTTTTCCAGTTGGTATTAAAACTTTCCATCGTTTTTGCCAATGCAGGTTTTTTAGCATCAGTCATGAATTTCGTAAACTCAACAATAAAAATTGGAGGTTCTGTGTTGAAACTCGTTTGTGCTTGTGATGGCATAAACAGAAATAGGAATAGAAAAGTGGAAAATAGTTTTTGCATATGTAGGGTGCTAAATTAACTTGTATTTTAGTTATTTATTGCACAAGATATGCCAAGTTGAATTATTTGAGTTTAAAACACAAATAAAATGAATTGAGAAAGTTATTTCGATACCTATCTATTGCCTTGAATGCGCGCTAACATGATACTGTCTTGCTGAGCAGGTGTGTATTCCATAATATCTAAAGTCATTTTGATATCATTCGCTCTATCGTGCTTTGGGTATTGCGTTAGAAATTGTTGAAAAACACGTTTTTGGTTGTTGGTTTCATTAATTAGTTGATAGTTAAATCCAGCTCTAATTAATGATTCAGCTGCAAGCGAACTGTCTTGGTACTGATTGGCTAATTGCTCGTATAATAAGGCGCCGTCTAAATTTCTTTTGGCTTGGACATTGGCCTCTGCCGCCTTGAATAAAAACTTTATCGCATATGGATGTTGCGGAAACTGTTCGACAAAACCAAGATAACTGTTAATTAATGTATCGCTAGTTGCTAAACTTTTATTCGCTTCTAATTGTTGAATATTTTTTAAAAGCATTTTTTCAGGTGTATTATTACAAGCTATTCCAAATAGAATAATTGAAACAATAAAAATGGTTCTTTTCATTAAGCAAAGATAAGCGCTATTTGGGAATTCAACAATTTCATGGATAATTATACTAATCGCAAAATATATCCAATGTTAAACTTTTACAATACCAATTTTGCCAAATAAAACACAATACGTTTCAAGGGTTTGGTTTCTAAAGAATAAAATTCAATTTTGTTTGATAAATCAATAATCAAAAGGATAAATTTGTTTCAATTAAATATATTTGTACGCATTGAAATTATTAATATTTAAATAGAATCATGAAATTAATTGGACTAAGTGGAATAAGTGGTTCTGGTAAAACATACCTTATAAATTTGTTGAAGCAAAAGTTAGGCGATAGGTTATCTATTATTTCATCAGATAATTACTATAAATCCATAGAATTTCAAAATTTGGATGCCAATGGCTTTCATAATTTCGACTTGCCAGAGGGTATCAATGAACAAGCGTTTTTAAATGATATTATAGAATTGAGCAATGGTCAAACCTTAATAAGAAAAGTTTATAACTTTAATAATCCCAATGCCAAGAAACAATTTATTGAGATTAAATCAGCTCCATTATTAATTGTAGAAGGATTATTTATATACCATTATCAGGCCATTGCTGATTTGTTAGAATATAAAATCTTTATTGATATTGATTCGGAAACTGCTTTGAAAAGAAGGATTGAAAGAGATGAAAAGGAGAGAGGAATGACCAAAGAAACTGTTGAATATCAATGGTCTCAGCATGTCATGCCTGGTTACGAAGCTTATGTCCGTCCCCACTTTGATAAAGCCAATCTTATTATTTCAAATCAACACAATTCAGATGACGCATTTAAGAAATTAGAAATATCTCTCAATCAGTTATTAAATAAAGTTAAAGAGTAATTTCAATTTGAGCATTTAATAGATCCTCAAGTATTTCTCTTCTTCTAATAAGATGAGCCTCGCCTTTGTATATTAAAACCTCAGCAGGCCTGAATCTAGAATTATAATTACTTGCCATACTAAACCCATAAGCCCCAGCATTATGAAAGGCTAAAATATCGCCTTCACGAACTTCATTCAATTTGCGATCCCAACCAAAGGTGTCAGTCTCACAGATATATCCAACTACTGCATAAATTCGCTCAGTTCCAGTTGGATTACTAATATTGGTAATTTTGTGGTAGGCATCGTAAAGCATTGGGCGTATCAAATGATTTAAACCAGTATCTACGCTTGCAAACATTGTGCTTGTAGTTTGTTTTACAACATTGGTTTTTGCTAAGAAATATCCTGATTCGCTTACTAAAAATTTACCTGGTTCGAACCACAATTCTAACTCGCGACCGTATTTTTTGCAAAACTCTATAAATCTTGATGCAATTTTACTGCCGATATCATTAATATCAGTGGTTATGTCTGCTTCTTTGTATGCTACTTTAAAACCACTGCCGAAATCCATATAACGCAAGTCTTTAAAATCTTCTGCAGCTTCAAACAATAATTCCGCACCTCTAATAAAAACCTCAGCATCTAAAATATCACTGCCTGTATGCATGTGCAAGCCTTCAACATTGATGTCATATAGCTTAACTACACGGGCCACATGTCTTAATTGGTAATAACTGATTCCAAATTTAGAATCAATATGACCAGTAGAAATTTTATGGTTACCACCAGCCATAATATGAGGATTTACGCGGATACAAACAGGCACTGTTTGACCATATTTGGCACCAAATTGTTCAAGAATTGAAATATTGTCGATATTGATTTTGACACCTTCGTTTACAGCCATATCGATTTCTTCCATGCTAACACCATTGGGTGTATATAAAATCTCATCTGGTGAAAATCCAGCTTTTAATCCAAGCCATACCTCTTGAATGGAAACTGCATCTAAGCCAGTCCCAAACTTCTTCATAAGTTTTAATACAGAAAGATTGCTTAACGCTTTACATGCATAATGTATGTGTAATTTAACACCCGGAAATGCATTGTACAATTTATCAAACTGTTTTTGCATTGTATCGGCATCATAAACATAAAGTGGAGATTCATATTGATCAATTAAGTTTAACAAATCAACTCCGCCAGCTTGGTATCTTCCATTCACTAATTCCATATATTGTGCGAAATTAATTTTTTTATACTGAACATAAAAATGCAATCTTGCAATTTAATATATATGAGTAGAATAATTGCACTTGATTACGGGGGAAAGCGAACAGGAGTGGCTGTTACAGACCCACTTCAAATGATTGCATATCCTTTGGATACAATAGATACTTCAAATATTATTGAATATTTAAAAGCCTACTTTTTAAAAGAACTGGTTGAAACCATTGTTTTAGGTGCCCCACTCAACATGGATGGTTCTGAAACAGATGCCACCCAAATGGTTGTTGAATTTGAGAAAAAACTGAAGGAAAACTTTCCAAATCACCCAGTTGTAAAAGTTGATGAAAGGCTTACAAGTCGGATGGCGAAACAGACTTTAATTGACGCTGGGTATAAAAAAAAGGACAGAAAGAATAAAAAACTTGTAGATACAGTAGCTGCTGCCTTAATTTTGCAAACTTATTTAGCCATCAAATGATTCTACCAATATACGCCTATGGATCGCCTGTACTGCGAAAAAAATGTACTGATATCGATCCCAACTACCCCAATTTACAGGAATTAATAGAAAATATGTATGAAACCATGTACGAAAGTAATGGTATAGGGTTGGCCGCACCGCAAATTGGATTGCCTATCCGTCTGTTTGTTGTGGATGGAACTCCTATAGAAGGTATTAATCCAGTAGATTTTAAGCAAACGTTTATTAATCCTGTTATTTTAAAAGAATGGGGCGAACCATGGAAATATGAAGAAGGTTGCTTAAGTATTCCAACTATTCGCGAGAATGTGTTTAGAAAACCTGAATTAACAATCCGCTTTTTAGATGAAAATTTTCAATCTCATGAATTATCATTCGATGGAATGGCAGCCAGGATAATCCAGCATGAATACGATCAT
Source organism: bacterium (assembly GCA_029945665.1). GTDB lineage: Bacteria > Bacteroidota > Bacteroidia > NS11-12g > UBA955 > JABMMZ01. The sequence continues at coordinate 60,773 of JAQSCZ010000116.1, read as the reverse complement.
ATTGAAGGAAAATTATTTGTTGATTATGTAACACCATTAAAAAAGAATCTTTTAAAAGGCAAGCTAAATAATATCAGTTTAGGTCGAGTTGAACACGATTACAAAATGAGATTTCCAATAAAAAAATAACCTAAAAAATTATTGAAAAATGAATGAAGTCTGCAAAAGGTAAAATCTAAAGATGAAAGCAATAACGAAAATACAATCTAGAAAATGAATATTATAAAGTGAGATTTATGTAACAATTATTTTATTCTAAATTGAAAATAAGCAATTACCTTTGCCACATTAATGAATAAAATAATATTATCCGTATTCTCAATTGTAGCTCTAGTAGCTTGCAATAGTGGTTCAAACACTCAAGAACTTTCTGCACAGGTTGAAAACCTACAAAAGTGGATTGACTCAGTTAAAACAGCAAATGTTGTTTATGACTCTACTACATTGGAGACCTTAGATGGTCAATACAAGATGGCTTCAGCCGACCTTGCAGCCAATACTGACAAATTAAAAGAAGAAGAAAAAGCTAAATTAGAAGCATCTCAAAAATCTTGGGATGAATATAAAGTAGTTTATGTTGAAAAAATGAATGCATCTAAAGCAGCTGAAGCTCCAGCAATGACTGGTTTTAATGACGAAGCAAAAATTGTGATGGCAAAAACTATTTTTGGTAATGTAGCAATGATGAATACCATGGATTTTTCATGGGTGAATGCTTCTAATATCTTAAGTACTTATAATGGTTTTTATGATAAGTTTAATACAAACAAGTCAAGCTATGATGCTGATCAATTGGCTTATGTTAAAGCTTTGTATGAAGCTTTAGACACTAGAAAAAATGAAGTTGAGAAAGAAAAAGAGTTTAAAGGTACTGACAATATTAAAATTGCACAAACCAAAACAAAATTTGCAGCTTTATTCGCTACTGAGAAGACTGGTTCTAAATCTGAGTAATCTTAAAATTTAATTAAATTGAAAAAAAAGTTGAGATTTTAATCTCAACTTTTTTTTTTGCCTATCGTTTTTATTGAACTTATTTTTGCAACATGAAGTATTATTATGGGTTCTGTTTTTTGATGTTTGTGATTTTTGCATGTAATTCTAGTCCAAAAACAGAGAACGTTAAAAATAATAATCGGCTAACGTCTATTAATCAGTTGCTTAGTGATACATTTGTTGAACAAATTAAATTGGAGTCAGTGAATACAGATTCTATTGAAAAGGCAGTTTTGAAAAAAATTAAATGTGAATCTATAAATTCAATTGAAAAATTTGAATCAGAGAAAATAATTGCCACATATACCGAAATTTTAGTAATCTTAAAACAAAACAAAGATTCATCAAAGTCTGCTCAAAACATGATTTTACAAACCATTTTCGAAAAGTTGGATAAACAACAAGCTAAAATAGAATCAAACTCAGAAATAGAGATTAAAACAAAATTATTAATGGCTAAAACTAAAAGTGAAATTTGGCCTTATTTTAAAAAATAAGTAGATTCTGGAAAACTATATTACTTCTCATTATTTCCAATGTTTTTATGACTATTGCATGGTATGGTCATTTGAAATTTGAGCATGTTCCTTTGTGGAAAGTCATTCTTGTAAGTTGGTTAATCGCATTTGTTGAATATCTATTTATGGTACCGGCAAATCGCATTGGTAAAATTGAAGGTATGTCGGGTTATCAATTGAAAATTACCCAAGAAATAATTACAATTGTTGTTTTTTGTTTCTTCGCAGTATTTGTTCTGAAAGAACCCCTGAAATGGAATCATCTAGTAGCATTTGTCTTCCTGTTTTTGGCTGTTTTTTTTATGGTAAAAAAATTTTAAAATTAGGTTGCTAATTATGGCATAATCAAAGCAAATAAAAAACTATAGGTAATTAAATAAATATTAATTATTTTTGCCGCCCCAACAAAGGAGGAAATAAAATTTGACAGAGGAACAATTAAACCAAGGCAACGCTACAACAAATGTTGAAGCCGCCGCAGAAACCCCAACTACCCGCACTAAAAAAGAAACAGCTCCAGTTGCGGGAGATTTCGATTGGAGCATGGACAACGCTGGTTTTGGCAATTATGACAAAAGCCAACGCAAAGAATTAGAAAATTTATATTCTGGTTCTTTGAAAAGCTTAACTCAAAATGAGTTAGTAAGTGGTTACGTTGTAGCCATATCAGAGAGAGAGATTGTAGTGAATGTGGGTTTTAAATCTGATGGAATCATTTCAAAAAATGAATTTAAAGATTTAGTAGATGTTAAAGTAGGAGATACTGTTGAAGTTTATGTTGAAAATACAGAAGACGAAAATGGTCAATTAATCTTATCCCGTAAACGCGCTATTCAAGAAAAAGCATGGGAGCATATCTTGAAAGCTATGGAAGAGGGAACTATTTTAACAGGTTTAGTTAAAAATAGAACCAAAGGTGGTCTAGTCGTTGATGTCATGGGCATCGATGCTTTCTTACCTGGTTCTCAAATCGATGTTAAACCAATTAAAGATTACGATCAGTATGTTGGTAAAGACATGGAATTCAAAATTGTTAAAGTTAATGACGTATTCAAAAATGTCGTTATCTCTCACAAAGCATTAATCGAAGATGATATCGAAGCTCAAAAATCTGACATTCTTTCTAAATTAGAAAAAGGTCAGGTTCTAGAAGGTATCGTTAAAAATATTGCTCCGTTTGGTGTGTTTGTTGACCTAGGTGGTATCGATGGCTTATTGCACATCACAGATATTTCTTGGGGCCGCATAAACCACCCAGAGGAGTTGTTGAAATTAGATCAAAAAATCAACGTTGTTGTTTTAGAGTTTGATGACGAAAAGAAACGTATTTCTCTAGGCATGAAACAATTAACAGAGCATCCTTGGGATACTTTAGGTGATAATATCAAAATTGGCGAAAAAATTAGTGGTAAAGTAGTTACCGTTGCCGATTATGGTGCATTCATCGAAATTAAACCAGGTGTTGAAGGATTGGTTCACGTTTCGGAAATGAGCTGGAGCAGTCACTTGAGAAGTCCACACGATTTCTTAAAAGCAGGTGATGATGTTGAAGCAATCGTATTGTCATTAGATAAAGAAGAACACAAAATGTCTCTAGGGATTAAGCAATTAACACCGGATCCATGGGCTTCTATCGTTGAGAAATATAAAGTTGGCAGCAAACACAATGGAACAGTTAAGAATTTAACCAGTTATGGTTTATTCATTGAACTAGAAGAAGGTGTTGATGGCTTAATTCACGTTTCTGACTTATCTTGGACTAAGAAAATCAAACATCCTTCTGAATTCATTAAGAAAGATGAGAAAATTGATGTTGTTGTATTAGAGGTAGATTCTGAAAACAGACGTTTATCTTTAGGGCACAAACAATTGGAAGAAAATCCTTGGGATACTTTCGAAACTATCTTCAGATTAGGTTCTAACCATGAAGGAACTGTTACTTCTCAAAACGATAAAGGAGCTAACGTTCAATTACAATATGGTATCGAAGGTTTCGCACCTAAACGCCATTTAGTGAAAGAAAACGGTGGTAAAATTAAAGAAGATGAAGTATTAACTTTCGAAGTTATTGAATTCAATAAAGAAAGTAAAAGTATTGTTCTTTCTCATACCAACACTTGGAAAGCTGAAGACAAAACCAGAAAAGCAGAAGATAATGCTGATAAATCTGCAAAATCTGGCGCTAAAACTGGCAAGCCAATGAATAAATCAAATGATAAGTCTTCTTTAGGCGAATTAGATGCATTCAGCGACTTGAAAGCAATGTTTGACAATGCAGGTAATAAACCAACTGCAGAAACTAAACCAAAGGCTGAAAAGAAAGTAGTTGAAGAAAATGAAACACCTAGTGGTGATGATCTTAAAAAGATAACTGGTGTTGGACCAGCATTTGAAAAAAGATTAAACGCTTTAGGAATCAATACTTACGCTGATTTAATTTCATTAACCGACGAAAAAATTGCTGAGCTAGAAAATAATGATAGTATGACTAGCCTAGAGCAATGGCATGCTTGGATTGAAGAAGCAAAAACTTTCTAACTTAAATTTATCATAATAAAAAAGGATAGTTATTATAACTATCCTTTTTTTTGTGCTTTAGTTTTTGAATAATATTCAATTTTTTTGCAATTGATTCTTCAAAAATAGATTTGAATGACATATTGCCTGCTGAATTTAGAATCCTAAATGATTCAAAGGATTTAGATTTTTATCAAATAGAGTCCGTAACAGTTGAGTCCGTGGATATGTGCGATGGTTTAGTAATTGGATGTGAACCTATCTTGGAAATTTTTACTGAAGTCATATTAAGAGAACCTGCCACCAATTTATCATTAAAAAAGCTAATCTCATCATTATCGGTTTGTAACGCTAAACTATATAATAACGGGATGTAGTGGTCGGGTGTAGGAATAGATAGAATCGCTGCACGCCCCAATTTGCTATATTCAATTAAAGCCTGGTGATTTTTATCCTCAATCAATTTTTTAAAGGTCGCGTGCATCTCTATGGCCCAATCATAGCCGTAATTAGGAACTTCCATTTTATCCCAGGCTACCATCTGTAAATTGTGAATCATATTTCCACTACCAACTATTAAAACACCTTTTTTCCGAAGTGAAACAAGCTCTTTTGCCAAATCGTAATGGTATTGCATAGATTGATTATAATCTATGCTCATTTGCAATATAGGAATATTGGCCAATGGATACATGTTTTTAATCACCGACCATGTGCCATGGTCGAGTCCCCATTCATGGTCGAGGCCAATATTAGCTTTTTTAACAATGCCTGATATTTCGGACGCTAACGATGGGTTGCCAGGTGCAGGATATTGAACATTGAATAATTCCTGAGGGAACCCACCAAAGTCATGAATTGTTTTTGGATGCTCCATGGCAGTAATCAGGGTGCCTTTTGTGAGCCAATGTGCAGATATGCATAATACAGCCTTTGGTACACTTATTTCTTGACCCATTAAAGCCCAGCGCCTACTGAATTCGTTATCCTCAATGCCATTCATAGGCGAACCATGTCCTATAAAAAGAACTGGCATTGTTTCGTCCTGTTTTTCGAGTAAGTCTGTTATTTTATTAAACGATCCTAAAGTTATCATACTTGTTGTACCTGCTATTATTTTAATGAATTGTTTGCGTTGCATGGGTCAATGCTTTGTTTACCTACATAGTCATACAAAGATTGCTTTTATTAAGCGAATATTTATTAACCTATGATAAGAAATGGAAGGAATAAGTATACATGCTCGTCTTTGGATTGATTCCAAATTTAACAGCGAACCAATTTAGTATGAATTTTAATGGTCATTTAGTTTTATTTACAACCATTGCTCAAAAATTTGGAAATTTATACTTTGTAATAGTTAGATAAGGAAAAGCTAGATCTCTATTTTTAACTTTCAAAAACGCAATATTAAATATTTATTTTCAATCCATCCCAAGCCAATTGCATACCTTGTGGCAAATGTCTATTTATCTCGTCGTGCAGTCCCAATTGATGACTAATATGAGTGAAATAAACATTTGGGATGTTCAGCTTTTTTGCTACCTCAATCGCTTGGTTAAGGGTGTAATGACTAATATGTTGCTCATGACGTAAGGCATTTAATACCAAATGTGTACTGCCTTTAATTTTCTCCATGTTTAATTCGTCAATAAAATTAGCATCTGTTATATAGGTAAAATCATTGATTCGGAAACCTAGCACAGGTAGCTTATAGTGCATTACTTCAATTGGCGTAATGATTATACCTGCTGCTTTAAATTCATTGTTCGCAGTTATGGTTGTAAATTCTAATTTTGGAATTCCTGGATACTTAATTTCGGCAAAAATATATTGATATTCCCTTCTTAAAGCAGTTTGAACGCCAGCAGTAGCGTATACATCTATTGCTTTTTGGTTACTATAATTAAATGCCCGAATATCATCCATTCCCGCAATGTGGTCTTTATGCTCATGCGTAAATAAAAGTGCATCTAATCTTAAAGTATTGTTTCGCAACATTTGTTGCCTAAAATCAGGACCGCTATCGATTACAATTACTTTCCCTTCGATATCAATTTGTATGCTGCTTCTTAGTCGTTTGTCCTTTGAATTAGTGCTCTTACAAACCTCGCATTGGCAGGCAATCAAAGGCACACCTTGAGAGGTACCGGTGCCAAGAAACGTGATTTGCATAAATTTAAATTACGGTGTAATTATTTAATTTTAGTTATTAATATTTACATTAGATAGTCTCTTCTTCACCACCTTCTCCATAGCTTTCGCCAAATTCATCTTCTGTATTTTCATCATCTTCTCCTTCTTCACCAAAAGCATCCTCATCGAATCCCTCGTCTAAAATTGGAGTCTGCTTATTCACTAATTTGTTAGCAATTTCGTCAAATTCCGATTCATCAACAATCTTGAATCTTCCAAGACCTTCATTCTGTTTTGGGGCTTTGCCATTCGACTTAGATATGAGTGGATATTTAATCCCCTTAACATCATTTTGAATACTTTGAAGTTCTATATGTAAAGTCCATTGTTCCTTGAAATCTGTGATGTAAAGAAATTTTTGATGTGGATCGTTTACTAATTCATTAATTTTTATCTTACCCATTAATATTTTATTGCCATTTTCAATAAGCGTAACCTCTTTTCCTTTTCTCCAATTATCATCAGAAACATAAAAAGAGGAGGCTTCTTTTTTATTGAAGCCAATGGAATCTAATAGAATATTGTGTAATTCTAAAAATGTTGCAGTGGGCTGAATATCAATTACTCTATTAATATCCTCATCTTCTTCGAACCAAACTTTAAAACGGTAAATCATAACAAGGCAAAAATAAATTAATTTTCTTGAGTTTTTTCTTTTATCCCTAAGCTAGTTGCAAATTCTTTTAAAAATAACATGGCTGCATTATAATTATCTTTTACTTTGTCATCCAAAATAGCTTCTCTAACAGCATTTTTTAAGATGCCTATTTGTTGTGGCTGATCAATTTTAAATGATTTTAATATATCGTTACCACTGATAGGAGGTTGCCAATTTCTTAAAGTATCCTTTTCTGCAACATTTTTCATTTTTTCTTCAACAATGAAAAAGTTTTTTTTGATACGTTCGACCTTTTTTTCATTTTTACTTGTAATGTCGCTTTTACAAAGCATCATGAGTGCTTCAATATCTTCGCCCGCTTCTACCATAACTCGGCGTATCGCACTATCCGTAACTATATTTTGTGATAATACAATGGGTCTTAAATGTAGTAAAACAAGTTTTTCAACAAATTTCATTTTTTCATTTAATGGTAATTTTAATTTTGTAAAAATGGGTTTTACCATTCTGCTGCCTTTGTCTTCATGCCCGTGAAATGTCCAGCCAATTCCTGGTTCATAACGTTTGGTGGCAGGCTTAGCAATATCATGCAATATAGCGGCCCATCGCAACCAAAGGTCATTACTAAGTTTACATAAATTATCTAAGACTTGCAGTGTGTGATAGAAATTATCTTTGTGAGAATTGTTGTTAATGGTATCTACACCATGCAAATTTGACATTTCAGGAAATATTATTTGTAATAATCCTGTGTCGAATAAATATTCAAAACCAATTGAAGGAACTGGGGATAATATAATTTTATTGAGCTCTTCAGTTATTCGCTCTTGAGAAATAATTTTAATTCGCTCTTTATTTCTAACAATACCATCATACGTTTTTTCTTCAATTCTGAATCCGAGTTGACAGGCAAACCGAATGGCGCGCATCATTCGCAAAGGGTCATCACTAAAGGTTTTATCTGCATCCATTGGTGTTCTAATAATTTGACTGTCGAGGTCATTTATTCCATTAAATGGATCAACCACTTGACCATAATTATGCTTATTTAGACCAATGCTTAATGCATTAATTGTTAGATCACGTCTTTCTTGATCATCGCGCAAAGTACCTTCTTCAACAAATGGTTTACGGCTATTTCTCTCGTAGCTTTCTTTTCGCGCACCAACAAATTCGATTACCAAATCTTGATAGAGAACTTGCGCAGTTCCAAAATTTTCAAAGAATGAAAATTTACTGTTTGGTAGATTTTGTGCCACTTTTTTCGCAAAATCAATGCCTTTGCCAATAACAACGATATCAATATCCTTACTTTCTCTATGTAGAAAAATATCTCTTACAAACCCACCAATTAAATAAATATCTTGTCCAAGGTCATCACCAATCTGTCCAATTTTTTTAAATAATTGTTCATATTGATTTAATGCGCTTGGTTGAGGTAAAATCATGACTGCAAAACTATGTAATTTTCAACAAAGCTTTTTATGTTTAATTTGGTAGAAATTTGAGATATTTCAACATATTTTTTGCAATTCAGTAACTCTTTTCTATTATTGCCTAATGAGAACAATATTTAAAGTAGTTTTTGTTTTGTTTGTTTTAATTGGATTGGTCTCCTGTTCGAAAAATGAAAGGGTAGCAACCATAATATTTGATAATATTTTAATTAACGCAGATGGACCTTTAACTGAAGGGGCCAATACAGCCCAAGGTGAGGTTCTCAATCAATTAAATGCGTTTGCAGCAAACAATAAAATCAAAGTTGATGATATTAAATCTGCTAAATTAACCCTGCTTAATATTTCAGCTTTAGATTCGACTGATTTAAATATATACTCTGGATTTAACTTGCAATTTGCATCTGAAAAAACGGATATGATTCAAGCTGCGACCATAAATAAAATTCAACCTGGCACAAAATTATTAAATGCAACATTAGCCAGTAATTCAATCGATTTGTTGGATTTATTAAAGCAAGATAACTTTATTCTAGTTGCCGATGCTAGTGTTGCCAAAGACACCTGTATGAATATTAAATTAAAAGGCAAAATTGAAGTTGAAATTAAATATTAATAGAAAATGAAATTACGTAATTATTTATTTTTAGGCTTTGTGCTTATTCTTTCCAGTATTGGAATGGCTGGAATTCAGGAAGCGGATGCAGATAAACTTTTGGGCACGTGGGAGCCAGGTGATAGTCGTTCCAAAATTAAAATAGAGAAAATTGGTTCCAAATATTTTGGAAAAATTGTTTGGCTCAAAGAACCAAATGATCCTGCAACAAAGCAACCTAAGCTAGATAAAAACAATCCAGATACGGCCTTGCGAAATAATCCATTAAAAGGAAACAGAATTTTAAAAGATTTTATTTATGTAGGTAAAAAGGAGTGGGGAAGTGGTAGTATTTACGATCCTAAGAATGGTAAAACCTATAAATGTGTTATCAATATGAAGGATGATAATACCATTGATATTAGGGGATATATTGGAATCAAAGCAATTGGTAGAACCGATACTTGGAAAAGAGTAATTTTGAAATAAATAAAATGCGTAGTTTTATTTTTTGTCTGACGGTACTACTTTTTTCATGCTCATCAAATCAAAAGAAACGGGTAGATAGTATATTGTATAATGGTCACATAATTACAATGAATGATAGTTTGCCAAGTGCATCTGTGGTAATAGTTGATCAAGGCAAGATTATAGCAGTAGGTGGTAATGCAATTTTAAATCAATTTGAATGTGATGATTCAAATAAAATAGATTTACAAAGCAATTATTTATACCCTGGTTTTATTGATGCCCACTGCCATTTTTATGGATATGCCAAAACGCTTTTAAGTTGCAATTTGGTAGGAACAAATAGTTGGAAAGAAGTAACAAATAAGCTTACAACATTTAGTCAAACTAGTAATTCAGAATGGTTGACAGGCAGGGGTTGGGATCAGAATGATTGGGTTGATAAAAATTATCCCACCAATTCGGAATTAAATATTTTGTTTCCAAACCGTCCAGTTATTTTAAAAAGAATTGATGGACATGCGGCCATTTGCAACCAAAAAGCACTGACGCTTGCAGGCATTTCTGAAAATTCTGAGCTTCAAGGCGGAGAGTTTGTTAAAATCAATGGAAAATTGACAGGTGTATTGGTTGATAATGCAGTTGAAATGGTCGAAAAAATAATTACACCACCATCAAATTTAGACTTGATAACAGTGCTTAAAAAAGCAGAGAAGGAATGTTACAGCCTTGGTTTAACAACGTTGGCTGATGCTGGTTTAGATTTAGAAACGGCACTTTTTTTAGACTCCTTAGGTTTAAAAAACGAACTTTCAATTTATCTGTATATCATGTTAAATCCAACTATAAATGGGCTGAAGTTTGCTCAAAGAAAAGGAGAATATGAAAACGACCATACCAAAATATGCAGTTTTAAATTATACGCCGACGGAGCATTAGGCAGCAGAGGTGCAAAATTGAAAGAACCATATTGTGATAGAAATGACCACAGCGGCATGTTATTAAATGATGCTGTGTATTTTGATAAATGGTGTAACGATATTAAGAATACAACAAAATATCAAGTGAACACGCATTGCATTGGAGACTCAGCCAATCGGTTATTACTTGAAATTTATGGAAAATATTTAAAGGGGAAGAATGATGATCGCTGGCGAATCGAACATGCACAAATAATAGATATGAATGATTTTGAATTATTTTCAAAATTTTCTATCATCCCATCTGTTCAACCAACACATGCAACAAGCGATGGACCTTGGGCTGAGGACCGTCTTTGTAATTATCGTATGAAAGGCGCTTATGCTTATCAAACCTTGTTAAATCAAAATGGTTATTTACCTCTGGGAACTGATTTTCCGGTTGAATATTTAAATCCACTTCTAACCTTTTACAGCGCAGTCTTTAGAGAAAATTTAAATGTCAAAAATCAAAAAACATTTCAATCTGAAGAGAAATTATTGCCAAATCAAGCATTATATGGTATGACTCTTTGGGCGGCTAAAGCTTGTCGATTAGAGCATCGAAAGGGTTCTATAACTGCAGGTATGGATGCGGATTTTGTACTATTGAATGGAGACCTTCTTACAGTTAAAAAAAATGAATTTAAAATGATAAAAGTTTTAAAGACAATAAAAAGTGGAAAAGTCGTATTTTGATGTTCATATTCTAATAAAACATTGATATTTCTTTGATACATAATCCTTATGTTTGCTTCTATGAAGTTGACATTTTGGGGGGCCGCAAGAACCGTTACAGGTTCAAAGCACTTACTTACTACAGATAAGGGTAAAAATATTCTTTTAGATTGCGGATTATTTCAAGGAAATGGGCAGGATAATAACATACTAAATAGACACTGGGGATTTGATCCAGAAAGTATTGATTATATTATTTTATCTCATGCACACATTGATCATACGGGTTTGTTACCTAAACTAGTAAAAGATGGATTCAATGGAAATATTTATGCAACTAAGGGTACCATCGATTTGTGTGAGATTATGTTATTAGATAGTGCGCATATTCAGGAAAGCGATTTAAAATATATTAACAAACGAAAAAAGAAAAAGCATGAGGAATTAATTGAACCCCTCTATTCACAGGAAGATTCCATTAAAACCTTAAATATGATGGTCGCATTGCCTTTAGAAAGCAAGTTCAAAATTGATGATGAAATATCGGTAATAACAACTGAAAGTGGACACATTTTAGGCAGTGTAGCTTTAAATTTAGAAATAGTTAAGTCTGATAATACAATTGTTAAATTAACTTTTACCGGTGATATTGGTAGAAAAAATGATTCTATTTTAAAGGGACCAGAACCTTTTCCTCAGGCAGATTATATAATTTGTGAAAGTACTTATGGCGATAGGTTGCATGCTATTCAATCAGATGTTGATTCTCATTTATTGCGAATTGTTCAAAAAACATGTGTCGAAAATAAAGGTAAAATTATTATTCCTGCATTTAGTATTGATAGGACTCAAGAAATCATATATTCCTTGGATAAGTTGTCGTATTCAGGCAAATTGCCAATAATTGACGTCTATGTTGATAGCCCGCTTTCAACAAAAGCCACACAAGTCATGTCTGCTCATAGAGAGTATTTTAATAAAGAAATATTGAGTTATATTAACAAAGATGGTGATCCATTTGATTTTCCGAATTTACATTATGTTAAATCTGCAGAGGATTCAAAAAAAATCAATGATTCAAAAAATCCATGTATCATAATAAGTGCAAGCGGTATGGCCGAAGCCGGTCGAGTGAAACATCATATTAAAAACAATATAGGCAATCCTGCAAATACAATTTTATTGGTAGGATATGCCACACCAGATTCTTTGGCAGGACGTTTAAAGTCTGGTGACCCTGAGGTGAAAATATTTGGTGAGATGTATAAAGTAATGGCAAATATAGAAAGTATGGAAAATTATAGTGCACATGGTGATTATAAAGAAATGCTGGAATATTTAAGTTGTCAAAATCCATCTAAAGTTAAAAAATTAATCCTTGTACATGGTGAGTATGATACACAACTGTCGTGGGCAGAAAAACTCAAAAATGTTGGATTTAATGATATTGTTGTTCCCGAGATAGGGGATGAAATAGAACTTATTTAAATGTATAAAAACGATAAAAAGACAAATTTATTTATTATACTTGGTGCGTTTTTCATTACAAACGCGATAGTTGCAGAATTTATTGGTGCTAAAATATTTTCATTAGAAAATACATTTGGCATTAAAAAGTTCGATTTAAATATATTGGGATTTGAACATCTTTCTTTTGAATTAACATGTGGTGTAATTGTATGGCCAGTTGTATTTATTATGACCGATATAATTAATGAATACTACGGAAAAAAAGGGGTGAAGCTACTAAGTTATTTAGCCTCGATAATGATTTCTTATGCCTTCATAATAGTATTTGCTGCGATTGGAACATCGCCAGCGGATTGGTGGGTTAAGAGCGGAACGGCAAAAAATATTGACAATATGCAATATGCATATCATGCCATTTTTGGACAGGGATTGTGGATCATTGCAGGATCTTTGGTGGCTTTTTTGGTTGGCCAATTAATTGATGTAAAAATATTTCACTATTTGAAATTAAAATCAGGAGAAAAGTATCTGTGGTTAAGAAGCACTGGATCAACTGTTGTTTCGCAATTGGTTGATAGTTTTGTGGTGTTATTTATAGCTTTTTATATTGGCAATAATTGGTCAATGAGTCAAGTGTTGGCAATAGGATTAATGAATTATTTTTATAAGTTAGTGATAGGTATATTATTGACACCATTGTTGTATATAATTCACAATATTATTGATAATTATCTAGGGAAGGATTTGGCGCATCGAATGATGAAGGAAGCAGATGGGACTTATGAATCTAATTGAATTTTGTTAAGATGATAGAAAACAATTGGTTTGCCATATATACCAGACCGAATGCCGAAAAGAAAGTTTATTCTAAACTTGTTACATTGGGTTACAATGCGTATTTACCACTTGTTAGCAGTGTTCGAGAATGGAGTGATAGAAGAAAGAAAATTACTACTCCATTAATATCAACATTCGTATTTATAAAAATTGAAAAATCTAAATTATACAATACATTAGAAGTACAGGGAGCTCTTGGTATTTTGAAATATATCGGTCAGCCAGCTGTGATAAAGGAACAGGAAATCGAGAATCTTAAAATATTGATGAACGATTCCACTGAGGTTTCACCCATAGAAAATGTTGATTTTGAAGAAGGTGAAGATGTTTTGGTAACCCAAGGTCCATTTACTGGTTTGGTAGCTAAATCATTGGTAATTAAAGGAAAACGAAGAATAGTAGTGGCTATTGAAGCATTGGGAAGTGCCCTAGAAGTTAATTTACCATTATCTTTTGTAGTAAAAATAAGCAAAAAAGAATAAAATTCATTATTTTCGTGGCCTATTTTAGTTTTAGGCTTTAGCACATTTTGTGACTAACGTTAGCGAAGCTTTGTAAATTCAGTGTTAATTTTAGCCTAATTTTAATTTTTAATTCTTTTTAAATAAGTGTCTAAATATTTACTAATTAACTGCTTAAATATTTTCATTTATATCATATAAACAAACTACATTAATACAATTCGTTAATCATATACAAACATGAGAAAAAAACAATTTATACTTTATTTCATTCTGATTATTTTAGGATTAAATTTAAGTTCTTGCCTTACAAGAAAAAACAAGGAATTACTGTATTTTAAATCTTTGTCTACAAATACTGTAAGTGATGTTACACCTTATCCCAAAGAAAATATTATAAAATCAAGTGATTTACTGCAAGTTTCCATTTTTTGTTTAGACGAAGAAACATTTAAAATCTTTAATGCCTCGGCTGCAAATACAAGTGGCGGGAGTGCTGGTATCGCTGGAGCAGGGAATGTTGGTTACCTTGTTGATGATTCTGGCAATATAAAATTGCCACTACTAGGCTCTGTTAAAGCGAGTGGCTTGAATAAGATACAATTGGCTGATACCATAGCAAAGCAATTAACCAATAGACAATTTGCAATAAATCCAATTGTCTCTGTACGAATCACAAATTTTAAAATTACTATTTTAGGTGAAGTTGCAAAACCTGGACTGATAATAGTACCTAACGAACATATCACAATTATTGAAGCACTAGCAATGGCAGGTGATTTGACGATATACAGCAGTCGAGATAACATATTGCTAATAAGAGAAAAGGATGGAAAGCGAATTACGAGAAGATTTAGTTTAAATAGCAATGAAATATTTACAACCGATATTTATTATCTTCAAAATCAAGATCTAATTTATGTCGAATCTACAAAAAATAAAGCGACTCCGCTTTCTAGAGTTTCCCAAAATCTGTCACTTATCATAACAACTTTTTCGTTTTTACTGCTTATTTACTCTACTTCTAGAACTATAAAATAACAACACAAGATATATGTCTAATACCTCGCATCAAAATCCATTCGAAAAGGATGAAGATTCGAATTCAATTTCAGAATTGATTCACTTGTATTTACCTTTTTGGCCAGTTTTTTTAATAACTGTATCCATCAGTTTATTTACAGCCTTTATGTATATTCGTTATCAAACACCGATATACCAAGCCAATGCTACTTTAATACTAAAAGATGAAGAAAGTGGGACCGAAACAATTTTAAAGGCTCTTGACGTTACTGCAACGAAAAAGAATGTTAAAAATGAAATTGAAATTTTGAAATCACAGAAATTGATGGGACAAGTTGTGCAAGATTTGGGTTTATATGCTCAAATATATGTTCCAGGTAGAATTCATCATTTATTAGCATACACCAATTCTCCTGTTACTTTCATATCACTTGAACCTAACAAAATCAAATCCTCAGGGGGATTTATAAAATTCACATACAACCCAACAGATAAATCTGTTTTATTTGAAGGTAAAAAATATCCACTAGAAGTACCTGTTAATACACCTTATGGTAAGTTTAGAATTAATTATAATCACCTTAATGACCAAAAGACAAGCAGTCAATTTTTCCTTGTTCTGCAAACAATAACCAATTTGGCTAAAGGAATGGTTAATAATTTACAAGTCAATGCTGCCTCTAGTCAGTCAACCATACTTAATCTCAGTTATACTGATCCATCGCCTAAAAGAGCCGAAGATATCCTCAATACCTTAATTAAAACCTATAATAAAGATGCAATTAACGAAAAAAACACAATGTCTAAAAACACATTGGATTTTATCGAAGAACGTTTAGCAAAAGTAACGCTAGAACTTTCAAACATTGAAGGAGAGAAAGTGGATTATATGACTGAAAAAGGAATTGTTGATTTATCAACAGAAGGTTCAGCTTATTTAAGTAGTGTTCAGAATAGCGATCAACAACTTTCTGAAATTAGAATTCAAATGGATGTTCTTAATCAAATTGAAAGCTATGTAGCAAATAAGAATGATGGTGCAGGTACAGTTCCTGCTACAATGGGAATTACAGATCCCGTCTTGTCGCAAGTTTTGAATAAATTAAATGAGGCGGAACTTAAACTAAATACATTAAGAAAAACCAGTGCTGAAAATGCTCCAAGTGTGATTGCATTAAAAGGTCAAATTGCACAACTAAAACCTAGCTTACTTGAAAATTTAAGAAATTTTAGACAAAACCTCACCTCCCGTCAAGGCAAAGTTCAAAATGAAAGTAACAAATACACTTCGAAGTTGCTCAAAATGCCTAAACAAGAAAGAGATTTAGTAGATATTTCAAGACAACAATCGATTAAAAATAGTATTTATACTTTCTTATTACAAAAACGAGAAGAAACCGCTTTATCTTATGCATCAGCGATTGCCGATAGTCGATTAGTAAATGATGCTGAGAGTTTAGGATACCCAGTAAGTCCTGTTAAAACAAGTCTGTATTTTATTGCATTAGTTGTTGGTTTTTTGGTGGCAATATTATTCGTTTTAATGAAGGAGAAGTTCAACAAAACAATTGTTTTTAGAAGTGAAATTGAGAAGGCAACACGCGCAACAATATTAGCTGAAATACTGCACGATGAAAGCGATCAAGTACCTGTTATTACAGAAACAAACAGGTCGTCAATTGCAGAGCAATTTAGATCACTCAGAACATCCCTTACTTATTTAGGAATGAACGGAGATAAAAAAACAATTCTTTTTACGTCATCAATCTCAGGTGATGGGAAAAGTTTTATAGCAATAAATATGGGAGCAAGTTTGGCGCTTACTGATAAGAAGGTAGTTTTACTTGAATTGGATTTAAGAAAACCCAAACTAAGTAAAATGCTGAAAATTGAAAATGAACCAGGTATTTCAAATTATTTAGCGGGCATCGTGCCCCTGAATAAAATAATTAAACCAGTAGAGCATGTCAAGAATTTGTTTGTATTACCTTCAGGCGCAATTCCACCAAATCCTACAGAATTGATGTTAAATGGTAATTTGGATTTAATGATGGAACAACTTAAAAAAGATTTTGATTTTGTAATAATAGATTCACCGCCAATTGGGTTAGTGACGGATGCCAAAATTTTAAATAAGTACGCAGATTTGTCGATTTATGTAATTCGACACAAGCACACGCCAAAAAAATATTTAAAATTTGTAAATCAGTTATTTGTAAATCGAGAATTTAATAATCTGAATTTAATTTTTAATGGGTTAAAAACACGAGGCGTTTTTGGAATTGGTAAGTCACCTACCTATGGCTACGGCAATGGATATGGATATGGCTATGGTGGTTATGGTGAGCCAGAATCTAAAGTGAAGAATAAAAAATTATTTAAAAAAAATATAAAGGCCTAAGAGCCGTTCATAAAATAAATTTTGGGATTTACTTCAAATACAATATTTGATAAGTCAAAATTTGACAAATTATTAAATTGGGTTAAACTGATCGGTTTTACTGGCGGGGCTCAAGTTATTGTTCAACTTTTAGGACTTGTGAGTGGAATACTTGTTATTCGCTTATTACCTCCAAGTGAATACGCTTTTTATACACTTGCAAACACCATGTTGGGAACGATGACTGTATTGGCCGATGGTGGAATATCCTCTGGCACAATGGCCCAAGCAGGAAAAGTATGGCAAGACAAACTTAAATTAGGCATTGTTTTAACAACTGGTATGGATTTGAGAAAGAAATTTGCAATTGGAAGCTTGATTATTGTTACACCATTTCTTATTTATTTACTCATACACCATGGCGCAAGTTGGGTCATGTCAATTTTATTGCTTGCTTCTCTTATACCTGCATTTTTTACAGCTTTATCTGGAACCATTTTGCAACTGGCTCCAAAACTGCACCAAGATATTTTACCTTTACAAAGGAATAATGTTTATACAAATAGTGGTCGATTGGTATTAACCACCTTGTTGATTTTTGCTTTTCCTTGGGCCTTCATTGCAATCATTGCCTCAGGTATTGCTCAAATTTGGTCTAATCTCAATCTGCGAAAAATTTCTTCAAAATATGTCGATATGGGTCAAAAACCAGATCCAACAATTCGCAAAGAAATTTTAGCTTTTGTCAAAAGAATATTGCCCGGGGCTATCTACTTTTGTGTATCAGGGCAAATAACAATTTGGCTGCTTTCTTTCTTTGGTAATACAAATTCTGTTGCGCAAGTGGGCGCATTGGGTCGCTTAGGAATGATGCTAGGTGTTATAGGAACATTAATGGGGACATTAGTGGTACCTCGTTTTTCTCGATTGCCTAATGATAAAAATAGACTCATAAAAATTTTTTTCCTTATACAACTCGGGCTCGCCCTTTTAGGTGTTTTTATTTTGGGTTTTACATATCTTTTTCCAAATCAAATTTTATGGATTATTGGCAAAGATTATGCGAATCTTCAATCAGAACTAATTTTAAGTATTGCCGGTTCTTGTCTTGGAATCTTAGGCGGAGCATCTTTTAGTTTATCAGTTAACCGAGGAATAATTGTAAATCCTTTAGTAACAATACCAGTGATTGCAATAACCATAGTTATAGGAGCGTTCTTAATTGATGCTACTACTCTGCTTGGTGTCTTAAAGTTAAATATTATTATCGCAGTAATAGAGATATTAATGTATTATATGTATTTCATTTTTAAAGTGAACAGTGATTTTAAAAAAATGAGCTTATAATTTATTAGCGGCAAATAATGAAAATAAAACCGACCTATTCCATAGGAATTCCAGTCTATAACCGTGTTTTTGGGTTCGAAATGGCACTTGAATCGGCAATCGCAGTGAAGGATTGCAGTGAAATAATTGTGGTGGATGATAATTCAAATCATACAGAATTTGAAAGTATTGTTTCTAAATATAATGATCCTAGAATTAAATATTTTAGAAATATTGAGAACATCGGCCTTTTCGGAAATTGGAATAAGTGTATTGAATATGCCAGCTCAGAATATGTTTCGATTTTGTGTAGTGATGATATTGTTTATGAGAATATTTTCACCAATTTTATGGAAGCTTTTCTTATAGATCAAACAATTGAAGTCTTTTTTGGGTCATTTGCAACATTTAAAGATTCAGTTGAAGATTCTGTAATTCAAATGCTATTCAAGAAAGGCCCTATGAAAGGTGAGGATCTGATAGAAAATGCTCTAAATGATGGTTTAGGTTTTCCTGTTTTATCTGTTTTAAAACGAGAGGTAATGCTTAAAATGCCATTCGTATCAAAACCTCATAGTGGAAATGATTGGTTATGGATTTATTCTAATGCCACAAAATTAAATTTATTCGCCACCGATAAACCGATTAACTTTTGGCGGAGGCACGAAAATCAGGATGCAATAAAAAATCAAAGCATAACAAGAGATTGTTGGCCATTGATGTTTATAAATATGTCCAATCAATTAAAATTAAGTAATCCCAAATTAGCACGGAAAGCAATACTAAGTGGAAGAGGGTTCATTATTACAACCCTCCTAAATGAAAGTTATACTGATAGGTCACTATTGAAAAGAGTATTAGATAGCTCACAAAATGATATATTTATTGAAGCCATGCAAACTCTTATTTCTGAAGATTGGTTATTGAAAAAAATGATAGCAAATGGTGGGAATAACAAATGGGCCTACCAGTTAGCGAGAATTTTTAGGAAAATAAAACTTCTTCACAGTGACTTTTAAAATTAAAACATTTAATTGAAAACAATAAAATTATGAATTCATCAATTTGTACTCTTTTTGAGAAACATTTTCACCATGGCATAGCAGGATTAACTAATTCCCTCTATAAAAATGGCTTTCGTGGGAATGTCTATGTTGGATATAGAGGTCCATTGCCAGAATGGTGTTCACCAGCAATTTTAAACCCAGAGCTTGAGTGGGAAGGCGCTACTACACTAAATGTTTATGAGGATCTAAAAGTGCATTTTTTACCTGTAAATACAACGTTTCATTTAACAAACTATAAACCTGATTTTATGATCAGATTGTTTAATGGTCCAGCAAAAAAATCAATTTCTCTCTCTTACTTCGACCCAGACATAGTAATTAAATGTAATTGGTCTTTCTTTGAAAAATGGATGAAACATGGCGTTGCTTTGGTTCATGAGATTATTGCCACAGATATGCCACCATCACATCCTATCAGAAGAATGTGGGAAGAAGTTATTGAAAAAGCTGGTCAAAAAGTGACTAGACAATTATATTCTTACATCAATGGTGGTTTTTGTGGTGTTCATCGCGATTATCAAGAATATTTAACGGTTTGGAAAAAAATAATGGATGTTGGAATTGAACATTTTAATCTAGCTCCTGATAAATTTATGCCAACAGATAGAACAGATCCTTTTTTTGCAACCGATCAAGATGCAATGAATATTGCAGCGATGTGTTGCCATTCTCCAATTAGTGAAATTGGACCCGAAGGAATGGATTTTATTCACGGTGGTTGGACGATGTCCCACGCAGTTGGATCGCCCAAACCATGGAAAAAGAAATTTATTCTTTCAGCACTTAAAGGACATTCTCCAACCTTACCTGAAAGTGCGTATTGGAAATGTGTTGATGGACCTATTCAATCATTTTCCTCTTCTGTTATTAAAAGAAAAAGACTGAGTTTAAAAGTCGCGTCAATGATCGGAAGGATTTATCAAAAAAAATAAAATTAAAAAGATGACAATAAATAGTTTCCTCTCTGAATTGAGACTTTATTTCTGTAATGAATGGATAAATAAAGTACCTAGTCACGCAATTCGCAATTTCTACTATAAGCATTTCATGGGATTTGAAATTGGCCAACATTCTACAATTTTAATGCGTTGCAGCTTCGATTGTGCACGTGGACTAAAACTTGGCAAATATGCTGTTATTAATGCACGTTGTCGAATAGATACAAGAGGTGGGGTAACAATCGGCCAAAGTGTTTCCATTTCCTCAGATGTGATTATTTTAACAGCTGATCACGAAAAAAACGAAGAGGGTAAATATGATCGCGAGTTGCCAGTAGTTATAGAAGATTTTGTGTGGATTGGAACAAGAGCAATGATACTTCCAGGTGTTACAATTGGAAAAGGAGCAAAAATTGCAGCTGGAGCTGTCGTTACTAGAGATGTTCCACCTTTAACATTGTATGGTGGTGTTCCGGCCAAATTTATTAGAAATGAGGTTGATCAGTTTTGTGAAAATACCTATACCCGCATTTATAAAAGGTTGTTTCAATAATTATTTCAATATTCTTTAAATTGCGTTTTCCAATAAACGATTAGCAATGAATATTATATTTATTTGTGGTTCATTAGAATCTGGTAGAGATGGCGTTGGAGACTATACCAGAAGGCTAGCAGGGCAATTAAATAAATTGGGAAACAATGCATCTGTAATTGCAATAAATGACCAATTTGTCTCAAACCTAACTATTGCAGTTCAGAATAGTGAAGATTCAGAAATAGCTATTATGCGAATACCCAAGCAAATATCTGATGCAGCTCGCTTTAAATATGCTAGGGAATGGGTTGAACAAAATCAGCCAGACTGGATAAGTTTACAATATGTTCCTTTTGCTTTTCATGATAAAGGTTTACCCTATACTTGGACAAATTATATGGAATTACTTACTGCAAAAAATAATCTTCATATTATGTTTCATGAATTATGGGTTGGTATGTCGAAGGAAAGTTCATACAAAGAAAAAATTTGGGGACGTCTTCAACGTTCCTTAATCAAGTCGACAATAAATAGACTAAAGCCTAAAGTAATAACTACTCAAACACAGTTGTACATTAACTATTTGAATACTCTAGGATTCAATGCATTTCAAATTCCCTTGTTTGGAAATATTGAAAGATCTAAATCAATTAAAGATATCAGTGATAAAAACGAAAAATCGAATGATGACATATCTTTCATTATTTTTGGAGGTATACATGCAAATGCTCCAGCTGAATCATTTGCAAAATTTGTGGCCATTAAATTTGCCAATAAACTCAATAAAGTAAAATTGATTTTAATTGGGAGATGTGGTCATGAACAAAATACATGGATTCATGCATGGAAAAATGAAGGAATGCAAACTTTAGTTTTGGGGGAACAATCACAATCTGTAATTTCTCGTGAGTTGTCAAATGCAAATTTTGGTATATCAACAACTCCTACTGCTCTGCTTGATAAAAGCGGCTCTGTTGCAGCGATGTTAGAGCATGGACTTAAAGTAATTAGTGTTTCTAGGAAATGGCAGCCAACAATAAAAGGACCTATTAACATAGCGGATGGTATCGTCTTATATGACCCTAATCAAACAATTGATATACTTGAATTAAGTAAATTTAATGAAAATTTAAATTCACTCGAATCAGTAACCAACCAATTTGTCGAAAAATTAAATTCAATCAATATCAATGGCTAGTTTAATATATTTATGGAGAAATAGATCGAAGTCACCTTTAAATTCAATTGCTTTTTTTAAGAATTGGGCCAAACGGATATTGAGTTTCTCGGAACTTTCAAAACGAAATCAAAGAAGAAGAAGATTAATAAGTAAAGGAGCAACTATCCACGAATCAGCAGAAATTGGAGAGGTAAATATCGAAGGGGGTTACAGCTATTTACAAATAGGAAGTGAAACTTTTCTTGGTCGTGTTAAACTAAGTTTACATGATGAAGTTAAAATAGGAAACAGGGTTTGTATCAACGATGGGGTAGAAATTCTTACGGCCTCTCATGATGTTCTGGATCCGAAATGGAAGGAGATTAAATCGAAAATTAAAATCGAAGATTATGCATGGATTGGAACAGGTGCAATGTTGTTGCCTGGTGTTACCATAGGAAGAGGGGCGGTTGTAGCAGCCAGAGCAGTTGTAACTAAATCGGTTGGGCCAAATGAAATAGTGGCTGGTAATCCTGCCAAACCAATTAATAAAAAACGTTGTGAAAATTTAGACTATAATCCTTGTGAATTCTTAGCAGCTAACAATGCTTGGTTATCATAATTAATATGAAAGTAAAGAAGCCATTAAAAATAATTATATTTCATCCACAAGGTAATGCGAATGTCAGGTCCTCTGCAATTGCATTTGTGAATGCGCAATTACTTTCTCGATATGTTACTAGTATTGCATGCTTTCCACAAACCTTTTTATATAAATTGACCAATTATGGTCCTTTTAAAGAATTGCGTAAACGCAGTTTGGATATTGTTTTAAAGCCTTTTACTAAAACACATGCATTTAGGGAATTAGGTCGAATTATCGCAACCAAAGCAAATCTAAAGAAGCTAATTAAACAAGAAACTGGCTTTTTTAGTGTCCAAGAAATAACTAGAAACATCGATAGAAAAGTTGCCGCGGAAATTGAAAATGCAAATGATCAAATTTTAAATGCTGTTTACGCTTTCGAAGATGGTGCTTATTATTCGTTTCTAGCATCTAAAAAAAGAAAATTCATTAATTTCTATGACTTACCAACTGGTTATTGGCGAGCAAAATTAAGAATACTAGAAGCAGAGAAAAAGAAATTTCCCCAATGGGAATCTACTATAACGGGCCTATTTGATTCAGTAGAAAAACTTAGAAGAAAAGATGAAGAAATAAAAATGGCTGATATGATTTTTGTAGCTAGTCAATTTACTGCTTCGACATTAAATGATTTTCAAGGTCAATTGCCTCCGATTAAGGTTATGCCATATGGATTTCCAGAAGTAAGTGAACCAAGAAACTATAGAGAAATAAATATTAATACACCAATAAAATTGCTATTTGTTGGAAATCTCTCTCAACAAAAAGGAATTGCTTATCTATTTGAAGCCATTCAACCTCTAGGTAATAAAGTAACTTTAACTTTAGTTGGAA
Organism: bacterium; assembly: GCA_029945665.1. Taxonomy (GTDB): domain Bacteria; phylum Bacteroidota; class Bacteroidia; order NS11-12g; family UBA955; genus JABMMZ01. The sequence goes on along the minus strand of JAQSCZ010000116.1, from coordinate 37,094 downwards.
GAAAAGCTGATGAAAATAACGAGGTTTTAAATTCAGAACTCAATAAGCATACTTGGATTCCAAGTTTACATCATTCTGATATATTACTTACAATGCGTGAGCATGATGTATTGGTCTTTCCAACATTATTTGATGGATTTGGATTGGTGATTACCGAAGCCATGTCGCAAGGAACTCCTGTTATAGCAACCTATAATTGCGCTGGACCTGACCTTATCGAAAATGGTAAAAATGGTTGGTTAGTTGAAACAGGTTCGGTAAGCGCCTTGCAAAATGTTATTGAAAGTTTAATTCAGAATCCAAATTCAATTGCTGTTGCAGGCAAGGCCGCCAGAGAAACAGCAAAGCATAGACCATGGAATGTTTTTCAAAACGAACTTGCCACCGCAATAAATAGTTTTAATTTACATGGCTGAAAATAGTATCATAAATACTTATACAACTAATAAAAAGAAGGGTTTTTGGGAGAAATATGATTTAACTTCTCCTAGCGATCCCCTCTACAAATTAAAAATAGGCATTTGGATAGTCTTCCTATTATGGATTTTTGAGGGTGCCCTTAGGAAATGGTTCTTGCCTTTTCTTTCGATGCCATTACTTATTGTTCGCGACCCAATAGTACTTTGGTTAATTTTTATGGCCAATAAAAAAGAACTATTAAAATATAATATTTATCTAACAGGCATGACCATACTTGGAGCTTTTTGCTTTTTAATGGCCTTGTTTTTTGGTCATGGAAATGTTTTTGTAGCGCTATATGGAGCACGTACTTTATTACTCTATTTTCCTTTGATTTTTGTGATTGGCCGTGTTTTTGATCAACAAGATGTAGTGCGTTTGGGAAGAATGTTACTGGTTATTTCAATTGTTATGACAGTGCTAATAGGATTGCAGTTTTATAGTCCGCAATCTGCTTGGGTTAACCGAGGTGTGGGTGGCGATGAGGCAGGAGCAGGATTTGGTGGCGCATTAGGTTATTTTCGGCCACCAGGTTTTTTTTCTTTTACAAATGGTACGACCTGTTTTTATAGTTTAGTTGCACCTTTCATCCTATATTTTTGGCTGAACCCAACTTTGATCAATCGAACTATTTTGATTCTTGCAACTGTTTCTCTAATTGCAGCTATTCCATTGTCAATCAGTCGAGGTTTATCGCTTCAGGTAGGTGTTTCGGTCTTCTTTCTATTAATTGCTGTCGTTAAAAAACCCAAATATTTCATACAGATAATACTCTCAGCATTTCTTATTGTACTTGTTTTTAAAATATTTAGCAATGTAGGATTCTTTAAAACCGCTGCAGAAGCATTTACCGATAGATTTGAAGGAGCAAATGAAACAGAAGGTGGACTGGTTGAAGGGGTATTTGGAGAAAGGTTTTTAGGTCAATTAATTAAAGCTGTAATTGGGTCGGGAGATAAATCATTTTTTGGAGCAGGATTAGGTATTGGAACAACCTTAGGTGCGCAATTGACTGGAGATAATAGTGTTGTACTTGCTGCCGATTACGAATGGATGCGTGAAATTGGGGAGCTAGGTTTAATGGGTTTATTCGTCATTGCCATACGTGTTGGATTAACTTTCAAAATTGCATTCGCTAGTTATTCAAGGATAAAAAGCAATAATATACTGCCATGGCTAATGGCAAGTTTAGGAATGATAATTGTTGTTCAAGGGCAATGGCACCAACCTACTGCATTGGGATTCTGTGGTATAGTTGGGGGATTATGGCTCGCTTCTTTTCGACAAAGGTCTCAAGTATCAAATTCAAGTCAACCATCTGAAACCGTAAACCATGCAAATCAATATTAAGTTATGAAGGACGTTATTTTTCTTAATTCACATCCTATCCAATATTTTGCGCCACTTTATAAATTCATGAATGAATATGGTGTTAAAACAAGTGCTTGGTATTGTTCAGATGAATCAATTCGAGGTGCGTTAGACAAACAATTTGGTGTTGATGTAAAATGGGATATACCGCTACTAGAAGGTTATAACTATAAATTTTTTAAAAATTATTCTTGGAAACCCTCTCAAGGAGCTGGTTTTTTGGGTCTCATTAATTTAGGGGTTATTAAACAATTATTCTCTTCACCTAAATCAGTAATTGTTGTTCATGGTTGGAATTATTTTACTCATTTGTCGGTACTATTATTAGGTAAAATATTAGGACATACCATTTGCTTAAGATGCGAAATGCCATTGAATCAAGAAATGCTTAAAACAGGGTTAAAACAAAAGTTGAAAAACTTTGGTCTCAAATATTTAATATTACCTCGTGTTAATTATTGCCTTTACATTGGCACACAAAATAAAAATTTCTACAAATATTTAGGCGTTAAAGAAAGTCGACTTATTTTTTGTCCGTATTCTGTCGATAATAAAAGATTTACTTCAGAAAGAATTAACCTTGAACCAAGAAAAAGCATCATCAAACAAAGTTTGGGTATTCCAATTAGCGATAAGATCATTCTTTATTCTGGAAAGTATTTGCAAAAAAAACGTCCAATGGATTTACTTGCAGCCTTTCACAAAGTCAATATTCCCAATTCTTGGTTAATTCTATTGGGTGAGGGCGAATTACGAAATGAAATTGAAAGCTATGTTTCAAATAATCATTTAAAAAATGTAATTCTTACGGGTTTCATCAACCAATCTAAAGTTTCAGAATTTTATTCAATTTGCGATGTTTTTGTAATGTGTTCCGAAATTGGTGAAACATGGGGGTTATCTGTAAACGAGGCCATGAATTTTAATGTTCCTATAATACTCTCCGATTTGCCCGGAAGTGCTACCGATCTCATTATTGATAACGATAATGGTTGTATTTTTAAAACTGGAGATATTAGTCAACTTTCACAAAAATTAGAGGATGTACTACTTAATAATAAACTTAGTAAAAAAACGGCTCCGTCTGTTTTTCTTGAACAATATAGCTACAAAACAATCGCAGATAATTTAAAATCTATTACAATTAACTAAGTTGTAAATGAAAATAGTATTTTTCTCACATCCACTTTTCTTTAATTCTCAAAGTATGCAGCAATATACCAATATGCTGGCTCAAGGAATGAAAGCCAAAGGCCATGTTGTAGAGATTTGGCAACCTGATCCAATTGTATTTCAATGGCCTTTACCATCTTTTTTAAAAAAATGGGCAGGTTATTTCGATCAATTTGTACTTTTTCCGAGAAAGGTGAAAAAAAAGTTGCCAAATTATTCTTCAGATACATTATTTGTTTTCATCGACAATGCATTAGGGCCATGGGTGCCACTTGTGGCTAATAGAAAACACGTTATACACTGTCATGATTTTATGGCACAAAAAGCCGCAATTGGTCAAATTGAAGAAAATAAAATTAGTTTTACAGGAAGGCTCTATCAAGCATTTATAAAAAGAGGATACTTAAAAGGAAAAAATTTTATTTCTGTATCACAAAAAACTAAAAGCGATTTGGAAAAAATTTTAATCAATACACCTCAAATTTCAGAGGTTGTATATAACGGATTGAATCCCAATTTTTACACAATTGAAAAACAGGAAGCAAGGAAACAACTTTCTGTAATTTGTAACTTAAACTTTAACAATGGTTTCATGTTGCATGTTGGTGGAAATTTGTGGTACAAAAATAGAACTGGTGTAATCGAATTATACAATAAATTAAGAGAAAATAACGCTATTTCTTATCCATTATTTTTAGTAGGTGAGTCTGCAAATGAATCGATAGCGACTCAAATTTCTATTTCGCCTTACAAAGCCGATATTTATATAAAAAGCAAATTAGATGAGTCGGTTTTAAACTTAGCTTATAATGCAGCAAGTTTTTTTATATTCCCTTCGCTTGAAGAGGGTTTTGGTTGGCCAATTGCCGAAGCGATGGCATGTGGTACAATGGTTGTAACCACCAATGAAATGCCAATGACTGAGGTTGGTGGCGAAGCAGCCTATTATATTCCAAAACGTCCCTTCGCTGCTATTCTTTTAGAAGACTGGCAATCGAAGTGTGTTCTAATAATAGATGAAATGCTAAAACTAAACAAGGATGAAATTGAAGCTAGAGTTAAAGTTGGTCAAATTAATATTGAGCGTTTCAATTTGAATTTAAATATTGATAAAATGGAAGCCATTTACTTAAAGATAGGATAGGTCCTTTCACAAAATTAAAAGAGATAATAAAAAATGTGTGGCATAGCAGGTATATTGGGTTTAACTACTGATAAGAGTGAACCTTTAATTAATAACATGATTCAAGCCATCAAGCACCGAGGGCCCGATGCAGATGGTTTGTATATTGATGAACAAGTGGCATTGGGGCATAAGCGTTTGTCTATAATTGATTTATCGAATGGAGCTAATCAGCCATTTTATGATCAATCTAATAATTACGTTATTGTATTTAATGGCGAGATTTATAACTACCTTGAGGTAAAAGAGAAAATTGAATATAATTGGAAAACTAGTTCTGATACAGAGGTAATTTTAGCAGCTTTTATTAAATGGAGAGAAAAATGTTTAGATTACCTAAACGGGATGTTTGCGTTTGCTATTTGGGATAAAACAAAAAAAGAATTGTTCATTGCCCGAGACAGAATAGGTGTAAAGCCACTGTATTACTTTCAAAACAAGGAACTGTTTATTTTCGGATCGGAGGTAAGAAGTATTTTAAGCACTGGTTTGGTTAATAAAAAAATCGACCAATTATCTTTGAAACAATATCTTGCAAATTTATCGGTTAAAACACCAAGAACCATCATTGAAGGGGTTTTCCAACTTTGCCCTGGAGAGTATGCAATTTTTAAGAACGGAGAATTTAATAAGAAAATTTATTGGTCGATTACTGATACTAAAAATAGAGATTTTAAACCATTAAGCTATGCAGATACAGTAAAGAGAACAAGATTGCTTTTCGAAGAGGCGATTCAAAGCAGAATGGTTTCCGATGTCAAAGTTGGTGCATTCCTCTCTGGTGGTATCGATTCATCGGCAGTGGTTGCCTTAATGGCTCAAAATAATCCTCAACCAGTTGAAACATTCTCCATTGTGTTTGATGAAAAAGAATTTGATGAATCAGAATATTCTCAATTAATTGCCAAAAAATACAATACAAAGCACACTGAGTTTAAACTTAAACCCACAGATCTTTTAGACCAACTACCGGAATTTATTTCGAATATGGATAGTCCTACTGTCGATGGAATAAATACTTACCTAGTCTCGAAAATGGTATCAAAAACGGGGATTAAGGTGGTACTAACAGGTATTGGAGGTGATGAACTTTTTGTAGGATATAAGAATTTCAAACGATGGAAAGATTTTTCAAAAATCAAATTTCTTTTCAAAAATCCACTTTCCAATCTTTTATTTAATTTGTTAAGTAAGGTTTTTCATAATAGAGTAATAACAAAAATTAGAAATTTCCAATCGATTGAAGGCGATGGAATAAAATCCTTTTATGCCAATAGTCGCTCTATTTTTTTAAACGATGAGTTGAAGAAGCTATTCAACGATCACGAAAATGCTCCTATTGAAAATTGGAAAAACTTAGATGATAATAATGTTAAAAGCCATCCACTTTATAGTCAGTATACCATTGCAGAATTAACCAATTACACATTAGATGTATTATTGAAGGATACCGATCAAATGAGTATGGCATGGGCCTTAGAAGTTAGAGAGCCATTTTTTGATTATAAGTTTATTGAGTTCGTACTATCAATTCCCGATTCATATAAAGTGAAAGGAGATTCACCAAAATCATTGTTAGTTGAAGCAATGGGTGATTTGTTACCTTCAGATATTGTTAACCGTCCCAAAAAAGGATTTTCATTTCCTTGGGATAAATGGTTACGTGGCGAAATGAAAACTTATTGTGACAATGCAATTAATCAATTAGCTGGAAGAGGATTATTTAACAGTATCAATTTATTAGATCTTTGGAAAAGATTTCTAAACAATGATAAATCAGTTACTTGGATGCATGTCTGGGCATTTGTAATTTTGGAGAAATGGTTAGAAGAGAATAATATCAAATGAAAATTCTGAGAGTTATAGCAAGTATGAATCCAATGAGTGGCGGACCCTGTCAGGGGATTAGAAATGCTATACCTCAATTAGAAAAATTAGGCTTTGAAACAGAAGTTGTATGTTTGGATGATCCTAATCAAGTTTTTCTAGGAAAAGATAGTTTCAAAATTACTGCGTTAGGTCCAACAAAAACAGCTTGGCAATATAGCAATAAATTATACCCCTGGTTATTACAAAATATTTGTAAATTTGATGCAGTAATTGTCCATGGTTTGTGGCTTTATCATGGATTTGCAGTAAGAAAAGTTCTTGCAAAATTAAACAAAGAAAAACAAAATCTCCCTAAGCTTTATGTAATGCCTCATGGTATGCTAGACCCTTATTTTCAAAAAAATGAGGCCAGAAAATTAAAGGCCATACGCAATATTATTTACTGGAATTTAATAGAATCTAAACTTATAAATATAGCCGATGCAATTTTATTTACATGTCAAGCTGAATTATTATTAGCGCGTGAAACCTTTAAACCTTATCAACCAAAAAAAGAGTTGAATATTGGATATGGCATTCAAACACCACCTAATTTTATGCCTAGTATGGAACTCGCATTTAGAGAGAAATGCATTGGTTTAAATAGAAATTTTATCTTGTTTTTGAGCCGAATTCATGAGAAGAAAGGGGTAGAGAATTTGATAGCAGCATATGAAGCAATTTTACAGTTGCATACCAACACCGAATCTATTATACCTCAATTGGTAATTGCAGGACCCGGTATTGATTCAGATTTAGGAATTAAATTGAACACTAAGGTTCAGAATAGTTCACTTTTGAAATCAAATGTAATTTTTCCCGGTATGTTAACAGGAGATAGTAAATGGGGTGCATTTTATTTATGTGATGCTTTTATTTTACCTAGTCATCAAGAAAATTTTGGAATTGCCGTCGCTGAATCATTAGCTTGTGAAAAGCCCGTATTGATATCTAATCAAGTGAATATTTACAAAGAAATTGAAATAGAAAATGCCGGATTTATTGCTTCTGATACGTATGAAGGGGTTCTAGATTTATTAACCAATTGGCTTAAACTAAATCCCGAAAAAAAACAAAGTATGAGAAAAAATGCAGCAATGGCGTTTACAAAATATTTTACAATTCAAGCTGCTGCAGCTAGGTTTAAGTCTGTTATAAATTAATTCTCACCAATAAAATATGCACAATCTAGATACACATAGTGGACCATCTTTTTCGTTACAAAATAGGATTGGACGATTAATTTGGGACATGGCTTATTTAATATTTTTCAAATATTCACCTAAGCCATTTCATGCATGGAGATCCTTTGTTTTGCGCTGCTTTGGTGCAAAAGTTGGCAAAAAAGTACATGTATATCCCAAAGTTAAAATATGGGCGCCATGGAATTTGATTCTAGCAGATGAGTGTGGTATCGCCAATGGCGCTATCTTATACTCTCAAGATAAAATAAGCATTGGCAAAAAAGCTGTGATTTCGCAAGGCGCACATATTTGTGCAGGTACACATGATTATAATACCAAAGGGTTTATTCTAATAACAAAACCCATTACAATTGGCAACTATGCATGGGTAGCCACCGAAGCCTTTATCCATCCTGGAATTAAAATAGGTACAGGTTGTGTTGTTGGAGCGCGATCGGTCGTTAACAAGCATCTGCCAGAATGGATGGTATGTGCTGGTAATCCTTGTGTACCGCTTAAGAAAAGAACAATCCTTTTTGAAAATTAAATAATATGTTAGACTTAACAATTGCTATTCCTGTTTTAAATGAGGAAAGAAATTTACCTGGGTGCTTTGATGCCATTGGGAAAAATTTTGTAAAAAAAATTGTCGTGATTGATTCTGGAAGCAGCGATTCTACTAAAGAAATTGCTTTGGCAAATGGAGCCGAATTTGTAGATTTTAAGTGGGATGGAAAATTTCCTAAAAAGAGAAATTGGTATTTGAGAAATCACACGCCAGTCACTAAATGGGTTTTATTTTTGGATGCAGATGAATATTTAACAACTGAATTTAAAGAAGAATTAACCAAAGCATTGAAAAATGATGATAAATCAGGCTATTGGTTAAGTTATACCATCTATTTTTTAGGTAAAAAATTAAAAGGGGGATATCCACTAAATAAGTTAGCATTATTTAAAGTTGGAGCGGGGGAGTACGAAAAAATAGATGAGGAACAATGGAGTAAGCTAGACATGGAGATTCATGAGCATCCTATTTTAGAGGGGACCATTGGTAAAATAAAAAACAAAATAGATCATCAAGATTTCCGAGGTGCTTCACATTACATGATTAAACACAATGAGTATGCGGCTTGGGAGGCATCTCGCTTTATAAAGTTTGCGCAGAATCCAGATATTATCTCAAAATGGACATGGAAACAAAAGTTAAAATACCGTTTAATGAAAAGTGTTTTTATTGGCCCTCTTTTCTTTTTAGGTAGTTTTTTTCTTTTGGGTGGATTTAGAGATGGTGCCAGAGGATTTGCCTTTGCAATTCTTAAAATGTCATATTTTACTATCATTTATTGTAAAATAAAAGAATACCGAAACTCAAATAGTAAATAACGAATTTGGAAAACACTAAAAAAAGAATTTTAATAATTGGCATAAACTATTCTCCTGAATTAACTGGTATAGGAAAATATACTGGTGAAATGTTGGAATGGCTGGCTGAGAATGGATATTTATGCACTGTTATTACATCATTTCCTTATTATCCTAATTGGAAAGTTCAAGAACCGTATTCAGGTAGATTATTTAAAAAGGAAATATATAAAAATGGTGACATCATAGTTTATCGATGTCCCTTTTATGTTCCTGAAAATCCATCAGGTCTTAAACGAATGATCCATGAAGCGAGTTTTTTTGCTAGTTCGTTTTTTCAAATTATACCGCTTCTATTCAAACAAAAAAACCAACATATTTTTTGCATTGCACCACCATTCCATTTGGGATTTCTTGCTTTGTTTTATAAGTTTTTTAAGGGAGGGAAAATAAACTATCATATTCAAGATTTACAAATTGAAGCCGCCAGGGACCTCAAAGTTGTAAACTCCAATTTTATATTTAATATTCTATTTGGGATGGAAAAATTTATTCTGAAGCGAGTTGATTCTATAAGTTCAATCTCTGTTGGAATGCGGAAGAAAATTTCAGACAAGACAGCAAGGGTCATACTCAATTTTCCTAATTGGGTAGATACAAATAAGTTCTTTCCAATATCAGACAAGGATAAAATAAAAACAATTTGGGGATATAAGCACTCGGATAAGATTGTTTTGTATTCTGGGAGCATTGGAGAAAAACAAGGCTTAGAAGCCTTGATAGATATTGCGATTCAATGTCTAAATCATACAGATATTAATTTCATTATTTGCGGAAATGGACCTAATCGACAAAATTTGGAAAATTTGGCAATATCTAAGGGGGCATCAAATTTAAAATTTATGCCACTTCAAAGTAATGAAAAGTTTAATGAATTCTTGAATTTGGCTGATATTCATCTTGTTCTTCAAAAAAGCGAAGCAAGTGACTTGGTAATGCCAAGTAAACTAACAACCATCCTTGCTTCAGGTGGTTTAGTAATTGCTACAGCAATAGAAGGTACAAGTTTATTTAATGAAATATTTGATAATAAAATGGGAATTGTGATACCTCCAGAGGATAATTTGAAATTAAAAGAAGCAATTTTACAAGCTTGTAATCAAGATTACAGTGAAATTCAAGCGAATGCCAAAAGATATGCAAATCAATTTTTAAATATGAATTCCATATTAAGCCAAATGGAAAAATCAATTCTCTGACCTGAAAAAAATACATAAAAAAAGGCATTCGAAAGAATGCCTTTTTTTATGTACTTAAAAATATTTATTTTGCAAGATTTCTATGAGTTCTTGCATTATTAAAATTGTTCCGTAGTGATTTAAATCCCTTTTTATGCATAAAACCATTCGATAATGTATAAGATTGTACCAATCTGAATGGAAGTTTCTTTTGCATCATATTCTCCTCATTATAAGCTTCTGTATTTTTGTTTTTCAACAAACTGGTTAGACCGCTAAACATGTCTTTTATGGTCAAGAAAATAATTTTAATATCTAATAGGAATGACCAATTTTCGATAAACCAAATATCGTGTTCAATACGCTTTTCCATGGCTTCTAAATTCAAGGTTTCACCTTTGAAACCATGCGTTTGAGCCCAGCCAGTAATGCCTGGTTTTGCAAAATGTCTTACAATGTATTTATCAATTATCTCGGAATATTCTTTAGTGTGCTTTAGCATGTGAGGTCTTGGACCAACCACGGACATATTACCAATTAACACGTTGAAAAATTGAGGTAATTCATCTAAACTTGTTTTTCTCATAAACTTACCAACCTTCGTTATTCTTGAATCATTTTCAGTGGCTTGCTTAAAATCTGATTCTTTGTTAACACGCATGGTTCTAAATTTATAACACCAAAAGCTTTTGTTTCCTTCGCCAGAACGTTTTTGACTAAAAAATATTGAACCCTTTGAACTCATTTTTACTAACAACATTAATATAGGAAACAACCAAGGGAAAATAAAAACAATTACCGATAAAGAAAAACCTATATCAAATAATCGCTTTTTTATTCTGTTTATTGGTATTTCTAATGGTTCTAATCTTAATGAGATTACTGGAACTTTGCCATAGAAATCAATAGATACTTTATTGGTCTCCTGGAATAATTTATAGTCAGGAATAAATTTAATACGAATTAGATTTCTCTCGCAAAAATTTATTAATTGACGGATAGCAATAGTATCAAAATCTTTTAAAGTAATGTATATCTCATGAACTTGATTAACTGCAGCATATTCTTTAACTTCAGAAAAAGGGCCTAGATATGTTGCATTTATTTTTAAAAAGTCACGTTTATCGTCAAAATAACCTAAGATTTTATAACCTTGGGAAAGATCATTTGATAAAGCGTTATTTATTTCGCTTGCAGTTTCTCCTCCACCAATAATTACAACATTTCTAAAATTATTTCCAGCTTTTCTGATTTGTTTCAGGAGCATTATGGAAGATATTCTATAAACAAAGGTAAGGACAGTGAAATTTAGAAAGAAAACAATCAATTCCAAATTACTTATGTTGCTCAATTTGAATAAGACTGCGAATGTTGATAGTGATAAGAATAAGTAGGCTATTAATTTAAAACTTTTAGAAAGGCTTTGTTCAATATGTTGACGCCTACTCATAGTATTTTTAAAATGATATAAAAGAAATAACCAAAATATATTCGATACAAATAAGAAAATTTGAGAATCCTTGTTGTTTAAGTTTTCAATATTCCCGTGCAATATTACAAATGAAAATATATATGATAAATTTAAAAACAACAAATCCCCTGCAATAAGTATTAACTTAATGTACCGTAGGTAATTGTTGAGCTGTAAACTTTTTGATTCTGTCATGTTTTGTGTTTTTAGTTAAAGTTTAGTAATAATTTCTGTTCTGTTTAGTTATTTATTTTGTATGTAGTGTAATTTTAAATTATTTTCTAAATGGTATTTATTTGGCTCAAATTTCATTTTAAACCAGCCAAACAACATTTTGTGATAATAATTTAAGAGTATGGCTAACTTGTCAAAAATGAAAGTTTTCATTAGAATGTGTTTTATTAAGTAGATACATCATAGTTTGTTTTAGTTATATTTTTAAGTATTAATACACATAGTATTTTATACTTATAATATAGTACAATGATAAGGCTTATTTTTTATTTACCAAATACCTTATTAATAAAAAATGTCCACTCGATTATCTAAATTTCGTAATTATCAATAAATCAATATTTTAAAATCAAAAGTTATTAATAAGTTAAGAACATCAGTGTATCATAAAGTTTAAATGATTTTTTCTAAACCATTAAATTTAAATGGTTTAATAACTTCGATAAGTTAGTATTTGAATAATTCTATTTTTAAGAGGAATATTTATTATTTTTGAATCATGAAAATACATCAATTAACCATTTCTAAAATGAATATTGTTTCATACTTAAGACATCTGATAGCAATAGTTAGCGTCTGTTTTGTATTTAATTTGAATGGTCAAGAATTGGGTTACATCGGTGGCATTAACAAAATTGGAATTAATCCCAATTCCTTTCAACCTATTTATGGCTTTTCAATCGGGATGAAAATTAATAAACATGTCGCGATAGAAACAAATTTATTCTATAGCCAAAGAACGATTGAGTCAACTACTCAGGCTGACTACCTTAGTTTTGTGCTATTTCCCAAAGTAGGTTTTTTTACTCAACGAGTTGGCATTTTTTATGCACCTGGCCTTTCATTAAATCCAACCTTATACCATAGTAATATTAAAAATCATACCTATCTTTCTACAATTCAGGCAATTGGAACCCAATTTAATTTTGGTCGCAAAATAATTGCTGATCTTAAAGTTGGATATGATTACGGTCTTACTGGTGCCTATTTTGAAAATGGAGCTTATAAAAAATATCAAGGACTGGCCATTTTATTTGGTGTTAAGTGTTTATTTGGTAATTAATAGTTTATTATTTTGAAAGTTAAATGACTCTAGAGAAAGTAAATAGCAATGAAGAATATTAATAATTATTTTATTTTTTCAATAAAATCAGTATAATTGTAATTACATTCTATTATTGAAGATTAAAACTTTATTTAATAATTGAATTTTAAACTATTTAAACACAAATGATTATAAGAATTTCCTCTATTTCAAGAGGCTTTTATAGTGCGCTTTGGTCTCAATTTTTGAAGAACCATAATGCGTTTCAAAACTATTTTCTTAATAAAATTATATATTAAGCAGAAATGAACATCAAATTATTAGATAACAATTTTAAGGAGGTAAATATTCATAGTTTGTTCGAGCATGTTGCGGCTGAGCATGGAAATCAAACAGCTGTAATTATAGACCAAAAGTCAATATCTTATGCTGATTTAAATGAAAAGTCAAATAAATTAGCACAAGTAATTAGAAACATTGCACCAAATTTTCCAATTATTGGAGTAAGTGCGAATAGGTCGATTGAAATGATTATTGGTATTTTGGCTATATTGAAATCAGGTAAAGCCTATTTACCTTTAGACACTACTTATCCAGAAGAAAGATTAAATCAAATTATTAGTGATTCTAGGATTGAATTTTATGTGGGAAGTACTATCGCCAAAGATAAATTACTATTCAATAGACTTGGTCTTTCTGAAATTGAAGAACAACAATCATTTGTTGATAAAACATCATCAATAAATAATGATTTAGCCTATGTACTTTATACTTCAGGTTCTACAGGAAAGCCAAAAGGCGTTGCAATGGGGCATTTTGCACTTGTTAATTTATTAATATGGCAGTCTGAAAATTCTAAAGCTACACTCAATACAAAAACTTTGCAATTTGCTCCGTTAAGTTTTGATGTGTCTTTCCAAGAGATCTTTTCAACCCTCACAACAGGAGGTACCATTGTTTTAATTGATGATAAATTGAGGCTTGATCCCTTAAAAGTTCTTGCTATTATTGAAGAACACAAAATTCAAAGGATATTTCTACCTTTTATAGCCTTGCAATATTTGGCCGAAATGGCTGTTTCTTTTAATCAATATCCAAACTGTTTAAAAGAAGTAATTACTGCAGGAGAGCAACTAAAGATTACACCTCAAATAGTTCATTTTTTTAATCATTTAGATAATTGTTCTTTAAGTAATCAATATGGACCAACAGAGTGTCATGTTGTCTCCGAGAAATTGTTAACAGGAAATGCTAATTTATGGCCCCTATTACCCAATATAGGAAAACCAATTAATCAAACTGATATTTATATCTTGGATGAAAATTTAAAGTTAATTGAAGATGGAAGTGAAGGTGAATTGTGTATCGCAGGTATTTGTTTAGCAAATGGTTACCTTTATAACGAAGAATTAACTGAGCAAAAATTTATCAATTGGAGTCATCCTGTAAAAGGCCTTATAAAACTTTATAAAACTGGAGATCTAGCCAAAATTATTCAAAATGATGAAATTGAATTTTTAGGTAGAAAGGATGACCAAGTGAAAATTAGAGGCAATCGTATTGAATTAGGTGAAATTGAAGTTGTAATTTCAAAACAAAAAAACATAAAACAAGTTGCCGTTATTGCAAGAGAAGATATACCTGGTCAGAAAATGCTTGTGGCTTATTTAATTAGTAGTGTTTTGGAAAGGGACCTAACTGAATTAAAAAAAGCGCTGCTTAATTCCCTTCCAGAATATATGATGCCATCAAGTTTTGTATGGTTAAATGAGTTTCCTAAAACAACCAGCGGCAAGGTTGACAGGAAAATGCTTCCAAAACCTGAATATTTACGCCCAGAACTTGGAACACTTTATAAAAAACCATCAAGCATAATTGAAAAAAATATTTCTAGTATTTGGTCTGAAATTTTGCAGATAGACAAAATAGGCATATATGACAATTTCTTTGAATTAGGCGGTAATTCTTTGCTTGCACAAAAAGCTGTTTCTTTTTTAAAACTGAAATTTAATTATGATTTACCAATTACTAAATTATATCAGTTCCCTACAATTTCAGGAATTAGTTTGTTTTTATCGCCTGAAAATCAGAGCATTATAAAAAATAGAAAACACACAAAAATAAGTGGGAATTCTTCAGATATTGCTATAATTAGTATGGCTGGTCGTTTTCCCGGTGCTCCAACCATTGAGGCATTGTGGGAAATTTTAAAGCAAGGTCAAGAGACTATTAAGTTTTTTACCAAAGAAGAGTTGGATTCACATATTCCAGATTCAATTAAAAATGATGCTGATTATGTGTCAGCAAGAGGTATTATTGAAGATGCCGATAAATTTGATGCGGCCTTTTTTGGAATTAATTCAAAGTTGGCGGCTTTAATGGATCCGCAACAGCGTATTTTCTTGGAAATTACATGGGAGGTTCTTGAAAAAGCAGGTTATTTACCTCAGAAATATGACGGTTTGATTGGGGTTTACGCAGGTTCAGGAAACAATACTTACTATATTAATAATGTCCATTCAAATAAAAAACTAATTGATCAAGTTGGCGGATTTCAAGTAATGTCAGTGAATGAGAAGGATTATGTAGCCTCGAGAACTGCCTATGAACTTAATCTCAAGGGACCTGCTGTTAGTGTTTATTCAGGTTGTTCCACCTCATTACTGGCTGTATCACAAGCTGTAGAAAGTATAAGAAATGGGCAATGTGATATTGCCGTTGCGGGCGGAGTAAGTGTAACTGTTCCAATATACAGCGGTCAAATTTATCAAGAAGGTGCGATGTTTAGCTCAGATGGACATTGTCGACCTTTTGATGATTCAGCAAGTGGAACCGTTTTTAGCGATGGTGCAGGCGTGGTTTTACTTAAAAATTTAGAATCGGCAATAAACGATGGAGATACAATTTATGGAGTTATTAAAGGCGTTGGGGTTAATAATGATGGGAGTGGCAAAGGTAGTTTTACCGCGCCTAGTGCAGTGGGTCAGTCAGGTGCAATTGGCATGGCACTCCAAAATGCCAATATTGAACCTTCAACGATTCAATATATTGAAACACACGGAACGGCAACTCCTCTGGGTGATCCAATTGAAATTGAAGGTTTAAATTTGGCTTTTGGCAATCAAATTAAAAATCAATTTTGCGCAATAGGTTCTGTTAAAGGTAATATTGGACATTTAACTGCAGCAGCAGGAGTAACAGGTTTAATTAAAACGGCGCTTTCACTTCATCACAAAATATTACCTCCTTCAATTGGTTACAACAAGCCAAATCGCCATATAGATTTTGAAAACAGTCCTTTCTACGTCAATAACAAATTGAGCGATTGGAAGTCAGAATCTATTCGGAGGGCTGGTGTAAGTTCTTTTGGAGTCGGTGGAACGAATGTACACATTGTGCTGGAAGAGTATCAAAACAAGCAATTTACCTCAGATCCAAGTTCAGGTTATCAGTTGATTAGTTGGTCGGCCAAAAGCGCTGAAAGTAAGGAGAGATTCGCTCGAATACTAGCTGAACAATTAAGAAATAGTAAGCATCTAAATATAGCAGATGTTGCATATACCCTTCAAAATTTCAGGGCAGATTTTAATCACCGACGGTTTGTTGTGGCCTCTTCAAGTGAAGACTTTATAAATCAGTTATTGCTAGAAAATGTTTCGGGAGCAGATTCGAAGGTATTGAATGAAGCACCGGATGAAATTGTCTTTACGTTCCCTGGTCAAGGGGCTCAATATATTAATATGGGCTTCGAGCTTTATCAAAATGAAATTGAATATAAAAATACGATTGACTACTGTGCTGCAATACTTGAAAAGTATTTAGGGTTAGATATTAGGTCCATTATTTATTCAACTTCAAATGACGCTTCAAGTGAGGAGTTATTGAAAAATACCAAGTTTACACAACCAGCAATTTTTATTACTGAGTATGCATTATCAAAATTATGGATGAGTTGGGGAATTCAGCCGAGTGTTTTTTGCGGACATAGTATTGGTGAATTTGTTGGAGCTTGTTTAGCCGGTGTTTTCTCATTGGAGGATGCCCTTCAATTAATTGCTACGAGGGGTATCCTTGTAAGTCAATTGCCTTCTGGCAGTATGCTATCTGTAAGAATGGAAGCTGATGATTTGATCCAGATTATTCCCAAAAATATCTCTATTGCTGCTGTAAATAGTAAAAAATTATGTGTCGTTGCGGGTCATGACGAGGAAATTGCCATGTTTTCTAAAAAACTAGATGGCTTAGAAATTCCAAATCGTGTACTTGTAACAAGTCATGCATTTCATTCATCAATGATGGATCCTGCTGTTATCGAATTTAAAAAAACAATTAGTAAGGTGAAATTAAATAGGCCCAATAAGCCTATCATTTCCACCGTTACCGGTACTTGGATGAAAGATGTAGAAGCCTTAAATCCTGAATATTGGGCAAATCATTTAAGGAAAACCGTATTGTTTTCTCAAGCTTTGGATACCATTTTAACTTTTGAAAACCCATTGATTTTAGAGGTAGGGCCAGGAAATGTAACGGCCACTTTAGCTAGGCAGCAATTTGGAAGTAAAAAAATAAATGTCTTTTACAGCCTCGAAAGATCAGAATCCAAAACTGAAAGGTATACGATTTTAAAGGCTTTAGGTAACTTATGGTTGTGTGGTTTGCAGCCAAATTGGAATGCTTTTTATTCTAATCAAAATAGAATAAAGTTAAATTTACCGACCTATTCTTTTGATAAGAAAAAACTATGGGTAGAACCAATTGATAATGTAGATCTTAATATTTATAACACTGAAATAAAAAATAATTATATATTTGAAGAATCTAGTCAAATAGAAACTTCTTCAATTAAAACGACAGAAACTATGAGAAAAGAAAAACTTTTTAAGAAAATATTAGAATTATTAGAGGATGCTTCTGGTCTTGAAATGAGCAATGTTTCCCCCAATATGAGCTTTTTGGAAATTGGATTAGATTCTTTGCTGCTAACACAAGTGGCTATTACATTTAAGAAAGAATTTGGACTTCCAATTACATTTAGGCAATTAAATGAGTCCTACGCAACTCCTGAACGTTTAATAGAATACTTAGATTCAAATTTACCTAAAGAAGATACAATTCAAACGCATGCCAACAATAATAATGTTCAGGTAAATAATGTACAACAATTGAATTCAAATGATTCGGCAATTGGCTTGATTGCTCAACAAATTCAAATGTTGTCAAATCAAGTGGCATTGCTGCAAAACGGGAATTCAAAGATTGCTTCACATCACATTTCGAATCCAATTAATTCGAATAATAACAGTGCTAATTTTAATGGTCTTAGTCCAGAGGAGGTTGAAGAGATTAAAAAGCCGTTTGGAGCGACAGCTAGAATTGAAAAGCAAAAAGTGGAACTCAATCCTAAACAATCTGATTTTTTGAGAGAATTTACGAATGAGTATAACAAAAAAACTATTAAAAGTAAACAATACGCTCAAAAAAACAGAATGACAATGGCTGATCCAAGGGTTGTCTCTGGTTTTAGACCTCTAACTAAAGAAATTGTATATCCAATAGTTGTTAATAAATCAAAAGGAACAAGATTGTGGGATATCGATGGAAATGAATATATCGATGCATTAAATGGATTTGGTTCTTCAATGTTAGGTCATCAACCTGAAATAATTAAAAATGCATTACTTGAACAAATTGAAAACGGATATGAAGTTGGACCTCAGCATGAATTGGCAGGGGAGGTTTGTGATTTAATTTGTGAATTAACAGGACAAGACAGAGCAGCGCTTTGTAGTACAGGTTCTGAAGCTGTGTTAGGAACGATGAGAATCGCGAGAACAGTAACAGGCAGATCTTTAATTGTGGCTTTTAATGGCTCTTATCACGGTATAGTAGATGAAGTAATCGTTCGGGGAACCAAGAAATTAAAATCTTTCCCGGCCGCTCCAGGCATCATGCCAGAAGCGGTGCAAAATATGCTAATTTTAGACTATGGAACAGAAGAAAGTTTGAAAATTATTAGAGAAAGAGCACATGAGTTGGCTGCAGTTTTAGTTGAGCCTATTCAAAGCCGTAGACCTGAATTTGTTCCAATAGAGTTTTTAAAAGAAGTAAGAAAAATAACGACTGAATCAGGCACTGCCTTAATTTTTGATGAGGTAATCACAGGATTTCGAATGCATCCTGGAGGAGCCCAAGCCTTATTTGGGATTAAAGCAGATTTAGCCTCATATGGTAAGGTTGTTGGAGCAGGTATTCCAATTGGGGTAATAGCAGGTAAAAAGGACTTTATGGATGCCCTTGATGGAGGCCATTGGCAATATGAAGATGATTCTTATCCTGAAATTGGAGTAACCTATTTTGCAGGCACATTTGTTCGGCATCCTTTGGCATTGGCAGCAGCCAAAGCCTCCTTAAATTATATGAAGTTGAAGGGGGGAGATTTGCAAAACCAAATGACAGCAAAAACGGATATTTTAGCCAAGGCATTAAATGAAGCCTTTGAAAAATATAAATTGCCCATTTTTGTAGCCCATTATGGCTCTTTATGGAAAGTAAAATATAAAGAAGAAATACCCTATAGTGAACTTTTGTTTTCTTTGTTGAGGTTTGAGGGTATTCATATTTGGGATGGATTTCCATGTTTTATAACCGAAGCACATACCGAAGTCGAAATTCAAACCATTATAAAAATGTTTGAGAAGTCAATTCAAACATTAATTAATTCTCGATTCTATCCAACAAATACAATTGAACCAACCCATGTTAGTTTAAGTGCTATGAATCCGCCTGTTCCAGGCGCAAAATTAGGAAGAGATAGAAATGGTGATCCTGCCTGGTTTATAAGCGATCCTAATCAACCTGGTAAATTTTTACAACTCAATATCACGCAAATTTAAATGGATTCAAAGGATTCAATTCTCAATGCAAATTTCAATGAATTCGATCCTTTCTCAGGTGCAGAAATAATTAATATTATTCCAACAACTGAATCTCAAATGGAGATTTGGTTGTCTTGTGCGATAGGCGGAGATGATGCAAATAGAGGTTTTAATGAATCCATATCCTTAAAATTTGATGGCGAATTAAATATCAAGGCATTTGAAGAATCTTTGCTTTCTATTGTATATCGACATGAAGCGCTGCATTCTGCATTTAGTCTTGATGGTAGCAAAATGATGGTATTTAAAGAAGTACCATTTAATTATAAATATGAAGATTTATCTAATTTAGATAATGTAATCCAAAAGAATAAAATTAAACAATCTATTGATAGCGATGCACTTTTTGTCTTTGATTTATTAAATGGACCTCTCTTCAAATTTAGTCTTTACAAGCTCAGTAATTCCAGCTTTTTCTTTATTTTCAATGCGCATCATATTGTTTGTGATGGTTGGTCATTAGGTGTTATTTTACAAGATTTAAGTAAGTTTTATAACGCCTACTGTAATAACACATTGCCAGAATTGAAAGAACCAGATTCTTTTAGTCAATATGCCATGGAACAATCGGAGTTTGTAAATGGGACGATATATAGCGACAATTTGAAATATTGGGTTAACAAACATCAAAATATTGTTCCTGATTTAAACTTGCCTTTTGATTTTATACGACCATTCAAAAAAACGTATACAAGTAAACGAATTGATAATATCATAGATATCAATTTATTAAATAAATTAAAATCAATTGGTATTAAGGAAGGGTGCAGTATGGTTAACACTTTACTAGCTGCTTTCGAATTGTTCCTATCTCAAATAACAGGTCAGAAAGATATAATCGTTGGATTGCCGGCTGCAGATCAATCTGCCACAGGTCGATTTAATTTAGTAGGTCACTGTGTCAATCTTTTACCGCTAAAAAGTCGAATAAATGATGAACTTAATTTTCTGGAATATTTGAAATACAGAAAATCTGAAATCCTTGACGCTTACGAGCATCAACAATTTACTTTTGGTAGTTTGTTGAAAAACCTGAAGATTGAAAGAGATCCTTCTAGGGTTCCACTTTTACCAGTGGTATTTAATGTTGATATGGAAATGGATCAAGGGGTTAGTTTTCGTGATTTGGATTTTGAAACCATCAGTAATGTCAAGGCATTTAGGAATTTTGAATTTTCACTGAATATCTGGGGTAGTGAAAAAAACTTACAATTAGAGTGGTCTTACAATAACCAATTGTTTGAGCGAAGCACCATTGAAAAAATCATGCGTGATTTCGAGTTATTGTTGCATTCAATTGTCTCCAACCCAGAGCAAAAGTTGGAACAATTACTGAGACAAAATCCCATTCAAGTTCTATCTAAGTTAAAGGAATCGGTTATAACCACTCAAACCTCTGAGATAGATTTATCTCGGAATTATTATTTAGAATTATTTTCTGGAGAATTAAGTGTATTGGATTTTCCATTTGACAAATCGCGCAATGGTTTTTCAGAGCATACTTTGGGTCAATTAAGTCTAGTATTTTCGTCCGATCATTTTACAGAATTGCTTCAATTCGCAACATCTCATAACACTTCAATTTCAGTAATTTTATTAAGTTTAGTAGATGTCTTGTTATACAGATATACTGGCGAACAAGAGCTTATAATAGGATTTAAATCGCCCAGCCACAAGACCATGGCACTTCGACAACATATTTCATCAGAAAATAGTTTTTATGACGTCCTAAGTCAAACTGAATTGGGAGTTAACGAAGGTATAAAACACCAACAATATACCCTACCAAATTTGTTGCGAGATTTATCTTTAGCACCGCATACAAGTCGCAATGGTTTATTTGATATAAAAATAAGTATAGAAGATTCTGTCCAAGACAACACCATTGATTATTCTGCAGAATCGGTCGGTATTCAAGATTTAGATTTCAGGTTCCATAAAACCCAAGAAGGACTTTCGATTGATTTAATATATAACCAATCGTTAATAGAGTTAAGTTCAGCCGAACGAATATTGACACATTTAGTTAGCTTACTACATGATTTAATAAGTAAACCTAGCGAGCCAATTAAAGCAATAGACTACTTAAGTTCAGCCGAGCGATTGGAGCTATTAGAAACATTTAATAATACAACAACCGACTATCCTAGAGCATCAACAGTAACTGGTTTATTTGAATTGCAAGTGAGTCAAACACCTGAAAATACGGCATTGGTTTATGAAGATAAGCGTTATAGTTATTCGGAATTAAATGCAGTAAGCAATCAATTCGGAGCGTTTTTAAGAAGTGAATATGCAATAGGGGCAGATGATTTAATAGGCATTGAGTTAGAAAGGAGTGAATGGTTAATAATATCAATATTAGGCGTATTGAAAAGTGGTGGCGCCTATGTTCCAATCGATCCATCGTACCCACAAGAAAGGATTGAATATTTAAAATCAAACAGCCAATGCAAAGTGGTCATAGATTCAGGGTTGTTGTTGAAATTCCAAACGCATATTTCAAACTATAGCACTTCAAACTTAATAAGTATCAATAAGTCGAGTGATTTGGTTTATGTAATTTACACTTCAGGTTCAACTGGGCAACCAAAAGGGGTGATGGTTGAACATAAAAATATGGTTAATTATACTACTTGGTTTATTAATCAATTCAATATTGGGATTCAAGATGCAACAATTTTATTGTCAAGTTTTACCTTTGATGGCGTTAATACAAGTATTTTTGGGGCCTTACTGGCTGGTTCTACTTTATTTGTTTTAAGTTCTGAGCTTATAAAATCTCCAAGGGATTTAGCGAATTATGTAAATCAGAATAAAATAAGCTTTATCAAGATAACACCATCACATTTAAATCTCATACTATCCGATGAAGAAAGTTATAAGTTTTTTATTGCTTCTCTAAAATTAAGATTATTAATTGTTGGTGGAGATAAGATAAATGCAATTGATATTTCAAAAATTAAAAAGGACAATAAATCGATACAAATTATTAATCATTACGGACCAACAGAAACGACTGTTGGAGTTATTTTTTCAGAAATAAAGAAATCGGATAATAAAATTCCAATAGGTTCACCTATATCAAATACAATTATATATTTGTTCGATTCAAATTACAAGCTTTGTCCTATTGGCGTATATGGTGAAATATACATTGGTGGAGATAGTGTTACGAGAGGTTATTTATACAATAGTAGTTTAACATTAGAAAAATTTATTGATAATCCATTTAATACAGGTGAAAGACTTTATAAGACTGGCGATAGTGCAAAATGGTTAGAGAATGGTCAAATAGATTTTCAAGGGCGAAAAGATTTTCAGTTAAAAATAAGAGGTTATAGGGTAGAAGCGGGGGAGATAGAAAGTATTGTAAACACCTATCCTGGGATTGAACGTTCAATAGTTATCTCAAAAGGTGAAGATGAAAATCAATTTTTAATTGCCTTTATCGTTGCCAATAAAACTATAGACATAACTGATTTAAGAAAGTATATTGATGCCAAATTGCCAGCATTTATGGTGCCTTCGTTTTTTGAGCAATTGGCTGAAATTCCATTGTCTCCAAGTGGTAAGATTAATCGAACATTACTTTTACAGCATAAAATTAATCGAACAATTTCTTCAATCAATATATTATCGACTTCAGAAGAGGAAATAGTGGCAAGAATTTGGAGTGATCTTTTGAAAATTGAAAATATAAGCAAAACTGCTAATTTTTTTGAATTAGGAGGGCATTCATTAATTGCCATAAGGGTAGTAATTAGGTTAGAAAATGAGACAGGCATTAAATTACCAATGTCCACTTTGTTTGAGTATCCCACAATTGAAAAGTTGGGGAAACTATTAGAAAGAAATGAAGTGGTAAAGCAATGGAAATCGCTGGTTCCTATTAAAAATAAGGGTAAAAAGGTGCCTTTATATATTGTACATGGTGGCGGTTTAGGTGTGATGGTATTTCATCATTTAAGCAAATATTTAGACAATGAACAACCTTTATTCGGACTTCAAGCTTTGGGAATTGATGGACAAGAAGAGCCATTGACGTCCATTGAAGAGATGTCATCCTTTTATTTATCAGAGATATTTGAACAAAATCCAGAGGGACCTTATTCGCTCGCCGGTCACTCATCAGGAGGACTTATAGCTTTTGAAATGGCTCAGCAATTAAAAGCATTAGGTAAAGTTGTAAAATCGCTTACTGTTTTTGATTTTAATATTGCTGAGGCTAAAAGAACTTATTCTATAAGAGAAAAATTAGGCAGACAAGTTAAGTTCTTTTTTCCCATTTTAATATTTAGCATTAAATCAATATTCAAACAACCAATTAGAACATTTAAATATTATATATTACTTTGGAAATTAAGATTTATTTCAATGAAATCGAGATTGGGAATTAAACCTAATTCAGAGATGAATACTGTGTTTTTAAATATTGACAATGTAATACATAAAAATACCGAAGCAATTAGAGCCTATAATCCTTTGCCTTACAAAGGGAATTTAAATTTATTCGTTTCAAGTGATAAGGTGAATTTCCAAGAAGATCCAGTCTATTTAGGTTGGAAAGTATTTATAAAGGGGGAAATTTTTAGGCACGATGCAAAAGGTGATCATGATGAGATGATTATGCCTCCAAATATTATTACATTTGCATCTGAATTTCAAAAAATCTTGGACTTGAATCAATAATAAAATTACAAGGTAGATTGAAACATTTACCATTATGTCAATTAATACAACATTTGAATTCGATCCATTTGCAGGGCCGGAAGTATTAAACTCCTTCCCAACTATTGAATCGCAATTAGAAATTTGGACTGCTTGTCAAATTGGAGGTGACGATGCAAATAGGGCATTTAATGAGTCCGTTTCAGTAAAATTTGAAGGTAATCTCGATAAAGCTGCTTTTGATTTGGCGCTTTCCTCATTATTAGAAAGACACGAAGCCCTACGAGCGGCATTTACTGAAGATGGAAGTTCAATGTTAATATTTAAAACATTGCCATTAAATTATGAATTTAGTGATATATCTAATTTAACCGAAGTTGAAAAAAATAAATTTATAGAGGATTCAAAAATTCAAGAAGTTTTAAATTCATTTGATTTACTAAATGGCCCTCTCTTTAAATTTAACCTAATTAAATTATCAGAAGAAAGTTATTTCTTTACTGTAACAGCCCATCATATTATTTGTGATGGTTGGTCGATTGGTTTGCTAATCCAAGATTTAAGTAAATTGTATTCTGCTTATACACAAAATTTAATGCCTGATTTGCCTTTAGCCAATAAGTTTAGTGACTATGCAGTTGAGCAAATTAAATTTTCTAAAAGTAGTGAATATCAAAAAAACGAGAACTTTTGGTTAGGCCAGTTTTCGAAAAACATTCCTGTACTCAATATTCCTACAGACCATATTCGGCCAAATCCAAGAACCTATAAAAGTTCGAGAATTGATTTTTCAATTGATCACGAATTAATTAATTCTTTGAAGTTAATTGGAATAAAAGAAGGCTGTAGCTTGGTAAATACATTATTGGCATCTTTCGAATTATTTCTTCATGCTTATACAGGTCAAGAAGATATCATCATAGGTTTGCCTACTGCAGGACAATTGGTTTCAGGCTATTACTCACTTGTTGGACATTGCGTAAGTTTATTGCCAATCAGGAGTTATCCTAACGCACAATTTAATTTTCATGAGTATCTAAAGGCAAGAAAATCTGCAATATTAGACGCCTTTGAACACCAAAGACTAACCTTTGGGTCACTTATTAAAAAACTCCAACTTCCTCGACAATCATCTCGAATACCTTTGGTGCCAGTCGTGTTTAATATTGATACTGAAATGGAAAGTGATACCATTTTTTATAATTTAAATTTTGAACTATTTAGCAATCCAAGAGAATTCGAGAACTTTGAATTGTATTTAAATATTTGGAACAATAAAAAGGGGATTCAACTAGAATGGTCGTATAACAGCCAATTATTTGAGCGAAGTACTATCATTAAAATGATGCAGGATTTTGAATTGCTTTTGCGATCCATTATTTCTGATCCAAATCAGAAGTTAGAGCAATTGCTTCGTCTGCATCCAATACATTCTCCAGTTCAATTAAGTGCACCTGTAGATAATATCAGTGATGAATTAGACTTATCACGTTCCTATTATTTGCAATTATTTTCAGGCGAAT
This sequence comes from bacterium, assembly GCA_029945665.1. Lineage (GTDB taxonomy): Bacteria > Bacteroidota > Bacteroidia > NS11-12g > UBA955 > JABMMZ01. The sequence goes on along the minus strand of JAQSCZ010000116.1, from coordinate 11,373 downwards.
TAGGTTCCATCGATTTTCCATACGACCATTTGAGAGGAGGCCAAACAGTTCCAAAATTAGTAGAATTTAACCATACATTTTCAAGTCCTGTTTTTTCAAATTTAATTCAGTTTCAAATATCGCATAATGTCTCTAAATCGTCAATTTTATTGAGTTTAGTAGAAGTATTTTTGTACAAGTACACAAGCAATATCGATTTCATTGTTGGTTATAAATCAGCAAGTCATAAGACCATAGCCATTCGTCAAAATATAACGTCCGAAAAATCATTTAATGAGATACTTAAGGATTCTACAGGGAATATAGTTGCTGGATTAAAACATCAAGCTTATACATTATCAAATTTGTTACGCGAATTATCCTTACCGCCTCAAAGTGGTGGCAATGGTTTGTTTGATATAAAAATAAGCATAGAAGATACCGATACACAAGAAATTGTAGATTTTTCTGAAGAGGCAATTGGGGTTCAAGATTTGCATTTTAAGTTTAAACAAGGCGTTTCTGGAATTGAATTAAAATTAATATATAATGAAACACTAATTGAATCAGCCACTGCTAGCCGTATTTGTCTGCATATAGAAAATCTGTTGCAAGCATTATTAGCTCAACCCAATGAGTTAATAAAAAAGATAGAATACCTTAGTGTTTTGGAGCGTCAAGAATTATTAGAACGATTTAACGACACAAAAAAAGCCTATCCAAATACGGAAACCGTAGTTAGTTTATTTGAAAGTCAGGTGAGCCAAACGCCCAACAATCGGGCACTCGTTTATTCAGAAAAGTCATATAGCTACGATGCGTTAAATTCGCTAAGCAATCAGTTGGGTGATTTTTTGCGAAAAGAATATGCCATAGAATCAGATGATTTAATAGGGATTCAATTAGAACGGAGTGAATGGTTGATAATAGCAATTTTAGGGGTTTTAAAAAGCGGCGGAGCATATGTTCCAATAGATCCAGAGTATCCCCAAGAAAGAATAGATTATTTAAAAACGAACAGTCAATGCAAAGTTGTTATCGATTTAGAATTATTGACAAAATTCCAATTAAATCAATCCCAATATAGTAGTAGTAATTTATCTCATATCAACAAACCGAGTGATTTGGTATATGTAATTTATACATCAGGGTCAACTGGTCAACCTAAAGGGGTAATGGTGGAGAATTGGAATGTTGTAAGATTGGTCAAATCTACTAATTATATAGATTTGAATGGGAGTGAGGTTTTATTGTCGACTGGTGCGATTTCATTTGATGCAACAACATTTGAATATTGGAGTATGTTGTTGAATGGAGGCACATTGGTATTGTGCTCCCCAAAAACCTTGTTAGATTTTAAACTGTTATCCGAGGAGATAAAGAAATATAAGATAGAAATAATGTGGTTTACCGCAGGTTGGCTAAATCAATTAGTAGATGCGGATATAAATTTATTTGAAGGATTAAAAGTTCTTTTAGCTGGTGGAGATAAATTATCATCAATACATATAAATAAATTAATTAATAGATATCCTCAATTGAAAATAATTAATGGTTATGGACCAACAGAAAATACTACTTTTTCTTTAACATATGGATTTGAACGACCGATGGAAAACATACCAATTGGCCAACCAATAAGCAATAGTAGTGCGTATATATTAGATAGAGACGATAAACTTGCTCCAATTGGAGTAAATGGAGAAATTGTTTTAGGAGGTGATGGTGTTTCGAGAGGTTATTTGAATCAAGCACAATTAACAAATGAAAAGTTTATTGACAATCCATTTAATCCCAGCCAAAAGTTATACAGATCTGGAGACATTGGAAGGTGGCAAGCAGATGGAAATATACAATTTATAGGTCGTAAAGATTTCCAAATAAAATTAAGAGGCTATAGAATTGAGTTAGGAGAAATAGAAAATATTTTAGCAACTTATCCTGGAATAATAGATTCCGTTGTAACAATAATTGATGGTAAACAACAGGATAGTGCACTTATAGGCTACTATGTTTCAAATATAGAAATAGACAGAGAGGTATTAAGAGAATTTATGAAATCTAAGCTTCCAAATTATATGGTTCCTTCTTTTTTTATAAAATTAAATGAAATACCATTAACTAAAAATGGCAAGATTGATAGAAAGCAATTACCTGGTCTCGATGCAATTAATTTAGGCAATGTTACAGTTTCCAATTTTAATCAAACTCAATCTTTATTAGTAAGCATTTGGAATGAGTTATTAGGCCTTAAAAATATTAAGATAAGTGACAATTTCTTTGAAATCGGTGGACATTCGCTAATCGCTATTAGATTAATACTTAAGTTAGAAAAAGAAATTGGAATAAAATTGCCAATGTCATCTTTATTTGAATTTCCAACAATTGAAAAACTGGCTAAATTTATTGATACAGAAAATTCTGATATTAAATGGAAGTGTTTGGTTCCAATTCAACCAGATGGGGACAAATTACCGGTTTATTTAGTACATGGAGGAGGATTAGGTGTCCTAATATTTAGTAATATAGTTAAGCATTTGGATAAAAATCAACCAGTGTATGGCTTACAAGCTTTGGGTATAGATGGTCAAGATGAACCTTTGGATTCGATTGAAGAAATGGCGAAATACTATATCTCTGAAATTTTACAACAAAATCCAACAGGGCCTTATTCTGTTGCAGGTTTATCTGCTGGGGGATTAATAGCATTTGAAATAGCGCAGCAATTAAAATCAATGGGGAAAAAAATTAAACTTTTAGCGGTTTTTGATTTTGATTTATATGAAATTGAAAAATATAATAACAATGATACGAAAAGTAAAATAAAGCGCTTGTTCAAAAATATTTTCCCTAGTATATCCTACTTTTTTAAATCTTTGATGAAATATCCAAAGAAAACGTATGAATATTATTTAATGTGCTGGCAGTTGCGGTTTATTTCATTTAAAAGACGATTAGGATTCAAAAACCAAGTTGTTTTGGATACTATTCACAATGACTTGCAAACGGCAATGGAAAAAAATGATATTGCATTTAAGAAATATATTTTGAAACCATATGACGAAAATCTTGATTTATTTATTGCAAAAAAGAAGGTTTATTTTCAAAAAGATCCAAAATTCATGGGTTGGAAAGCATTTGTAAATGGAGAAATTAATGTGCATCAAGTGGAAGGTGATCATGATGATATGATTTTACCACCCAACAATAAAAATTTTGCAGCTGTGTTGCAAAAAATATTGGATAGAAATAAAAATGACAAAATTGGATAAATTTTCTTTGTGATAATATTTCAGTTAAAATTGTCATTGATTTTGACCCAAGTTAAACAGAGATATAATTCGACATGTAGTTTATTTAAATCACCATGTTATATATTTGTCTGCTAAAGATAAATAATTTATAAAAATAACTCAAGGATGCAATGATGAAAACATAAAAAAGAATTCATGAAACAAGATAATACCGATTTTATTTCAATTAATTGTGGAGTCTCTTTAAATTCAGAACTGATTTCAAAAGAATATGCGTTTAATAATAAAGATTTAAATGTTTTTTTAATTGATATTGAAAGTCAAGTCCTTAAATTATCTGAATTGTATGAATTTTTAAGTCTTGAAGAAAAAATAAAATCTAAGTCATATAGGCAACAGAAAGATACTGAAAGATATATTATATCCAAAGCTTATTTAAGATTGTTATTATCAAAATTTTTAAATATTGAACCGCGTAGGATAGAATTTGATAAAAATGAAAACCATAAACCATTTTTACAAAACTTAAAGGATTTACATTTTAATATTTCACATAGTGGAAATTTAATTGCCATTGCTTTTTGCGAATATTCTGTGGGAATTGATGTAGAGAAAATTGATTTATTATTTAATTATAATGACATAATTGACCGAAGTTTTAGTCAATTAGAGCGAGATTCAATTAAATATAATAAAGATAATGCCCACAAGCAATTTTATTCACTTTGGACAAGAAAGGAAGCGTTGGTTAAAGCAACAGGTAAAGGAATTGACGATAGGTTTGATGAGGTACCTAGTTTGGATGGTCTTCACACAATACAAACTCAAAAAATAAGTAGTCATTTAAATTGGACCGTTGGTACAATTGATTTCGGCAAGGATTATATAGTTTCATTGGCATTTAATTCGAAAATAGACATTAATAATATACATATTTTTCAATTTCCTAATAATTTAACAAACTGATTAATATCAAGCAAACAATACGAATATTATGTTTATTATTGCAATATAAACTACTAAAAAAAGATAATGGAAATCGTAAGAAGGTCGGAAATATCATATGAGGAATTTATTGAGAACCATGTAAAACCAGGCATTCCAATTGTTTTTACCAATGCTTCGAAAGTATGGAAAGCCAATGGATTATTGACGCCGGATTGGCTGAGATCCAAATTTGGAGAAAGGCTAACAAGTCATAATAATCAGGATTTTACTATGAATCAAATACTTGATTTGGTTGAAAATAGCACTGAGTCAAATCCAGCGCCATATCCATTTTTATATAACATTCCCAATCAACTGCCTGAATTAATGGAATATATTCAACCAGTAGGGTTAAATTATGCACTACCAAACTGGATAGATAGTAAATTATTTAAAAAAGGGCATTGGGGCAATGCCATTGAACTTTTTATTGGAGGGCCAGGTGGCAAGTTTCCTTATGTGCATTTAGATTATTATCATTTAAGCGCCTGGGTTAATCAGTTGTATGGCGAAAAAAGATTTACTGTATTTCCACGGGGACAAGATCATTTATTATATCCTGACCCTTCAAATTATTGGCGATCTCAAGTCAATATTTTCGACATTGACTACGACAATTTTCCATTAATGAAACAAGCAACTCCAATCTCATTTACAGTTGGGCCAGGAGAAACACTTTATATTCCATTTGGCATTTGGCATTCTGCATATTCTTTAACTCCAACACTTTCGGTAGCATTTGATCAATTAAGTAGCCACAATTCAATAGATTTTATTAAAGATGTTTGGAAGCTAAAAAAGGAATATGGTAAAATAAAAGCGGCTTACAATGTAGGATATGCAACTTTGTCTTGTATGGCTTGTAAAGTGGGCGATATTATGGGGATTAAAAGATGATTTAGCGTTTAATTTTAGAAATGATTATTATTGATAAAATACCGCTTTTGAGGGTAATACGATAAAGGTCTTTCTGTTATAAAATAATAGTTATTGTCATAAAAATAAAATAAAAAAGAATCATTTTAGAATAAAATTCAATCAAGTATAAAGATAAACTAGGTATGGAAATAATTAGAAAAACAGATATTAGTTACGATGATTTTATAAATAACCATGTAAAAACAGGTATTCCATTGGTTTTTACAAATGCTACAAAAGATTGGAAGGGGATGAAAGAGTTTTCATTGGAGTGGTTCAAAGAAAAATTTGGTGAAAGGGTCACAGACTTTGAAGGGACAAAGTTTTCAATGAATGAAGTTATCGATATGATTTCAAAAAGTACACCTGATAATCCTTCACCTTATCCAATAACTTTCGACGTTCCTCACCAATTACCCGAATTGTTAGAATATATAGATCCAATTGATTTAAATTATGCAAAACCCAATTGGGTAGATAGTGAGTTATTTCAAAGAGGCCACTGGGGCTATGCTACAGAAATATTTTTCGGTGGAAGGGGTGTTAAATTCCCTTATGTACATCTAGATTATTATCACTTGAGTGCTTGGGTTACGATGGTGGTTGGACAAAAAGAATTTACAGTTTTTCCAAGGGGACAGGATGAATTTTTATATCCAGAGCCCGGAGATAATTACCGTTCAAAGTTAAATATCTTCAATCCAGATTATGAAAAATATCCCAAATTTAAGGAAGCAACACCAATACATTTTGTGTTAAATCCAGGCGAAACACTTTATATACCCTTCGGAATATGGCACTCGGCACACTCATTGACGCCATCAATATCTATAGCTTTTGACCATCTAAGTTCTGAAAATACGTGGGATTTTATAAAAGATGTATATTACTTAAAGAAAAGAATGGGAAAAGTAAAAGCATTATTCACAGCTTTCTATGCACTTTATGCATGTTTTATGTGTAAAATTGGAGATGCGTTTGGGATTAAAAGACAATTAATTAACGAACGGTATAACCCCAAAAGTTGAATATAGTTTATTCTTTTTAGTTTATAAGTTCTTCATAAACATCGTTTCTTATAAAGGTTCGTTTATAAAAATCATTGGTAAACACCATTTTGTAACCTTCATTTAATATGAGATTAGTGGATTTTTTAATTCTCCATAAGAAAGAATATCCTTTGTGATTATGCATTTCATCGTATTCAACCAATATTATTTTAACATCAAGTTTGTCCTCAATAATAGTTTCTATTACTTTGTATTCAGCGCCTTCAATTTCAATTTTAATAAGATCTATTTGCGTGTGATTTAGCTTTTTCATAATATTTGAAAGACGGTCGACTTTTGCCTCAATAAAATGTTCTGATTTTTGCAAATTTAATATTGAATGAGAAGCGTAGTTTTCTTTTGTGGGTTCGTAAAATTTTACGATTGTTTCTTGATCCCAAATGCCTATGTCTATAAATTTCACTTTATCCAATTGTGATTGATTGATTTTATAGGTAAATGGCTCAATTTGATCGGCTCCAACTACTAGTGGTTGCTGTGAAATAACGGCATTTACAACTTCGTTGTAATGATTTTTGCCTTCTGGCATTGGATCGAAAATGAAAACATTGCTATTGTATTTAACAACCAATTCTGTATCGAAAGAAATATCAATTCCCGCACCAATACAATAACAAATAGAGTTGCTATCTAAATAATTTTCTGGAATAGCGTAAAATCCGTGAATAAAACCGAGGTTTACTAAATTATTTAAAGGTGTAAAATTTGCATAGGCATCGACACCTAGTAATTTTTTTATAAATTTCTTCATAGCTTTGAATATCCTCAATTTAGAATTCGACAATTTAATTTCAAAAATAGGTTATAATTTGTAAAAATCTAATTGAACATTTGATTTTCAGCTTTTCATACATCAAAATCTAATAAATTATTGAATCATGGTGCTTTTTGATAATAGTTCGTATATTTACAAAACAAAAACCAGAAAGAAGATAAAAAACGAATGAAAACTTCAAGAAAAATATACCTAGTTTTATTAATCATTTACATTTTTACGGCAAAAGGTTACCTAGAAGTATCAGATACTTTTTATTCTGTAAAAACTGCTGAATCGATTATTGATAGAGGCAAATTAAATCTGAATGTTCCTAGTTCAAAAATGTATACAATTAATGGAGTCAATGGAGAAGTTTATTCAAAATATGGCATAGGGTTAGCTTTTTATTATATTCCATTTGTGTATGCAGCAGAGGTAGTTTCAAAATTGACTGGGTTTTCTGAGGTTGCCCTTGTTGGATTTTTAATTTCTTTTGCCAATTTGCCCTTTATTTTCATATTCTTAATACTGTTTGAAAGGTTATTACTTCATTTTAAAGTTCATAGAAATTATGCAAACATTATTATACTAGGTCTAGGAATCGGATCTGTTTTTTGGCGGTATGCACTTTATGATTTTAGTGAAATTCAGCAATCTGCTTTATTGTTATCGGTTGTATATGGTTTAATAATTAACAGCAAAAAAGCACTTGTTTTATCAGGCACATCATTTGCACTTTTAATAATGTTGAAACTTTTTTCGATTATTTATCTACCGTGTATTTTTATTTATTTTTTATTGAATTTTATAAAAGATAGAGATTTTAAAAAAGGCCTCTATTTCGCAATCCCAATAATCACAGGTATTTTAATTTTGTTATATCTTAACTTTATTAGATTTGGAAATGCGTTTGAATCTGGCTATGGGAGCGAAACCAATGATTTTATTTTTACCCAATTACCAAGAACAGTTCCCGCATTGTTATTTTCGATAGATAAAGGAATAATATTTTATTGTCCTATTGTTATTCTTGCTTTTGCTGGATGGCGGAATTTTTTCAAGCTTCATTTCAATTTAGCCTTGATGATACTTTTAATAATTTCTGTCAATTTAGTCACTACCGCAGCATGGTGGTCGTGGTATGGTGGTTGGTCGTGGGGCCCGCGTTTACTAATTCCTGTTATGGCGCTTTGGTGTGTTCCTATTGCATTTTGGTTAAATGGAAAGTTAACGAATATTAAAAAACATATCTTAATTGTTGTTTGTATATTGGGTTTTATTTTTCAAATTCCTGGTATCCTAGTGAAAGACCAAGAAATACACCACATTAAAGAGCTTGTTTTTAATCAAAAAGAAGAAAAATTTGCTCCTTCTGATTATTTAACAACTTGTATTTTATTTTATCATAAGGTAAGATTTAATAATGAAATTTATAGCGGTAAACAATTTGGCATTAAAACCAAAGGCTCTTTTAATTTAGAAAACTATGAAACTTATATTGGATTTAATATTTGGACTGAACAAATGGCTCGATTTTTCCACCTACCAAATATTAGATACCTTCCATTTTTGGGTTTTATCCTAATAATTCTCATAATTATATGGCCCTTAAATAAAACAAAACGTACTATTTTACTGGAATGATTGCTGTTTATATTAAAAAATATTGAGGAGGACTGTTTATAAAACATGTTGAAAATTCAATCTTAAATAAACGATTAAGTACATATTTAAAAGATTTATTTGTCAATTTATTTACTCAGAATTGAAAATTTAGAAATCAATTGATACTTTTTTTTAAATATATATTTTCATCTTTGTTATTTAATACATCAAATTATATACTTTTGTAAAAACCATAGAATCTTATTATTAAACAATATTTTTCTATTTAATTAAAACTATTAATAAATGACTCCTACAGTTTCTGTAATTATCACTGTTTATAAAAGAACTCAGTATATTCAACAGGCTATTCAAAGTGTTTTAAATCAGACTTACCAAGATTTCGAGATTATAATAACTGATGATTCTAACAGTCAACAGATAAAAGCAATATGCAATGCTTTTACTTCCGAAAAGTTAAGATACAGAGCCAATGAAATCAATATTGGTGTTGCATTAAATGTTAAGATTGCAATGCAGGAATCGAAAGGAAAATTTATTGCGATTCTGAACGATGATGATGCATGGGAGTTTTCTTTTCTTGAAAAATTAGTAGCGCCATTAGAATTAGACGATAACTTAGTGCTTGCATTCAGCAACCATTGGATCATCGATGAGAATGGAGTTAAAAATTCCGTTGACTCTGATCGCAATTCAGATCAATTTGGCAGAAACGGTTTACCCGAAGGGAAATTAGATCACTTAGAAAATTTCGTTCTATTGAAAAATGGAATTCCATTAGCAATGGCTGCAGTATTCAGAAAAGATGCAATTGACTTGAATTTTATTTTCCAGGAGGTAAGTGGAGCATATGATTTTTGGATTTCCTGTTTGCTTGCTTCTACAAAAAGACCTGCCTACTTTATTCCAGAAAAATTGACCCAATACAGAGTGCATAATGATATGGAAACAGTTAGGAAAGCTCCAAACAAAAATGAAAATTTAGTTTATATCTATAGCCGTTTAATTGACTTGAATTTATTCCCTGAAAAGCAAGCTTATTTTAAGATTAAATACAGTCAAATGCTTAGACATGTGGGAATTGATAATATGGTTTTTGGACATACAAAAATTGCTAGGTCTTATTTTGTAAATTCATTCAAATGTATGTATAGTCTGAAAACTGTCCTCATCTGGCTTATTAGTTTTTTGCCAAATTCAGTTATAAAAATTATAAATAAATAAGGTCGTAATCTTTTTTTACGACCTTATTTACTCCTTTTGAATATTTAGTTTAATACAACTTTCTTATTGATTTTAGAAGTATTTGTTTCAAATTCGAAATGATAAATTCCTTTTGCAAACATTGACAAATCTAATGTTGTAGAAGCTTCCATGGCTTGATAGACAATTTCCCCGATGGCGTTGTATATAGTTATTGAAAACGGTTCAACACGTGTTTGAATTATTTGGAAAATCCCAGTGCCTGGATTCGGAACAATATTTAAATCCGTTTTTAGATTATTAGATGAAACCATTGTTGAATTGGTGAAATGGTAAGGATCCGAAACAGACTGACAATTGGAAGTGTTGGACACATGCACACTATAAAATCCATTTTGCTTGACTAGTAAGGTTTGTGATGTTTCACCCGGAAGTAAATTATTATTTAAAAACCATTGATTGCCATTTTGATAATTAGAATTCAATTGATCACCATTTACTTGAATAGTTGGCACTGCCGGAATTGGATTTACTGATATTGTCGTTTTAGGAGAAATTGATAAACATTGGTTAATATCTTTAGTAACGACATAATTGTCTCCTGGAGCATCGACAGTGATACTTTGAGTAGTTTCATTGTTGCTCCATAAATATGCTAATGCTGGACTAGCTGTTAAGACTACTGATTCACCTTCACAGAATGTTGTTGGACCATTTGTAGTAATCACTGTTTTTGGAATAACATTCATTATTGTTGATGTTTTTGTTGAAACTGCCGAGCATCCAAAAATATTTAATGCTTTTACAAAATAATCACCTGCACCTAAAACTTGAATAGACTGGGTTGTTTGATTATTACTCCATAAATAGGAGTTAGCCAAACTTGAAGTTAAAGTTATTGTATCACCCTCGCAAAAAGTTGTAATTTTATTGGAAGTAATAATCGGTGCAGTAGGAAGCGGATTCACAACTATGCTTACATTATTTGAAGGCAATGAAGTACATCCAATATTATCTTTTACAATTAAATTATAGGTTCCGGAATTACTTACTGTAATACTTGAACTCGTTTCATTATTGCTCCATAAGAAACTTGCACCATTTGATGCACTTAATACGACATTATCACCTTCACAAAAAGTTGTTGATTTATTTGTTGTAATAGATGCTATAGGAGCATTATTTACATTAATTGTTGAAGGGGCGGAAGGCAAAGGACAACCTTTAATATCCTTTACAGTTACAGTATAATTACCAGATGTTTTTACTGTAATACTTTGATTTATTGAGCCATTACTCCATAGGTAGGTATTAGAAATACTAGATGTTAAACGAACCGAATCGCCTTCGCAAAAAGTCTTCGAACCACTAACATTTATTAATGGGACGGTGGGGGCATCATAACGAAATCGTAATTTCTCAAAGGAGATTGATTTGTCGTAATTTGGATAATAATTCGATGTATTAAATAGAAAACGCATAGAAGTTGGTTTTTTCCAGTTACAAGTATTATCATAAAATCCCACTTTAATAGCATTGTAATTGGCATAATTAAAAGTAACACCTGTGCTATCTACTA